>NZ_JBLMKT010000083.1:0-90708 GCF_047779955.1 Streptomyces lothianensis | reverse complement strand
CCGCAGTCCGCCTGAACCAATCAAGATCGGACTCTACGAAACTCGGGGCAGCTCAGTACCTCCCCGGGGCCGCGCCCGGGTGCCACACCAGGCTCTCACCTGGCATTTGCGCCAACCATATGAGGGCGCAACGCCCGCTGCCGCGACAGCACCTGTGAGCGGCCGAGTAGCCCCTGTCCCGCCAGGCGCTGCTCGGCCTTCCGTGTGACGGTGGAGGGAGACGTGGTCAAGACCCGTGGCCTGAAGCTTGTCGGAGGTGTACTGCCGTGACGTGTGTGGATCGCCGAGACGTCGGTCTCCTGCTTGTTCGTCTGGGTGTGGGCGGGCCGTTGTTCGCGCACGGCGCGCAAAAGCTCTTCGGCTGGTTCGGGGGGTCCGGCATCAAGGGCACTGCACAGTTCATGGAGGAGCAGGACTACAAGCCGGGCATGGTGAGCGCGGTCGCCGCCGGAGCCGCGGAGGCGGGCGGCGGAGCCCTTCTCGGCCTGGGCCTTGCCACGCCCGCGGGTGGGGCGGCGGTGGCGGCGAGCATGCTGGGGGCGGCGGCGGTGCACGCGCCCCACGGCTTCTTCGGCTACGCCGGAGGCTACGAGCTGAACACCATCTACGGCGTGGCCGCGGCCGGTTTGGCGTTGACAGGGCCCGGGCGTCTCTCCGTGGACCACGCGTGCGGCTACCGCTTGGACCGGCCCTGGATGGCGCCCGCGGCGTTCGCTGCCGCCGCTGTCCTTGCCTGGGCAGCGGTAGGAGCACGACAAGCACGGTTGCGCGACGCCCAGAGCACATCCGAACCGTCCTGAGTTGGTGGGCCGGCGCGAGGCGTCGGGGGCGTGTTCAGCCCCGGTCCTGCGGGTCGAGTCGGCATCCCATCCCCGCCAGGTCAGCGGCGGTGAGCAGAACGTCCCGGAGTATCTGGGGGGGGTGAGTCGGCCGGTGAACGTGTTGCGCTGGCTGACATGGAAGGAGCCGAAGACCTCCAGCCCGTCGAGCGTCACGCGGGCGCCGTGTCCGAAGCCGGGCCGCGGTCGGGACACGCTCCAGCCCGCCTCGGCGAAGGCTGGCAGGGCAGCCTCCCAACCGAAGGCGCCGAGCACGACCACAGCCTTCAGAGTGGGCTGCAGCAGCCGTAGCTCTTCCACCAGTCAGGGGCGGCAGGTATCGCGCTCCAGCGGAGTCGAGGCATCGGGTGGCCCGCAGCCCGGGATCGGGCGGCCCCAGTAGGTCCGGTCTGCGAAGGCGGCGCGTTTGGTGTGGGCCACCTCTTCGCGCCACTCGACCAGCCGGGGGCAGTCCCGGCAGTCGGAGATCCGACGGTCGAGTTCGGCGAGTGGGCTGCCTTCCATGTTTTCCACGATATCGCCGCCCAGGGCTGTGGCCGGGGCGCAGTGGAGAACCGCCGGCGTTCCAGGCGCAGGGGAGGCGTCGCGATCGACGCTAGATCCAGATCAGAACGGGATGGGAGTCCAGAGTCCGGCGAAGCGAGGCGTCGAGCGGACAGGGGAACTCGAGTTCGTGGCCGAACCGGCTGTCCACCACCGTCGTCGAGTCTTGCCGCGGTGGGGTGGTACGGACCCGGTCGACAAGCTGGTCGAATGATGAGTGGGGTGTTGCCAGATAGTAGAGCGACTGTGACCGCGCGGGCGCGGGCGCTCGTCCGGCGTGCCCGATCCGCGGAGTGAAGTATGCAGGGCGCGGACGCCGGGGTTGTCCCTGCTTCCCCCGTAGCCGGGCGGCGTACAGCAGCCCCCGTGGCGTGACCACGAAGCGTTCCGAGGCAATGTGGACGTCACCGAGGATTTCTGTCCTGCCCCAGGACACGGCGGCGTGCTCGGCGAGTTCAAATCGCCGCTGCCCGTCGTCGGTGAGGAGCTTTTCGACCTCTGCTCGACGCAGCTGCGGGGCAGAGCCGAACTCCGATCCGAAGTATCGCCACAGGAGTTCGTCGGGGAAATCTGACGCATGCCTGCTCATTTCCGTACCCCTCAATCCCATGCCTTGACCGTGTGCCAGGACCGGCACCGAATCGGCGCCGACAAGCGACCTACTCAGAGTCTGGTCAGCGCGCCCCCTTGTGTATGGCGACGTGGTCTGTTTTATCGCTCCTTTTTATCGCTCTTGATTTCGTATCGAGGGTCGCTTTCACCGCAGCAGCGTGTGTAATCCCAGCCGTCGGGTGCAGGAGGTGGCAGCCCGGACGTAGACGCGGCCCTCGTCGTCGACCTTCACGTCCCAGCGCGGTGCGGCGACCGTCGCGGGGCCGCGCCTGACCGTGCCGTCCAGGAGCCGGAAGACGCTGCCGTGCCAGGGGCAGCGAATGCATTCCCCGTCCACGACTTCGCCCTCGTCGAGCGGGCCCGCGGCGTGAGTGCACGTAGCCGAGATCGCACTCACGAATCCCTCGTGCTGGACCAGCACCACCGGCACTCCGCCCGCCGTCACCCGGTGCGGTCGCCCCTCCTGCAGGCCGGACAGTGCCGCAACGTCGGTCCACTCCTCGACGGTGTGCTCGAAGGCCGTGTGGTTGACGCCGACGCCCCGTACGAACGACAGATGCCCGCCCAAATAGGCGGCGCACGCGGTGATGCCGAGGCCCGCCCCACCAAGTACGGCCCCCGCCCGGTGTCGACCCCTGCGGCGGGCTACCCAGGAAGCAGCCTGAACCGCCGCGGCGGTCACATTGCATACGGCGTGTACGAAGCCCGCACGTTGTGTGGCGCCGGAGGTCTCCGACCAGTCGGACGCGCCTGTCGCCGCGGCCGGCAGTGTGGCGAGCAGTCCCAGCCCGACCAGTCGGCGGGCCGATTCGGTTCCAGCCCGTCCCGCGGTCACGTCCAGCGCGAAGGCCATCGTCCACGCGCCGATGGGCAGGGCCGTCAGCGCCGGGTGCACCGGATGCCCCAGCCAGGTCCCGGACAGGGTGTTCTTCACCGCGTTGGGGCGCGTCATCCGGCCCACCCAGCCGGCGGCCGAATGGCAGGCACGGTCGAGTGCCCGCAGCCCTTCGACCTCTTTGATCAGACTCTGCATCACGATGATCCCTCGTCCTTCGGTCATGACGAGTGACGTCCTGAAGCCTGCTCACCTCACGATCTCACGAAGGCCGCAGGCCGGCCATACAGACAGTTCTAGTCGACTGTGTTCGTTCCGCCGTTCTTCTCCTCACCGTCCTGCCAACGTGGGTCCGATTCCCACTGGGTAGTGCGCTTGCGGGCGGTTTCGATGGCTCGCGCGGCCTCTTCACTGGATGCATAGGGCCCGAGGCGATCCGCTGCCCGGCATGCGGGGCCCTCCTCGACTGATTCGTGCTTGAGGCAGTAGAACCACTGACCCGCCTCTTCTGCGGCGCTGCTCGGGAAATGTGTCATAAGGGCATCGTTCCTGCTATGGGGTACGAACGCGATTTCGGTGCCGCAGAAGATCTTCGATGCCTGTCCATGGCTGTCCTCGTGATCGCCCCCGCCGGAGGACAGGCCCTCGGCACGGGCCGCAGCACCTTGTTCGCGAGCAGGGCCGGGACTCACGCGTAGCTTCGACCTCACTGCGATCCGGTGATCCGGGCCAGCAGAAGGTACGCACGTTGCTCCATGGCGGCGAGTTCGGCGGGGTCTATCTCGGCCTGCCACAGTTCGCCTGCTGCGGCGTCGTCGGCCGCACGCAGTTCCACGACTGCCGCGGCCAGTTGTGCCTGTAGTACCGGGAGTGGCGGCCGTGAGTGGTCGGTCAACGCCCGCTCCGCCCGCTCGGTGGCTTCGACGCATGCGGCCAGTGCCCGTTCCGCCCTGACCGCGGCTCGGTCATGAACGACCAGAAGAGCGCAGACGAGCCCAATGGTGATCCCCAGCAGGCTGCTCAAGGCCCGGTCCGCGACGAGAACACCGGCCGGTTCGGGATCGGCCAGGTCGGTCAGCAGCAGGGCGAGAGGCGTGAGGAAGACGACGCCCAGGCCGTAGTTGCGTACGACGAAGTACTCCAGCAGGAACTCCAAGAGCACGATCACCAGAACGAGCACCGTGGGAGTCGGGCCGGCGGCCAGTACCCCGAAGGCAAGGAGCAGTCCCGCGACCGTTCCGAAGGTGCGCTGAACGGCACGCTGCGCTGCCATGCGGACGTTGACGGAGTGCAGCACCGCGGCGGCCGCGATCGCCGCCCAGTACCCGTGGCCGAGGCCCAGGGCGAGGGACAACCCGCCCGCCACGCCGGCACCGAGTCCCATTCGTAGCGCCGGGACGGCGAGGGTCAGCAGACGGCCGCGGCCATCGGACTGCCGACCCATCAGCAGCTCGGTGGCGCGCCCGGTGGCTGGAGCACCGGGCCCGATCGCTGTGGCGCCGCTCCGGGGTCCGCCCCGGTCGCCTGGGGACAGGAACGTCAGCTCGGCGACGAGAGCAGGGGTCCGGCGGCGCCAGTCCACGAGAACCCGGATCTGGCGGCGCAGATGTCGCGGCAGACCGGCAGGGGCAGCCTCAGGCCGGTGCGCCGAGTCGATCAGCAGCGACCAGGAGAAGTCGGCCAGGATCACGCACACATCCGCCCGGCCACCTCGTTCTGCGGCCGTCGGGGGCAGTACACCGAGCGACTGGTAGGCCTGCACGACCGCGGCGGTGGCGTGTTGCCGGGGAGCCGGGCCACCGCCCTGTGCCCCTGCCGCCTCCAGGAGCGCGGCGAGCTCACGCAGCGCCGTGGCCACCGCCAGGCGCTGGGGCCGGTCTGGTTGCACCAACCGCCCGGATATGGCCAGCGCCCAGGCCACGACCGCTCCCACGGCGGCCAGCCCGGTGTGCGGGAGGACATCGCCGATGGCGGGCGTGCCGTTCGCCGACACGGCGAACGAGAAGAGGAGCAGCACGGCTCCGAGCCCGCCGAGCCTCGCCGCGTCGCATGCGAACTTCGCCAGCCCGGCCACCACGGCCATCGCCGCGACCACCACGGCGGCACCGGCCGCGTTTTCCCGGGGCTGCACCCAGGCGGCGAGGGCGGAGCCCGCGCCCACGCATGCCGTCATGGCGCAGGCGACCACCGCGAGGACTCGGGCGCGCCGAGTGTAGGGAAGGTTGCGCCCGAACGCGGTGGTGAACGTGCCCATCATGGCGAAGACGGAGTCCGTGGCCCGTCCCGACAGCACCAAGGGCAGCGTCGGCAGCGCCATGGCTACTGCGGAACGCAGCGCGAAGGGGAATGCACCGTCCACTCGGTGCAGGGCGAACGCGCCGTGCGGAGAGAGCACTCGTGCCACGCCCGCCACATGCTCCCGCGGGCCGCGACCGGTCATGACAGGACAGGATCGGCACGAACGGGCCACGGCCGACCGAGGGTGGGATCCAACACGCGCCGACCCATACCTCGGAGCCGTCCCGGAAGACCTGAGGCTTCCAGATCGGCACTTCGTGCTTGAGGTCCTCGACGAGGCGACCGCAGGCGGTGAAGGCCTCGCCGCGGTGAGGGCTGGAGACGGCTGCGATCACCGCGATGCCCTGGTGCCTCCATGGCGGGTCTCCTCGGAGAGCGGCAAGAGTGGCGGATACGTACGGCGCAGTGGCGGTCGGGCTTCGCTCATGGTCCGGGTACGTCCAGGACCTCCACGGTGGCATTGGCCGGTACGCCGCCGGGCGGGACCACGGCGAGGCCGTCGGCGCATACGAGGCCGCGGAGCATCGCGGGTCCGTCGAACGGGAGCTGCGTCGCAGCGCCGTCGTCCATGCGGAGCACCGGCACGAGACGTGTGTCGTGGGGGTGCCCCGGCAGTGCGTGGGTGATCGTCGCACGACGTTGCTCCGCGTCCGCGTGCCCGCCCAGGCGGCGCAGCAGGGGCGCTGCCAGGGTCACCGTGCCGGCTACGGCGGCCAGCGGATTACCGGGCAGACCGACAAGGTGGCGAGGCCGGCCGTCCGCGGCGGGGGAGAGCCGGGCGAGCAGCATGGGGTGGCCGGGGCGTACGGCGACCGAGTCGACCAGCAGTGCGGCGCCCGCCTCGGCGAGGGTGTCGTGCAGGAAGTCCACCGGTCCGGCGGCGGTGCTGCCGGTGGTGACCACGACATCGGCGGGGGAGCTGAGTACAGCCTCCCGCAGAAGGGCGAGGTCATCCGCCACGATGCGGTGCCTGATGATCTCGGCGCCGAGGCTGTGCAGCCATGGAGGGAGCAGCGGGCCGAGCGCGTCGCGGACCTTGCCTTCCCTGGGCGGGCCCGATTCCAGCAACTCGTCGCCGAGTACGAGAAGTTCCACCCTTGGACGGCGGTGCACCAGAAGGCGGTCGTACCCGCAGGCCGCCGCCATGCCCAGCACGGATGGGGTCACGGCGGTGCAGGCCGGGACCAGCCCCTCTCCGGAGCGGCATTCCTGACCGCGCGGGCGGATGTCGCGGCCCGATGTCAGGTGTCCCGAGCCCATGGGCTGGTCGTGCAGTACGCCTGCCTGCTGGTCCACCGTGCCATGTTCGCGGCGCAGAACGGCGGTCGCGTTCTGCGGCAGTTGGGCACCGGTTGCGATGGGGACGGCGGTTCCTGCGCGCAGTGGTTCGGGCTGCCCGCCGGCCAGTACAGCGGTGTCCTGCAGCCTCCATGGCCCCGGTCCGGCGACGGCCCAGCCGTCCATGGCGGAGGTGTCGAACGGCGGCAGGTCGGTCAGCGCCGCCAGCGGTTCGGCGAGCGCGTGGGCGTAGGCCCCGCCGAGGTCTCGGGTCACAGCGGGCAGTGGAGGTGCGGCGTCGCGGGCGATCGCCCGGGCCTGCTCCCACGTGTGTGCGGTGCGCGCCGCATCGAGAGGGAGCGGTGGCCTGGCGTCATGAACCGAGCTCGATGGCCCGGCGTCGGGTGCGGTCGTGCGTGCTGTAGTCATACGGTTCCCGGCCTGTTCTCGCGCTCGCTGGACCAGCGCTCGGTTGGCGCTTCCGCCCGCCGGTTGGCCTCGGCGACCGCCGCGGGCCCGCCGCCGGCCTGTGCGGCGGCGACGCCGACCAGGAAAGCCGTGAGCGGGGCGGCGGGCCGTGGCACGCTGTGGGCGACCATTTTGGTCATGCCCAACAGATCGGCGACGTCGACATCGTGGTCGAGGCTCAACTCGGTCTTGACCTCGGCGATCCGTTCATGCAGCCGCATCCGGCTCACCCTGTCCTCTCATGTCCATGTCGTACGAGGTTGTCCCTGTCGCGCGGTCCTGACGCGTGAGGCGGCAGGTGGGGGCGGTGTCACCCGCCGATGGCCGACATCGGCCGTTGCGGACGGCGGAACTCCGAACTGCCGATGGCGTGTCCGGGCCCCTTGCCCGCGACCGAGGTCCGCCAGGCCGCCTCCAGGACCGTGTCGTCGGCGCCGCCGCGGAGCAGGGCCCGCAGGTCGGACTCCTTGCTGGCGAAGAGGCAGTTGCGCAGCTGCCCGTCCGCGGTCAGCCGCACCCGGTCGCAGTTGCCGCAGAACGGTCGGGTGACACTGGCGATGACGCCCACCCGGGCTTCGGTACCAGCGATCCGCCACTCCTCGGCGGGCGCGTTGTCCTGCCGTGCGACCGGTACGAGGTCGAACCGCTCGCGGAGGCTGTCGAGAATCTCCTGGGCGGTGACCATCCGCTCGCGGTCCCAGGCGCCCTGCGCGTCCAGGGGCATCGACTCGATGAACCGCATGCGGTAGCCGTGCTCAGCGGCGTAGGAGGCCAGATCGGCGATCTCGTCGTTGTTGACGCCGCGTACAGGGACCGCGTTCACCTTGACCGGGTCCAGGCCCGCGCAGCGGGCGGCGCGCAGGCCGTCGAGTACGTCGGTGATCCAGTCCCGCCGGGTGATCTGGGCGAAGCGTTCGGGCCGGAGCGTGTCCAGGCTGACGTTGACCCTGCGAAGTCCGGCCTCTCGCAGGGCGGTGGCGCTGCGGGCAAGACCGATGCCGTTGGTGGTGAGCGACAGTTCCGGAGGCCGGTCCAGTGAGGTGAGGCGCGCGACCAGACCAGGAAGTCCGCGACGCAGCAGTGGCTCACCACCGGTCAGCCGGACCTCCGTGATGCCCAGGTGCTGCGTCGCGATCCGGACGAGGCGGACCACTTCGTCTTCGGTGAGCACCTCGGCGCTGGGAAGCCAGTTCAGTCCCTCGGCGGGCATGCAGTACGTGCACCGCAGGTTGCACCGGTCCGTGAGCGAGACCCTGAGGTCCGTGTGGACACGGCCGAACCGGTCCACCAGCGGCGCGGTCGGCCCGGTGGATGTGCCGCTGCGGTGGTCGGGGCGCGGTCGGGGCACTGCTCTGCCTTCTTCCTCCGCCCGTGGGCAGTCACGCGGTGCGGCATCGAGGACGGAGTCCGACGCCGCCGCCGCTCGGCGGCGGCGTCGGACGAGAGACATATGTCGTCAGGCGCCCGGCACCCGGACCCGTTCGCTGACGGCACGCGCCGCAAGGGGTTGAATCGGGCAACTCCCGGCAAGCAGATGCTGGGATCGGCCTGGACGCTCATCAGGCTAACGGCTGCCGCGGCGCGCGTCGGGCAGGTGAGCACGGCCAGGGGAGTGTCGGTAGCGCAGGATTTCAAAGCCGATCCCCCTGGTCCGCTGACGTCGTGTTTCTTTGGCGCTTTCCTTGTGCACTGGAAACCGTCCGTGAATTTTGCGCGGTCGTCAAATACGAATGTCCGATCGTTAGATCGGTGGCGGTTATGGCGGCGCATAGAGCGGCCCTGACCAGGTGCTCGACAAGCGGTCGGGCGTGCATAGGTGCCCCCTATCAGGCGATCGAAATGCCTTGTTTGACGTGAGGTTGCAGGGCGACGGAAGCTGCCATGGCCGCGGGTCCCGATGCGTGTCCAGCGAACGTGGATATTCGGTGTGCGGTTCCGGGCGTAAACAGGGGGGGCGGGCGTAAACAGGGGGGACGGAAGGAAGAGGAAAGCTGATATGAGCGGCATCGAGGATCCGAGTGACGATCTGAAGGTCACCCCGCCCAAGACCTGGGCGACGGGTCTGCCTGCGGTGACGCACGCGCTGGAGTACTCCCTGAGCCAGACGTCTCCGCGGCGCACCATGCTGACGCTGCTGAACATCAACCAGGCGAAGGGTATCGACTGCCCCGGCTGTGCCTGGCCCGAGCCCGCTCCGGGCAAGCGGCACATGAACGAGTACTGCGAGAACGGTGCCAAGCACATCAACGACGAAGCCACCTCACGGCGCGTCACACGGGACTTCTTCCGCGAGCACTCCATAGCCGAACTGGACTCGAAGTCGGACTACTGGCTCAACCAGCAGGGCCGGCTGACCGAACCCATGGTCAAGCGGCCCGGCGCGACCCACTACGAGCCGATCGGCTGGGACGAGGCCTTTGCTGTGCTCGCCCGGGAGCTGAAGCAGCTCGCCTCTCCCGACGAAGCGCTGTTCTATGTCTCCGGCCGGCTCAACAACGAAGCCGCCTTCCTCCTCCAGCTCTTCGCGCGGGCGTACGGCACCAACAACCTCCCGGACTGTTCCAACATGTGCCACGAGTCCAGTGGATTCGCCATGGCGGAGACACTCGGCGTCGGCAAGGGCACCGTCTCACTCGACGACCTCCACCACTCCGACCTGGTCTTCGTCGTGGGGCAGAACCCCGGCACCAACCACCCGCGGATGCTGTCGGCGCTGGAGGAGACCAAGCGCAACGGCGGCCAGGTCGTCGCCGTCAACACACTGCCCGAGGCCGGGCTGCTGCGCTTCAAGCACCCGCAGCGGCCCCGCGGAATCATCGGCAAGGGCACGCAGATCGCCGACCAGTTCCTGCACATCCGGGCCGGCGGCGACCTCGCCCTGTTCCAGGCACTGAACCTGCTGCTCCTCGAAGCCGAGGACGCCGCGCCAGGCACGGTAATCGACCACGCTTTCATCGAGAAGAACACCATCGGCTTCGATGACTTCGAGAAGCACGCGCGCCAGGTCACCTGGGAGCACGTCGTCGACGCGACCGGGCTGTCCCGCGAGGAGATCGGCGAGGTCTTCCAGCGGGTCCTGAAGGCGGACCGGATCATCGTCTGCTGGGCGATGGGACTGACCCAACACAAGCACGGCGTCCCTTCCATCCGCGAGGTCATCAACTTCCTGATGCTGCGCGGCAACATCGGCAGGACCGGGGCGGGCGCCTGCCCCGTGCGCGGCCACAGCAACGTCCAGGGCGACCGCACCATGGGTGTGTGGGAGCAGATGCCCAAGGAGTTCCTCGACGCCCTGGGACACGAGTTCGGCTTCACTCCGCCCCGTCACCACGGCCTGGACGCGATTCACGGCATCCGCTCCATGCACAAGGGCCGCGCCCGGTTCTTCCTCGGTGTCGCGGGCAATTTCGTACGTGCCTCGCCCGACAGCGACGTCACCGAGCAGGCGATGCGCAACTGCCGCCTGACTGCGCACATCTCCACGAAGCTCAACCGTTCCCACACGGTCTGCGGCGAGACCGCGCTGATCCTGCCCACCCTCGGCCGCAGCGACCGGGACATACAGGCGTCCGGAGAGCAGTTCGTCACCGTCGAGGACTCGATGAGCGACGTCCATGCTTCCCGCGGCAAGCTGCCGCCCGCCTCCCCGTACCTGCTCAGCGAGGTGGCGATCATCAGCCGCATGGCCCGCGCGACCCTCGGCAAGAGGTACATGATCCCGTGGGAGGAGTTCGAGGCGGACTACGGCACCATCCGGGACCGGATAGCCCGCGTCATACCGGGCTTCGAGGACTTCAACGCCCGGGTGTCCGAGCCGGGAGGTTTCCACCTGCCCAACCCGGCCAACCACGGCGTCTTCCCCACCCCCAGCGGCAAGGCCGTCTTCACCCGCAACGAGTTCACCGCGCCACGCGTACCCGAAGGACACCTCCTCCTGCAGACGCTGCGCTCCCACGACCAGTGGAACACCATCTGGTACGCCCCCAACGACCGCTACCGCGGCATCCACAACGCCCGCCGCGTCGTCATGGTCAACCCCGCCGATCTCAAGCTGCTCGGGATCGCGGACGGCGCAGTAGTCGACCTCGTCAGCGTCTGGCACGACGGCAGGGAGCGCCGTGCGGAGAACTTCAAGGTCGTGGCCTACCCGGCCAGCCCCGGCTCGGCCGCCGCCTACTATCCCGAGACCAACGTGCTGGTGCCACTGGACAGCGTCGCCGACATCAGCAACTGCCCGACCTCCAAGGGGGTGGTGGTACGCCTGGAACCGGCGCGCGACCCCGGATGACCGGGCACGTGGCGTGGGAACGCGGCGTGACCGGTCCAGGGCCATACCGTCGTCCGTCGAGCCGGGACATGAACGACTCGGACACACGAACGGCGGAACTGGGGTCCGCGGAGAAGGAGCTCTCATGGGACGAGTGACGGCGCGACGACGGATCCTGCGTATCCGGGACGGCGTGCCTTCGCACCGCCCGGACACCCTGACCGTCGAGGAGCCGATGGAGATCCGTGTCGGTGGGCGTCCGCTCACCGTGACCATGCGCACGCCAGGACACGACTTCGATCTCGCGACCGGCTTCCTGGTGAGCGAGGGCGTGGTGCACAGGGCCGAGGACGTCTCCGGAATTCGCTACTGCGCCGGCGCCACGGACGACGAAGCCAATACCTACAACGTGGTGGACGTCGTCCTGTCGGCAGGCGTAGCCCCGCCGGACGCATCGCTGGAACGCAACTTCTATACAACGTCCTCGTGCGGACTGTGTGGCAAGGCCAGCCTGGACGCGGTACGCACCAGCGCGGCGTGGTCCGTTGCGGAGGACCCGCTGCGCATGGGGCCGCAGGCCCTGTCGGCCTTCCCCGACCGACTGCGGGAGGCACAACGGGTGTTCGACAGTACCGGCGGTCTGCACGCCGCCGGGCTCTTCACGACCGACGGTGAACTGCTGTGCCTGCGGGAGGACGTCGGCCGGCACAACGCAGTGGACAAGGTCGTCGGGCACGCCCTGCGCGCAGGACTGCTGCCGTTGCGCGGAACCGTACTGATGGTGAGCGGGCGGGCCTCCTTCGAACTGGTGCAGAAGGCATTGATGGCCGGAATCCCGATGCTGGCGGCCGTTTCCGCTCCGTCCTCTCTCGCCGTAGACCTGGCAGCGGACAGCGGACTGACTCTGGTCGGCTTCCTGCGCGGTACGGCCATGAACGTCTACACCGGCGCCGAGCGCCTGGAGGCGACTCCGGTGGCATGACGGGCCCACTGACCTTACCGCTGTGGCCGCGACCGCGGTAGCGGGCGTCGCCACCTCACAGGCGTCGTCGCGGCGCCCGGCGCAACTGGTGGACCCCCGTGCCGGGGCTGGGGATGATGTGCCGCCTCCGGGCGAGGAGCGTGAGCGTACCGGCCACGGTGACGCCGACGACATTGACCAGCAGCTGGAGGAGGGCCTCACCGCAGAGGTGCCATTCACCCGCGATGGCGGCAAGCACGGCGAATCCCGCTGCCGGAACGGTCGTGACGGAGATGAAGACCCCGACCAGCGGACCGGACTTCTCCGAGGTGAGCGCGATCATTCCGGCGGTCCCGGCAAGCAGTGCGACGATGACGGAGAACGGCCCCACCTGGTAGATGAAGGCGACCTCCTGCAGACCGTTGAGGTCGTTGGGCTCGAACAGGCCGATGAGGCGGGCGAAACCGGTCAGCGCGGCGGTGACCAGCATCGCCAGCGGGAAGCCGACCCCGAGCGCGGCACCGGCGGAGACCGCCAGGCCGCGCCGACGGCCCGCGAAGGCGACCGCGAGCGCGGCCAGCGGGCCGAAGTCCGGGCTCACCACCATCGCGCCCACGATGGTGACCGCCGAATCGGTGACGACGCCGACCGTGGCGAGCAGACAGGCGATCGTGAGAAACGCGAGAAAGACGAACGTGAGCCGACTCTCCTCCCCGGTGGTGGCGACGACTTCGTCCCAGATGACGGCGTCGCTGCTGTCGCCGGGCGCGGAGCGTTCGGCCGCCGCGGCACTCTCCGACAGCATCGTGTGCATCGGCTGCAGACTGACCTCGCCGCGACGGGGTACGCCGTGCGCGGCCAACTGGTGGAGGATGTCCTCCGCGACCTCGCGCGCGACGACGGCCTCGATGACATCGCCGCCCTCGGGGGACTTGCTGATGCCCTGGGCGACGGTGACGTGAGCCACTCCCGGCTCGGCGTCGAGGATGCCCGTCACAATGGCACTCTGGCTCCGCTCACAGATCACCTTGATTTCCATCACGAGGTCAGTATCCGGACGAAGGGCAGAATTCCACGGGAAGCGTGTGGTCTGGCGGTTGGTCGGTGTCGCAGGCAATCCGGCGGCGGTCGTCATGGTGGGCCGCGACCGGATGGATGTGTCACAGCGCAAGGCTTTGCGTTTCGGTGGGGCGCCGGGTAAACCCGTCACGTGCTGTTTCGCCAACTCGAATATCTGGTGGCCCTCTCCCGCGAGCGTCACTTCGCCCGCGCGGCCGAGTCGTGCTACGTCTCCCAGCCGGCCCTGTCCGAAGCGATTCGGAAACTGGAGGACGAGCTGGGTGTCCCGCTGGTGAAGCGGGACCGCAAGTACGAGGGACTGACTCCGGAGGGCGAGCGCATCGTCCTACGGGCCCAGCGCCTCCTCGCCGACCGAGATGCCCTCAAGGACGAGGTGGGAGCCTTGCGTGCGGGGCTCACCGGACGGTTGCGGATCGGTTCGATAC
This sequence comes from Streptomyces lothianensis, assembly GCF_047779955.1. Lineage (NCBI taxonomy): Bacteria > Bacillati > Actinomycetota > Actinomycetes > Kitasatosporales > Streptomycetaceae > Streptomyces > Streptomyces lothianensis. The sequence goes on along the minus strand of NZ_JBLMKT010000083.1, from coordinate 77,102 downwards.
CCACGGCCTCCGGCGCGGTCGCCCTTCTCACAGGGCCGTTCTGCGCGGCGCATCCGCTGGCCACGGTCGAGGTGTCGGCCGACCTGCAGTCACGGGATGTGCTGCGCCAGGTGAGGGACTTCGAGATCGACGCGGGCATCACCTACGTACACGAGGAACTGCCCGCTGGCTTCCGCGTCCTGCCTCTGTACGAGGAGCGGTATGTGCTCCTGACCTCGGTCCCGGAGGACCCGGCTGCACAGCCGACGGTGACCTGGGCGGAGGCGTCACGGCTGCCGTTGTGCCTGCTGACCGGGGCGATGCAGGGGCGCCGCGTGCTGGACGAGGTGTTCGCCGGGGCGGGACTGAGTCCGGCGCCCCGAGTCGAGACCGATTCGGTGGGCGCGCTGTTCGCTCACGTCAGGTCGGGCCACTGGGCAAGTATCGTCCCGCACGCGTGGCTGCACGTCTTCGGAGTCCCGTACGGGATGCGGGCCATGCCACTGGTCGAGCCCGCTCGACGGATTCCGGTCGGCATCGTGACCGCTGCCAGGGAACCGGAGTCGGTGATGGCTCGTGCTCTGATGGACGTCGTGCGGCACGTGGACGTGGCGACCGCTCTGGAACAGCTGCCGGGTGGATGACGCCCGCGTGCCGAGCTGTGCGCCTCGTCGGCGCGCCGGCAGAGCGATTGGGGATCATCCCGGTCTGCGCCTCGGCCTTGTCCAGCACTGCGGCGATGGCGGGATCGGAGTCGTTCTCGGTGTGGGCGGGCAGGAACAGCGAGCGCTTGGTGTGGGCCATGACGGGTACTCCTCGAGCGCGCGTGGCGGATGCCGGCGGGCGGTCGGGTCCGCCGCGGCGCGACCTAGTGTCCTGAGTCTGTAATTCGTCGGCAGTACGAGGCCAGGGATTCGAGGATCTGGTCAGCGGTCTTCGTCCAGACGAACGGCTTGGGGTTGTCGTTCCACGAGTCGATCCAGGTGCGGATGTCCTTCTCCAGCGCCTGGACCGACTTGTGGACACCTCGCCGTATCCGCTTGTTCGTCAGCTCCGCGAACCATCGCTCGACCAGGTTCAGCCAGGACGAGCTCGTGGGCGTGAAGTGCATGTGGAACCTGGGATGGGCCAGCAGCCACTTCTTGACCGCCGCGGTCTTGTGGGTCGCGTAGTTGTCGCAGATCAGGTGGACATCGAGTTCTCGCGGGATCTCCTTGTCGAGTTTGGCGAGGAACTTCTTGAACTCTTCCGCCCGGTGGCGCCGGTGGAGCGAGCCGATCACCTTCCCGCTCGCCGCGTCGAAGGCCGCGAACAATGAAGCTCCGCCATCTTGAAGTGGCTGGTCAGCGGGGTGGCGTGACCTCGTTTCGGGGTGCTCGTGCTGGTCGTGGGCGGCAGTCTGGGGTGTAGATCGTCTGGCAGAGCGGTTTTGCCGATGAGTTCACCGTCCTCGAACGGTCTACCCAACGACACGACCGTTCTCGACAGGAGTGCCATGTCCACCATCCAGCCGGTGATCCTGACTGCCGACCAGGACGTTCTGCTCGGCTTCTATACGAAATTGTTCGGCGCTGAGGAGATCTTCCGGGTTCCGGAGGAAGGCCCGGCCTTCTACCTCGGCTTGCGCATCGGCGACACCGACCTCGGCCTGGTGGCCAAGGCGAACCCGGGGACCGGGACGGCGCCGCGGATCCTGCTCAGCATCGGTGTCGACGACGTCGATGAGACACTCGGCCGGGTGGAGGCACTGGGCGGCTCGGTCAGCAGCGGCCCCAACAACATGCCGTGGGGACAGCGCGTCGCCCACATCAAGGACCCCGACGGCAACCCGGTGAACCTCACTCAGCCGATCCCGGCCCGGTGACGCTGTTCCGCGCTGCTTGTGCTGATCGTGGGCTGCTTGCTGTAGAGATCAATTGTCGGTAGCGGCCTCGATGTTCGTCAGGACGAGCAGCGCGCGAAACAGGTGGGTGGCGCGGGCGGGGTCAGTACGGAGCTTGGTGAGGATCCGCCAGTTCTTCAGATGGGCAAAGCCGCGTTCGACGGGGACGCGTCCGGCGTCCCGCTCCTCCGCCACCGCGTCGTTCTGATCGCCCACCTCCGCCGCCGCTACGCGGACCGGACGACCGTGTCACCGAGATGATCTCCGCCTACGAAAATCTTGCCAGAGCCAGAAGAGTCCGTACGCCGACACCCCATCTGCCCGCTGGTCCGCGGAAGCTGCTCAAGAAGTACGTGGATGCCGGACATCTGGGAGTGAAGTCCGGCCAGGGCTTCTACACGTACGACACCCCGAGCTGACGCAGACGACGAAAACGGGCCCCGGAGGGCCCGTAACAGTTTCGGCCGAGAGGGTGTCAGGCGTCGGCAACTGCGAGCACCAGGAGCTCGTCCGTGCCCTGGGGGGTGTCGTAGGTGATCGCATCGTGGGCACGATGGCCCAGAAGCGCGCGGCCGAGCGGACTGTCGGCGGTCACCAGGCTATGGTCCTCCGCGTCCGCGATCTCACCGATGTGGAGCGTGGCTTCGGTGCCGTCGGCGAACCGCACTGTCACCGTACTGCCCACACCCACCACACCGGCCGACGGGGCCCCCGCGGTCGCCGCCGTCCGCAGCCGCACCTCGATCTCGTCGATCCGGGCATCCAGCCGGTCCAGCTCGGTGGCACGCATCAGCTCGTCCGCCTGATCGGCCCGGTCGCCGGTCTCGTCACCGCCGCCACCCCGCAAGGTGGCCGCAACCGCCTCGCGCTCGATACGCAGGTCATTCAGCTCCCGCAGCAGCGCCTCGCGGGCGACGGCGCTGATGGGTTCGGGGCCACCGTTCATTGCAGTTCCCGTCCTGCGGGTGGCGCATGCAGCGCCACTGGTCAAATGGGGACATCGCGAAGATATCAGTCTGTTCGGTGCGTCATAGGGTAGGCGGCTCGTACCGCGCCGGCGGGCATCCGGCGCCTCTCGGCAAGGTGACGCGACCCGTCGTAACCATCGCAAGCAGGCCCAACTCCCCTCCGGCAAGACCTTCGAGTCCTGGATAGAGGGGGACTCCTCGATCCCCGCACTGAGTGACTGTGCAGTCCCAGCTCTTCCTTGACGCGGTTGATCCTGGACTTGCTTGACGGTCGCGGGAGACTTCTGACGGTCCGAGCACATCCCTGACGGGCGGGGCTCGTTGTACGGGCATGGGCGAGATAGCCGAGCCGGCTGCGACTGCCGATGAGGACTGGACAGTTGAGCACCGTTTCCGGGCTGTGGTGGAGGTGCTGGACGGTGCGCCGGTGGCCGAGGTCGCCCGCCGATACGGAACGTCGCGGCAGTCTCTGCATACCTGGTTACGGCGGTTCCGCGAGTACGGACGAGACGGGTTGAAGGACCGGTCGAGGCGGCCGCACAGCTCGCCGTCGCGGGTGTCGACCGAGGTCGAACTCGCCGTCTGCCAGCTGCGGCAGACCTATCCGAAGTGGGGCGCCCGCCGGATCGCCCACGAACTGGCCGTACGCGGGGTCGCGGACGTGCCGGGCCGTTCCACGGTGCACCGCATCCTGGTCCGCAACGGCCTGGTGAGCCACCAGGTCCAGGTCCACCGCCGCGTCTACAAGCGGTGGCAGCGGGACGCCCCGATGCAGCTGTGGCAGATGGACCTGATGGGCGGGGTATTCCTCGCCGACGGCCGGGAGTGCAAGCTCGTCACCGGGATCGACGACCACTCGCGGTTCATCGTGATCGCCACGGTGCTGGTGCAGCCGACCGGGCGAGCGGTGTGTGAGGCGTTCATCGAGGCGATGCGCCGCTTCGGGGTCCCCTCGGAGATGCTGACCGACAACGGCAAGCAGTTCACCGGCCGCTACTCCAAACCGCTGCCCACCGAGGTCATGTTCGAGCGGGTATGCCGCGAGAACGGCATCAACCAGCGACTGACCAAGCCCAAGTCGCCCACCACGACCGGAAAAATCGAACGGTTTCACAAGACCCTGCGCCGCGAGATGCTCGACCACTCCGGCCCCTTCGCCGACCCAGTTGTGGCCCAGAGTGCGATCGACGCTTGGGTCCACAGCTACAACCACACCCGGCCCCATCAGTCGCTGGAGATGGCCACTCCGGCTCAGGTCTTCCGCCCGCACACCCTCCCGGCCGGCGCGTCGGAGGCCGCAAAAGGCGTGGTGGCCGAGTCGAAGGCGGGGCCGTCGGAACCGATGCGGCTGCCGGTGCTTCCGCCGCCGAGTTCGTCCGAGGAGAACCTCCCGCTCCAGGCCGTGGAGTTCGAGGCCGTGGTCAGCCCGGGCCGACACGTGATGCTGCCGCAGGCACGCAGCCTGAAGTTCAGCCCGACCCTGGTCGGTCGAACCGTCACGGTCTGGGTCAGCCACCGCACGGTTCACGTCGTCCTCGACGGGCAGCTGATCAGGACTCGGTCCATGAGCTTCACCGACGCAGACCTGCAAGGGCTGATCTTGCGGGGCGGACGGCTCGGCGGCCCCGAACCGCAGGGCGGTATCAGCACGGACAAACCTCTGGAGCCCGCGGCTGTCGTCGAAGTCGATCGCAAGGCCACCAAGGACGGCGTGGTCTCGCTCGGTCAGACGCCCGTCGCCCTCGGCACCGAACTGATCGGCAAGCACGTCACCCTGCGATTCGACGGCAGCCTGATGTATGTGATCCACGCCGGGCTCCTGGTCAAGACCCTCACCGCCCCGATCCCGCACCAGCGCCGCGCGAAACTCACCGGCGCCCGGACCGCCACCACGCCGCTGCCACCACCACCGTCGCAGCCACGGCGAGCGGTCCGGCGGGTCGGAGCCGACGGCACCTTCGTTGTCGCCCGCCACAAGCTCCGCCCCGGCGTCGCGCACGCCGGCAAGACCGTCACCGTGGTCATCGAGGAGACCTGCTTCCGCGTCCTCGACGGCGAGGTCGAGATCTCCACCCACCCGCTCAAGGGCGGCCCCGTCACCCGCTACATCGCCGATCCCCGCTGACCGTCAACCCTCAGCTGGGACCGTCAAGCATCATGCGAGACACCGTCAAGCAAGTCCCGGGACCGAACTGTCAAGCATCTCCCCGGACCTCACATCTGGGGAGAACTACATGGCCGTTGACACACTGAGATCGTTTCATCCTCATTCCTGCAGGTCACCGGCCCTGGTGTGGTCTGGGAGTGACGGATTCCTGCCGGTGGACATCGTGATCACTTCGGGGAGATCATCCGTCACCTCTGAACCTCGGTATTCGCCAGGACGAGGAGGGCACGCAGGAGCGTGGTCGCGTGTCGGGCGTTCATGCGGACCTTGGCCAGGATGCGCCAGGACTTCAGGTTGGCGAAGCCTTGCTCTGAGCTGCTCTGCGTTTCGTGGAGTCCCGACGCTGCCGCAGCAGCACGCGGCAGTCCGTCGCCCAGGACGCATCGCCGTCGTCCAGGTCCTTGCGGGCTGCGGTCCTGGTGACCCACCCATCGGACCATCCAACCCCGTGTACTATGCGCACTCGATTCGCAACACTCTGTAGCCAGAGGGGTCCTCTCCATGCGTTCATCACTGCGCGCGCTCGCGTCCGGCTCCGCCGTCGCCGCGATGACTGCCGCCACCCTGCTCGCTCCGCCGTCCTCCGCTTCCGCCGCCCCTCGGGGGACGCGGGAGTTCACCGAGACGGCGTCGTTCACCGTTCCCGCGGGTGTGGAGGCGCTCCAGGTTCGCGCCTGGGGTGCCGGGGGCGGGGGCGGAGGGGGTGACTACCGGTGGATCGCCTCGATGTGGCAGGCCTGCCCCGGTGGGGGTGGCGGTGCGGGCGGCTTCGTGGAGGGCAACATCCCCGTCAAGCCGGGAATGACGGTAAGGATCAGGGTCGGGGACGGCGGCGCCAACGGAACTCCCGCCGACGAGGAGCGAACGGTGGCCGGTACACCGGGGGTCAAGGGCGGCAACAGCGCGGTCCTGGTCTCGGGCCGGCGGGTGATGTGGGCCGAAGGCGGCCAGGGTGGGGACACGATGGCCGCGCCCGGCGTGGGCGGCCACGGTCAGGCGACGCCGAAGGTTCCCGGCGGTGGCGGCGGGTTCGTCCGCCGGGGCGGGAACGGCGAGGGAGGGAACTGCGGATACCGCACCGGTCCCCCAGCAGCCGGAGGCGGCTACCCGGTGACGATGGGGACGGTGAACCCGCCCGGGTTCAGGGGCCAGGGCGGGCAGGGTGGAACCCCCTGGCGCGAGAACAGCATCGCCCAGGTCGCCAAGCCCGGTATCGACGGGTACGTCATCGTCCGCTGGTGACGTCGGCACCGGACGATGGTGACGTCGCCGCTTACCCGCAGAGCGCCGCGCGGGAGTGATGCTGCCGAGAAGGTTCCCCGGATTGGCAGTTGGGGCGGCTGGATGGGTGGTGAGCTGCCCCGGGTTTCGTTGAGTCGGTGATCTTGTTTCAGGCGGACTGATCGTTTCATCTTGAACTCGCAGGTCACGGGCCTGGTGTGAGTGACGGCTGATGTACTCGGGCTGGTCGGGGGGAGAGATCGTTAGCACGTGGTCGTCGGTCACGGGCAGGGTATGGCGTTCTGGGGTGGGGGCGGCCGTTGGCCGCGTAGCTTCCGCTGTATGACGGATGTGCTGACGTGGACGGTGCAGCAGCGGCTTGAGCTGGAGGAACGTGCCCAGCTGTTGCGCAAGGAGCTGGCCGGTGTCGAGGCGCGGCTGGCTCGGTTGGAGGCTGCCGAGGTGGTCTTCGGGGGGCGGGCGGAGGCGACGGACAGTGGGCGGAGTGCGTCGGGCATCGTGGAGCCGGAGCCGGAGCCGGAGCCGGTAGTGGTGACGCCGGGTGCGGCCGGGATGCGGCTGGTCCCGGACCGTGCTGACGGGATGGGTCTGGAGGCCCTGACCTCGGACTATCGGCGGATTGTGGAGATCGTTGCCGACGCGGACGGTCCGGTGATGGCGAAGGATGTGGCCCGGTCGCTGGGCCGGGAGCTCACTCCCGGCAAGGTCGAGCCCGTCCGCGGCCAGCTGCGCAAACTCGCCGACCGGGGATGGCTGTCGCGGACCGGAGCGGGCCGCTACCTGCCACGTTGACCTGGCCGGATCGCGGGCAACAGGGCCGGTTCTGGCCGTAACGCGAGGGCCCCCGGCGGGAGTTGGCCAGTCTGTGACAACGAACCAGCCCGCCGAGGGCGCTCACGAAGCTGTCTACCAGGTCCGGCTCCCGCTGTCGAAGCGGACTCTCGATCTCGTCGGTGATCTGATACGCCGCGAACGCAACCGGCTGGGCACCCGCTGGCGCAAGCTCCCCGCCGGCACCCAGGCGCTGATCGTGCTCGCCGTCCTCCGCCATGACCAGCGACTTCGCGACATGGCTGGCGGCAACGCCGTCTCCGCCTCCACCGTGCGCCGCTGGGTGATGGAGGTCCTGCGTCTGCTGTCCGCCCGCGCCCCGCGCCTGGACCGCGCGCTGAAGAAGATCGCCAGGAAGGGCGTCGTCGTCCTGCTCGACGGAACCCTGGTCCGCACCCGCCGCCGCACTGGAGCGGACAACCGTAAGAACTACAGCGGGAAGCACAAGGCCCACGGCCTGCTGTTCCTCGCGCTGACCGATGAGAAGGGCAACCTGATCTGGATCTCGGCGGCCAGGCCCGGCCGGTCCAGCGAGATCACCACCGCCCGCCACGACAAGGTCACCGCGCACCTCCGCGAGGCCGGACTCGGTGCCCTGGCCGACCTCGGCTTCGTCGGCCTGGACGACCAGCCCGACGACGACCCGGTGATCATCACCGGCCGCAAGGCCACGAAGAACCACAAGCTCACCGACGCGGAGAAGGAGGCAAACCGCCTGCTCAACCGCGAACGCGCCGCCGTCGAGCAAGGCTTCGCCAACCTGAAGTCCTGGCGCATCCTGGCCAAGGTCCGCATGAACGCCCGACACGCGACCACGCTCCTGCGTGCCCTCCTCGTCCTGGCGAATACCGAGGTTCAGAGGTGACGGATGATCTCCCCGAAGTGATCACGATGTCCACCGGCAGGAATCCGTCACTCCCAGACCACACCAGGGCCGGTGACCTGCAGGAATCAGGATGAAACGATCTCAGTGGGGGAGAGGGGAGCGTCAACGGCTATGACGTCTTCGCTCCCCGCCGGCCCCGACCCTCCACGGACATGCCTGCGGAAGAGCACATAGACGTGGCGGCCCCCCGTGCCGTACGCACAGGATGAAGCCGAACCGCAGGAACCGGCCCACAACACAGTCCACGAGACGCACGACCAGCTGCTCCTCGACGACCGGACCGAGGACACCTACTACGCGGCCTTCACCCGCTACATGAGCGAGTACGGGGACTACCCCAACACCCGCACGTTCGCCCTCTACCTCCGCGACCACTACGGCATACCCGCAGCCGGGGGAGGACCGCTGCCGGAGCGCGCCCTGCACGCCCCGCTGCGACGGTTCCGCGACCGCCACCACGCCGAGATCACCACTCCGCCGGACAACCTCGCCGCTCCGGAGCGACCGGAACCGACCGGCCTGGATCGCGAGGACGCTGCTGCCACGCGGGCGGAAACGGCACCAGGTGCAGCGGGCGGCGACCGCGGCGGCGAAGACGAGGGGGCCGCGCAGGTCACCACCGTCGACCGATACTTCCTGGCCAGCGCTCCTCGGCGGCATCACCGTGACAGGCATCTACCACCGGCGCGCGGTGCTGCACATCCTCGACGATGCGCAGCACCGCTACACGCAGGGCCGTGCCCGCCTCAACCTCGTGGCCTGGGCACTGGCCAGCGCCTGGCGCGGCCTGGACCTGTACCCCCTGTACGGGCCGGTCATCATCACCGGCGGCGACGCGGAGACCACGGAGTCGCTGGGCGACGACCTGGTCGCGCAGGCGCTGCGCACCTCCGAGACGGTGCGCGAGACCCTGGCCGAATGGCAGCGACGAAGGCCCGTATCCAACGAGGCGGCCATCGCCGAACTGCTCGCCTACGTGCGCAGTGACGTGCAGACAGCCCGCGGATAGGGCACCCCACCTTCCTTGTTGATCACTGCGCAGAATTGAGCGGACCCGACTCAACCTCGAGTGGCGGGAGTTGAACCCCTGACGCGGACCGACTCCCTGCGCACCGGTGGGGCCTGCCACCGTGCAGGCGCCCACGGGGTCACTGGGACTGGTTGATCCGGCCGGTCCGGCCCATCAGCTCATCGATGAGCTCTTCGGTCTCCGGCTCCAGGACGCCGTGCAGAGTGCGGATCATCGTCTGCATGCGCGTGATCGCCGTGTGCAGGCCGGAGCGGTTCCCGAGCTCATGCTCGATGCGCATCCAGTCACGGAACAGGACCTCGGACACTTCATCGGCGGTCAGACCGACCGTGACAGCCTGCCGAGCAGCGGCGAGGTCGCGCGCAGGACCAGGTGCCATGCGCCACGCGGCGACCGTATGCGCAACGTCGACGATCCGTACCGTCATCTCCTGACGCAGCGGGTCGCACCAGGGCAGCGGGTGCTCCCCGAAGGGCCTGCCGCGCACCAGCTGCAGCGCCTTCTCCAGCGCGGCCAGTCCACTGGGTCCGGCGTCTAGTCCCTGCTCCGCGAGCTGCTGGAAGCGGGTCCAGTCGCAGCGCAGCCTGGGCGAGATCCGGAACGGGGTGTCGCGGGCAGTGCGTCGCGGTACGTACGGCTCGCCGTCGGCGTCGGTCCCGAGCCGGGTGCGCAGATCCTTCATGCGCGCGGTGAGGGTGTCGCGGCTCCACGGATTGTTGGGACTCATGTCGGCGCACACCGTGTCGCCATCGCGGTCCGCCTTGAAGTACAGCAGGGCGGCAAGCTGCGCGAGTCGGGGGCCTTGGCCGCTCGAGGCGAGCTCGGTGACGTCGACCGGACCGAGCACACGGATCTCTGGCACGTGCAACTCCTCTACCTCGAGCACGGCCGCCGCACCGCCGGCAGCTTCGGCATCCGGCTCGACGGGAGTCGTCGTCGGCTGCTCGCCTCCGGGGCCGTGTTCGTCCTCGCCCGGCTCGCGGCCTCCGGCAGCGGGGGAGGGGACAGGAGAGAGGGACGAGATCAGACGCAGTCCTCCCGGTTCCGACGATGCCGTCTGGAACGCTACTGGAACGGAACTACGCTCCGCCGTCGTCGGGCTGCTTCCGGCGGACACGCGAACCACCGGCCGGGCGACGGCCGCGACCAGCGGCTGACCGCCGCCTTCAGCCGCCTCCTCAACCGTGCTGGACTCGCCGGGGACATTGCGCCACATACCTTGCGCGGGCTCAGCGGGCTGACTGGCGACCTGGAACGCGGTCACGATCTGCTGGTACGCGGACCGGTCCAGCCGCTGCAGCCTCACCGGAAGATCCACGGCATCCACGTGCTGCGCACCATCGGCGGAGGCATCAAGGACATGCGCCTCCGGGAACAGCTGGGTGACACCGCCGGACGGCGCCACCAGCGCGACCGGCACATCGCCGGCGTTCTGCAGCGCTTCGGCGAGCAGCCACGAGGAGTCCGGATCCAGAGACTTGGCGCACAGTACATACGGCTGGTGGGCCTCCTCGGGGAACTGGCGGGCAGACAACAGCCGTTCGGCGAGATCACGCACCGCATGCGCGGGCTCCCTTACGTACGCGAGCCGTGAGGAGGGCAGCAGCCCCTGCAGCTCCGTACCGAACCCGACACAGATCAGCTCGGCTTGCTGCGCCCACGGCGCTTCCGCCAACTCCAGGGCGAGCGCGGTCAGTACCGCTTCGATGTCCTCGTCCTCGCCGTCGAGGAGGACCACCTGTGTCTGCGGCAGGTTCAGCAGCACGAGATCGCCGCTGCTGTCGGAGCCGAGCGTGACCAGACCCGGATACGGCGCAGCCACCGCGCCTGCGTCCTCGGGCGAAAGGAGGTGTGCCTCGTCGGGCAGCACCCACCATCCGTCGCCGCCCGCGGTGAACGGCGTCATCGGCTGGACGGTCCTGTCAACGGGCAGCACCTCCACCGAGCGGGGAGTGATCCGGGCCGCCGCCACCGGCGGCAGAACGGCGCCCTGGCCGTCGGCTGCGGCCGCCAGCGTGCGCAGGGCCCGGTCCAGTTGCTGGGCGGGCGCCTCGTCGGCCGCGGCCGCGAGCTGTGCCTCCGCCGCAGACGGCTCCTCGGCCACCGCGATCCGCTCGCCAAGGCCGCGGCGCCGACGCTGCAGGGCTCGGCGGGTTGCGAGTGCCGCCGTGATCCCGGTGGCGAGCAGCAGGCCCGCACCGGCCACCAACCGCAGATCCACTGCCTGGTGGGATGACGCCGGTGGGGCCGACGGGCTCCGTGAGTGCGTCGGCGATGTGCTCGCTGATGGCCCCGAGCTGGACGCCGGAGGTGGCACCGGCGCGCCAGCATCCTCAGACTCGGACGGCTCACCCGGTACGGCAGTGGGGGAGTGCGATGGTGACGGATTGCGCGACGGCTGCGCGGGGACCTCGGCGCTCTGCGACGGCCCCTTGGACGCGTCTGGGGATTCCGCCGGATCGAGCCGACCGGAGTCCTTGTCGTCGTCGGGCTGCGGCGACTCGCTGCTGTCCGGAGTGCTCGACGGCCCATCGGACTCCGCGGAATCCTCCTCGGGCAGCTGCGCCGGAGGCTGCGCTCGCTCCGCGCCCTCACGGTTCTTGTCAGGGTCCTCGCCGCGATCGGACGGCGTGGAGCCCTCGGACGGTGCGCTCCACTCGTCGGGCAGCATCAATTTCTGCCCAGGGTAGATCAGGTCCGGATCCGTGAACGTGCGCCCATGCGGCTGCGCTTGCCCCTTGTTCTCCGCATACAACTCAGGCCACGCGTTCGGGTCGCCGGTCTCGTCCTCGGCGATGAGGCTCAGGCTGTCGCCAGGCTCGACGACCCGTTCCGCCGCGCTGTCGCGAGCGGCATCCCCGTCGGCCGAAGCAGGTGCCTGCACCGACATGGGCGCTGCGGAAGACGACATCGAGGCATGTTCGGCCCTGCCATCGGAGTCCTGTGGGGGAGCGGCATCCGCAGGGAGCCGCAGCACGCCGCCGACCGGCAGTTCCGACGCAGCGCCGGTGACGTGCAGCTCCGGGTTGAGATCCGCCAGGTCCTTCCAGCGCAGCCCATCACCGAGACGCGCCTCGGCCACGTCGTACGCAAGCACCCCCGCCTCCCGCACCTGGTGGGTGTACTCGCCGACCGACACCTGGGCAGGCACCGACGGCCGGGCAGCAGTGGATGCGGACGGGGCCGCAGTTGCGGCGGCGGCCGTGCCCGTCGGGTCTTCGAGGGACAGAGTGACGGCGTGTGCCGGGGTAGCCGCAGCCGCGGCGGCCGCCGGTGATGCGAGCAGCAGACCGCCCAGAAGGTATCCGGCCAGCCGCTGCCCGGTGCGCATGCCGGGCAGGCGCGGCGTGGAGCGGCGCAGGACAACCGCGCCGACCTCGACCAGGAGCGGGATAGCAAGCCACAACCACAGGCCCCAGGCGAGCGCGAGGAGCACGCCGGACAGCAGCCGCCCGCCATCATCCGGCGCCAGCAGCGCGTCGACGACCTCGCCGACAGAGGGAACCGAATCCGGCAGCGGTGAGGCCCCCAGACCGCGACCGAGCGCCACGAGCAGGACGGGCACTCCGATGACGGTCGCGGCCACAGCGGCCAGACGCAGCAGGGCGGCAAGTAGGCGGCCCACAACGGACATCATGGTTCAGCCTCCGGGCTGATGGAGCAGGGTGGCCTGGCCTTCCCCGGTGACCGGCAACGTGTCGTAGCCGATCAGGGAGGCGAAGGTGGTGTCGTAGGTTCCGGTCACGGTCACGAACAGGGTCTTGCCGTCGGCGGACACCCTGGTGGTGCCCTCCAGATCGTGGGCGGCGAGGTAGGCCTGGGCCGCGGCCGCCGCGGCGTCGGGGTCGACGACGATCGCCTCGCCGGTGATGGCCTGGCCGGGGTCGATGCGCTGCGCCCCTGCCCGCGCGGCCTCCTGCGCGACATAGGTTGCCTGCGAGTTGGCGTTGAGGGCGCCACCGCCGTCGACGACCAGACCCAGGATGATGAACAAGGTCAGGGCGATAAGGGGCATCGCGACTTCGACCGAGCCGCGATCACCGCCGCGCCGGAGCGTGCGCACGACCCATGTGCCCGCTGAGGTCACGAAGCTCTCCACTCGTCGATCACGCTGGTCATCGTCGCGCTCAGCGTTTTGGCCCCGGGAACCCCGGGAAAGGCGATGTCGTCCAGGGGCGCGGTGCACGACACGGTGGCGGTGACCGTGCCGCTCGCCCCCAGCGTGCCCTCCTGGGTTTCGAGCGTGACGTCAATGTCGGCGCACGTCATCCCGGAACGCGACAGGGACGCCAGCGCCGCATCGCGTGCCGCGCCTTCGGCCTCGGCCGGAACGTCGGCGAGCGACGCGGTGCGGGCCGCGTCTCGCGCCGCCGCGTCGGCAACGCCCTGGGCGAGCTGGATGCGCCCGGCGATCGCCACCATGCACAACAGGGCGATCAGAACCGGGGTGAACACCGCCAGGCCCAGTGCTGCGCTGCCGCGGTCGTCCGCTGCGCGTGCCCGCAGGCGCGTGAGGCGACGCCACCGCACCGCAGGGCTGGTCGGGGTCGTGGACCGTTGAAGATGGTTCACCGGAACTCCTCCACCGGCCCTTGGACGCGCTGTTCGACGGTGAACGACAGGCCGGGTACCAGGCTGGTGACCTTTCCGGTCACGGTGACGGCGATCTGGTCGCTGTCGGTGTCGACGACGACCTGCGGATCCTCCACCGACTTGCCGGTGTTCGCGAGGTAGTCCCGCGCGGCTTCGGCACCGGCTCCTGCTGGCGCGTTGTGGACGCGTCCGGCATCCACACCGGCCTGCGCGGCGTGTGCGGCCACCGAGCGGGCATGGAAGTACAGGCCCGTCTCGATAGCTGTCAGCGCGAGGATGATCAGCAGCGGGAAGGCCACGGCGAAGTCGATGACACCTCCGCCGCGGTCGCCCTGCCTGGACATCCACGCCCGAATGCGGCGGGCTCGGCGGATCCAGTGGAGGGGCATGGTCAGATTCCCAGGATTTGGGTGATCTTCTCCTGCGCCTTGGTGTTGATGGCCACGTAGATGGCCCCGGCGATCAACCCTCCGAACGCGGTGATCGCGGCCCACTCGGTGACCGAGTAACCGGCGTCGGTGGCGGCCGAGCGCACCTTGGCGAAATAGCGGCGAATCGCCTGGCTGATACGGGTGACGCGGGACTTGGACACGAGCTTCTCCATAACTGGACGCAGGAACCTGATGGGTGCGGCGCGAGCGCTAGATGGTGAGTACGCGGATCGCGAAGTAGCCGAGGAACAGCAAGATCAGCACGAGCGTGAACCCGATGATGCGGGGCTCGTTGCGTGGGTCACGGACGTAGCTGCGGAATGCCTGGGAGGCGCGGGGTGCGCGGTTGCTGGACATGGGCGGCTCCAGGGGCTCAGGTGGTCAGATGTTGAGGATCCGGACCATGGCGGGGACGACCATGAACAGCACCAGCGACAGCCCGACGGCGAGGATGGGCAGTTCCATCTGCTCCGAGGCCTGGTTCGCGCGGGTCATGCGGTCGGTGTGCAGGGCGGTACGCAGAAGGTCGATCTGGTTGGCCAGGGTCTGGTTGATCGCGGTGCGTTCCTCGCCGGCCAGGGCCAGGGCGCGGGCGGGGTGAGACAGCTCCGGGACACCGAGGTCGTGCCCGAGCCGCTCGAGCGCCGTCCAGCCGTTTGTGCCGGTGAGCCGGGCGTGATCGAGTGCAGCGCTGATCTGCATGGCCGGCTTACGGTCACCGACCGAGGCGGCCTGGATCAGCGCACCGCCCGCACCGGCGGAGGCGGAGCGCACCAGCACCAGCCGCTCCAGCAGTGAAATGACCGCGTACCGGTACTCGTGGCGCAGCGCCTTGGCCTCGTCACGAACGTCGTCGATGCACTTGAACACCATGAACGCCGAGCACACCAAGGCCAGCGCGAACGGCACCGGAAGCGGCAGGGGCGTGCCGGCCGCCGCGGCCAGCAATACGAAGCCTTGCGGCGCCATGAGGCCCACGACGGCGTACGCCACGCACTTGGCGGCGAGTTCGGCCGGTGTCCGCTCCAGCAGCTTCAGGTCCTGACCCGGCAGCCGGGCCGCGACCGCCGGCGCTTTCACCAACCGGGCGCCGAGCTGCTCGGCCCAGGCCGGCGACGACCTGTCCGACTGCACCACGGTGACGGGGGCGACGGGGGAGCGGCGCAGCACCTCGACGACATCTGGGCGCTCGGGCAGCAGGGCACGGATCGCGAGCACGGCGCCGCCCATCGCCAGCAGGGCACCGACGACCGCCGGCAACGACACGTTCACGCTCAGGCCCCTCCTTCCAGGGGCGCGGCCCGCTCCTGGGCGGTCCTCAACTGCCGGGGCTCCTCATCCATCTGCGCACGCTTGCGCAGCCAGAACAGAGACCCGGCGACGACAGCACTGACCAAGGTCAAGCCGAGCTGACCGGCGCCGGTGGCGTACCACGATGTGTAGCCGGCACCGGTCAGCCCCATGGCGATCACGGCGAGCGTCATGATCGTGACGTTGCGGGCCCGCCGCCGGGTCCGGGCCCGGGCGGCATCGAGCTCACGCAGCCCCTTTGCCTTGTCGGCCGTCTTGATGGCCATCTGCTTGAGGACCTCGGCCAGGCCCGCGCCGCGGGTCTGGGTGTGCATCATCAACACCTGGGTCAGGTCGTCGCCGGACAGGGTGCCCAGGTCGTCGGCGAGCAACCGGTAGGCCTGCGCGGGCGGCATGCCGTCACTCAACCGCACCGCCAACAAGCTCACCGGGGACTGAAGCGGCGCCGGGATCGTGGGCAGGGTGGCGTGCAGGGCCTGATCGATCGGCCGGCCGGAGGAGACCAGCGAGGCGACCTGCTGCAGCCAGTCCGACATCGCCTCCAGCTGCTCGGTCTCGGCGCGGGCCGAACCGCCCGGGTGCAGCAGGAACGGCAGACCGGCCACCGCGATGAAGACGACGAGACCGTGTACGGGCCGGCCGGTCGCCACCCACACCAGCACGGCGCCGATCACCGCCGCGCCCACCACGGTGCGGTAGTTGTTCCGCCACGGATCGGGCAGCTCCTCGATCGCCGTACGCAGCCCGCCCCTCCGGCGGCGGCGCACAGTGAGCGGCTTCCCGCGCACCGCGGCCACCGTGCCGTACACACCGCTCAGGAACACGAGCGCCCCGGCGATGGCCAGGAGCGTCAGCTGTGCGCGGCCCATCACGAAGCCTGCCGATCAGCCGGCGGCCACGCACCCTGCGGATACCGGGCGCGCAGCAGGGGATCGAACCCCGCAGCTGCGATCCTCTCCGCCCGGTCCGGCGTCATCGGATACAGCGTCGGCACCGTACGACCGGTCTCCTTGTTCAGCGCGAACAGCGGGTTGGTGACCACCGTGTGCCCCTCACCCAGACCGTCGACCTCCCAGATATGGGTCACGGCCTTCGCGCCGTTCGGGCGTCTTTCGATGAACACCATCAAATCCACGGCACTCGCGATGAGCCGGTGGCTGCTGCGCTCATCGAGGCCCGCCTTGGCCAGACGCAGTACGAGCCGACCGACGAACTCCTCGGGCTTTTTGGCATGCATGGTGCACATCGACCCCTCCATGCCCATCGACATGGCCTCCATCATGGCTTCGGCCTCCTGGCCCCGGACCTCACCGACCAGGACCCGGTCGGCGTTGTAGCGCAGGACCTCCGGCAACATGTCGGCGATCGTCAACTGGCCGGCCCCGTCCTCACCGTTGGACTCGCGTTCTTCGAACGCGACCGTGTGCGCCAGGGTCTGATCGGTGTCCAAGAACAGCTCGAACTCCGTCTCCAGGGTGATCAGCCGTTCCTCCGCCGGGATCTCACGAGCCAGGCACCGCACCAGCGTGGTCTTCCCTGCCGTCATGTCGCCCATGGCGATGATGCTCAGACGCGCCCGCACCGCAGCAGCAAGGAACTCCCGCATCAGCGGATCGATCGTGCCGAGCCGCTCGAGGTCCGTCAGCCGCCAGTTCGCGCCGCCGTGCTTACGGATCGAGATGACGATGTTGGACGCCATCAAGGTCGCGGCGACGCGGGAGTTGTCCGGCAACCGGAACCGCACGAACGGAGAGGCCGGCGCCAGCTGCCGCTCACCATGCCCGGACTGCTGCGCCATCGTGTTGACCCACTCCAGGGCCTGCTGCGCATCATCGAACGGACAGGAAAGACGCTGCCGCGGCCGGCCCGTGTCGTCGACGAACATGACCTTCTGATGCAGATCGATGTCGATGTTCTGCACGCCCGGCCGATCCAGGATCTGCTGCAGGACACCGGCCCGGAAAGTCAGGTTCAGGATCTCCACACGGACCAGGTCAAGCTGCTCGCGCGTCAGCGGCTCCTTCTCGTTCAGCTTCGTTGCATGCCACGCGGCAACCCGCCGCTGCGCGAACACGTCGGCCAGCTGCTCTTCCTCCTGAGGCATGAAGCCCGCGCCGCCGCGGCGGGCCCGCTCCCTCCGCAGATCCTCGGCGACCTCAAGCCGCAGATCCTGAATCACACTGCGCTCCACCGGCAACGCGCCCGGCAGTTCGACCGCGGCCGCGAAGTCCGCAGGGCCAGCTGGCCCCGGAACAGGAGTCGGCGCAGCGGGCTGACTCTGCGCGGGCACAGGGTGCGCCGGCGCCGTAGACGGCATGACCCGAGGAGGGGGCGGCTGTGCGGCCTGGTGACGGTTCAGCATCGCACCGAGCTTGGTGCGCCCCTGGCCTCCCGGGGCGTTGCCGTTGTAGTGAGGGGTGTCAGCCACGGACAGCTCCTTGCCGCTGCGCCAAGACCAGCTTCCGGATCTGCGCCATTGCCTGCGGTGAGCCAGGCTGTACCTGCTTGATCTGCATCTGCAGACGCCGGTGATTGGCGTGCGCGCGCAGTGGCTGCATTACATCGCGCGCCCCGCGCAGCAGCGCGCTGCGCGGCAGATTCCGCGGCGGCTTCCCGCCCTGGTGTAGATACGCGGCCGCGGTCTCGTCCCACGCCAGCGAGCCGAGCACCGGGGCGTCCAACTCCCGCTCCACCTGTCCGGGATGAAACTCGCGGCGCGTGCCGTTGCCCAGGGTCAGCAGCCCCAGGGCACGGGCGCCGGTGCCGTGGCGGGACAGCTCGTCCTGCAGCGCCTCCACCATCGGGGCCGCCAGCATCACCGACGCCGTATCACCGAGCCTGACGACGAGCAGCACGATGTCCGACTGGTGCAGCAGCGGCGTGGGCGCCAGCACCGGGTGCGGATGCCCGCCCTCCAGCACCATCCGGCCGCCGTCGACCACCACATCGACCTTGAGCTGCTGATCGACGAGCTGCAGCACGTGGACCAGGCTCGGCCACACCTCACGCAGCGACGCGGCCTGCCGCGGATCGATCAACCCGGGCAGCGCGAACCGCTCATCGGAGTCGTCCAGCGGCCAAAAATGCGGCTCCACCTGCCGAATGAAATCCGCCTCATCCTGCCCGCCAGAGGCGAAGAACGACTCGGCGACCTTATGCAGGCCGATATGAGGGCCGATCGGCTCCCACTGCTGCACCCGTCCCTTCGCATCCGGCGGCCCGAACGGCCGGCGGATCTCCCGCAGCAGGCGGCCACGCAACGTGCCTCCGGACATGTCGCACTCGGCGAGCAGCACCGGCCGCTCACTGCCGAGCGCCAGCGCGGCCGCGGACGTGGTCACCCCGTCCGACGCCGCGGACACCAACGAGATCAACGCCATCGCTACTGCTCCGATCCGCGGGGCTGGCGGATCAGCGCGACCTGCTTGGCCGCGGCCTTCGTCGCCAGCAGCGGACCGTCCGTCTCGGCGACCGCCACGTTCACCACAACGGCGCCCGACGCATCCGTCGAGCCAACGGACAGCACGGTCGCCTCGATCTGCACCGGCGGCGCCCCTGCATCGTCCTGCTTCGCACCCTGCCCGGCGCCTCCTTGCGGGGGAAGGACCACCGCGAGCACCGCATCACAGGCCCGCAGCACATCCCGCGGCGCCATGCCGCGCTTCAGCTCGATGCCCACGATCTGCCGGTCATCACCGAGACAACCGCCGGTCTGCAGCTGCGACCGGGTCAGCAGCGATCCCTTGCGCAGATCCACCGCCGCCCGCTGCCCCTCCAGCGCCGAGCGTTCGGACGCGGGGATCGGTGACAGCACCGGATCCTTGGCGATCGACGCCACCACAAGATCGCTCGCCTCGATCTCCTCACCGGCCTGCACATCCTTCGCGAGCGCCAGGACCGGCACCCGGTCCCCGGCCCGGTTCACGGCCATGATGACGATGAGCAGACCGAGCACCATCACGAGCACGCCGGCCAGCGCCTTGACCAGCTTGCTGCGCGGGGCCACCGACTTCCGCGCGCCCGAGCTGATGGGGAGATCAGGCTGGCGCTGACCGCCGCCGAGCTGCGGCTGCGGCGGCAGCGATGTACGGGTGTCCACGTCGTTCCTCTCGCCTTGCGCTAGTTGACGGCCTGCGACTCGAGCACCGTCACCGGAACCTGCGAGTCGAAAACCTCGGTGAGTTGCCCGGTCTCGCCCCCGCCGACGACCTCCCAGTCCACCGTCCAGGTCGCGGTCGCCGTCACCGTGAACGTGCCGCCCGCCGCGTCGGACGAGGCCTTGGTGAAGCGGTGCCCGCAGTCCGGGGACGTCGCCATGCCGTAGGACGTCTTGTACGGCGTGCCCGGCCCGTTACAGGTGACGGGCTCGCTGCCGTCGCCCAGGTCCCAGGCGATCGACGAGACCTTCGCCGTCGCGGTCACCGTCACTGCGCCCGCGGTCGCCGACGTCGTGATCGGCCCGAAGGTGTTCGGCGCCGGATCCACCCACAGCCACATCGGCACCTTCACGCCGTACTTACCCGCGGCACGAGGACTTGCGATGTCGGGGCCGGCGAGCTTCATCTTGCTCACGGCCTGCAGCGCGAGCAGCGCCGGATCGACGGCCGGAGGGGGATCCGCAGCCCAGAACGTTCCGCCGAACATGTCGGCATCGAGGCCGCCCGCGTCCCCGAACCAGCTTTTCGAGCACGCTCGCACGTACACCGCCCCGTCACCAGGCTTGTGGCCCTCCCACAGGGGATGCCCCGCTTCCGGCTGAGGGTCCATCTTCGTGACCGTGCAGACAGGGGCATCCGGATCGGCTTTGCCGGGCTGGCCTTTGTTCCCTGCAGGCTTGGCGTCACTGCCGGGCAGAGTGGTCTCCTCAGTGGCCTCGCAGGACACGTAGACGACGTCCATGTCGCACTCGCCTCCTTCGGGAGGAGCCGCCAGTGCTGGAGGCGCGAGCGCCACTAACGAAGCTGTCGCGATGCCTGCGACTGCGCTGATCAGCACTTGCGCTTTGACGGAGTGACCTTTGTGATCATCCACTGCTTCCCCCACTTCTCGGCTTCGACCTCGGCGATGTATCGCAGGATGCGCTTGTCCGAGCGCGGTACTTGCTTACCGGTGTCCTTGTAGTGGAACGTCCAGCCCTCGGTGTCCAGGCAGTCGGTCAAGCGGCCACTGGGGGTTTTGCGATCCATATCGACGGAGACCCGGCTGACCGTGCTCGTCGGTTTGCCGCGGGTGACGATGCCCTGTTGCTGCAGATCCAGCAGGTCGCTCTCGGCGGCGACCAGCGCATCGGTTGTTGCGTAGTCGTTGAGATTCGTGCCCTTGCTAGACCCCTTGGCATATGCCTCTGCCTGTGCTTCCCAGAACTTGGCGTACACCTTTTTGAGCGCCTTCTTCTCGGCGGCGTCGGGGTCGGTTGGTGCAGACGCTGTGGGCGCGGGCGGGGTCGACGTCGTCGCGCCCGAGGAAGGCTCTGTGTCCTTGCTGCAGCCGACGACCAGTGAGGCGCCGAGTAGGATCACAAGGCACAGCCCGAAGCGATGATTGCGCGAGCCCGTGGCGCTTTGAACATGCGCTGCCGATGCCATTACGGCCTCCCCGTGCCATAGCCACCGCGCAGGTGGACGTCTCCGTACCGAAGCAAATCGGCACAACCCCATCCACGTTGCTGACGCGATGACGGTTCCCTGTCTGTGGCGTCATCAGCACCGTACGTGATCTCGCGGCAATTCCCCACCCTCTTCCTGCAGTTCAGAACAGTCAGAGGGGTCGAAGAACGCGTTTCGGGAGTGTGTAGCTGATACGCACGTTCCCCGCGCGAATCCCCCGGAAGGGTTTGCTCCTTAAGCAGCGCAAATCGATTGGTCGACATGACCATTTCACCGCACCCGCTCGGAGGCGCATACCACGCTGTCCATCCGTGTCCGAACTGTGGATCTCGAACGACGTGCCCAGGAGAGCAGAGCATCACGCTTCCCCTGTGCCGAGGCGGGTGTTGTCGACGCCGCAGGGCCAGATGGTGATCTGGTCGCCGGCCTGGGTCACGGCTTGTTCGGGATGAAGGGTCCGTATGGCAGCGAGATCGGAGGCTTCGAAGAAGCCGCGCAGCAGCACCAGGCCGCGGTTGTGGTGCTCGACGGAGCGGGTGCCGGGCGGGCAGATGAGGATCCGGCCGAGGCCGCGGGTGATGACCCGGGCCGGCACCGACCGCTGCAGCTGCTGCAGGTCGGCCTCCGTGAACGTGCCGCATAGCTCGACCATCCCGTTGTGCCGACGCACGCTGTCGGTACGCACCGGCCAGGGCCCTCGCTCGGATTCGGCGTCCTCCGCACGGGCAGTGGGCCCGCGGTGGTCGTGGCCGGGCCCCGTGGGGGAGGGCGGCGGAACCCGGTCGTGCTGCTCCTGGGCGGACCGCACCGACGATGTAGGTTCGCGGAGGTGAACTGATGTGCTCGTCTTGTGCATGGGAAGTCCCAACGTCGCCTGCCATAGGGCTGATCCAATGAGGCGAGCCGTTGCATACGAAACTATGGTTTTGCTGAAGCAACGGTCAAGGGTGTTGCGCGAGGGCCTGTAGGAGCCTGGACGTGCCTGCCTCCGCTCGGAGGTCCGCGTGCAGAACCACGGCGCGAGGCATGATCGGTGCCGGTACGCTGCGGGGCGACGGCCCACATACCGGAGGCGCGATGCAGCCGTTGGAACCCGGTGACCCGCACCGCATAGGTCCCTACGCGCTGGCCGGCCGGCTCGGTGCCGGCGGCATGGGCACCGTCTTCCTCGGGCACGCCCCCGGCGGACAACCGGTCGCCATAAAGACGGTGCACCCGCACATCGCCCAGCACCCGTCCTTTCGGGAGAGGTTCCGCCGCGAAGTCGCTGCGGCCCGTCAGGTCAGCGAACGCTGGACCGCCACCGTCATCGACGCCGACTGCGAGGCCGCGGTCCCCTGGGTGGCCTCCGCCCACCTCGACGCCCCCGACCTGACCCGCCAGGTCACCGGACACGGCCCGCTGGCCGCTGACGGCGTGCGGGTGCTGGGCATGGGCCTGGCCGATGCGCTCGCCGCGATCCACGCTGCGGGCCTGGTCCACCGGGACGTGAAGCCGTCGAACGTGGTCCTCACCGACGACGGCCCCCGCATCATCGACTTCGGCATCGCCAAAGCCAACGCCACGGGTCCGGCCCTGACCACCTACGGCGTGGTGCTGGGGACCCCCGGCTACTTCGCGCCCGAACAGGCCCTCGGTGACGACGCCACCGCGGCGAGCGACGTGTTCAGCCTCGGCGCCACCCTCACGTTCGCGGCCACCGGGCACGGACCCTTCACCGCCACCAGCGCAACGGCCCTGCTGTACAAGGTGGTGCACGACGATCCCGACCTGAGGGATGCTCCGCCCGAGCTGCTGCCCGCACTCGCAGTCTGCCTGGACAAACAGCCACACCGCCGCCCCACCCCACAGCAGCTCCGTGAGGCGCTCACACCGCAAGCCGCGGTGAGCGACGGGTCCGTAGCCCGCCCGGGCCAGCCGCGCCGCCCTCTCTCCGACTACCTCGACGACGAGGACGACGACGCGGTGCCGGTCTGGGACCATCCCACCGAGCGCCGTCGCCCGGCCGCAGTCCCGCTCCACCGACCAGACGTGCCCGCGCAGTCCGCGCCGCAGCCGGAAGACCGGTCCTACCTCGACTGGTGGTCGCTGGGCCCCGGAGAGACGGAAGACCCGGTGCCCGCCCCACCGCTCCCGTACGGACGCGCCGTCATCGAGGAGCGCGAGCGGCGACGGCAAGAAGAGCTGCGGGGCCCCGCGCCCGGGCCACGGGTCGGCGAGGTTGAAATCGGTGACGTGGTCGAGCACATGACGTACGGGATCGGCACCATCGTCGAGCTGCACCAGCATCCCGGCCCGGGTGCGATGGCCGTCATCGTGTTCACGTCCCGGTACGGCGAGCGGCGCATCATCCTCGCGAAGGCCCCCATGCGGCTCCTCGGCCGCGGCATCTGATACCTCAGCCTCCGCAAGCCCCCGCCGACCGGACGGCTGCACGGCCGCTCCGTGCGCGCACCCCGTGCCGAACCGAGCGAGTCCGCGATGCGGCGGGAGACCCGGAACAGACCGCGTGACCGGGATCGGCAACGGCGACGCGGCCTTCTCGCGTGATGTGGAGGTCACTGGTAGTCCTTCGGCTTCTCGGTGTCCGGCTTCTTGAGATCGACCCGGCTGGCGGAGGCGGACACGAAGGAGCGGACCCGCTCGCCCTGACTGTCGGCCGTGGCGGCCGCTTCGCCGATCGGCCGTGCCTCGGCGTTGGCGAGCGCCGCGTTCTCGAGCCGTTGCCGGTCCGCGGGGCGGGCCCACCGCTTCAGGTCGTCGTCGAGGTGCGGTCCCTCGAGGAGCAGCGGCCCGATGCGGCGGCCGTCGACTGTGAACGACGCGTAGTGGTGGAACTGGTCGAGCGCCACCACCCGGTCGGGGCTGGGGTTGTCGCCCCACTCGGCGGTGACCGCCGAGATCGCGGCCCGCGAGCCGGTGGTGGTCGACAGGCTGGACGCGTTCTGGAGCAGCGAGAGCTGAACCGCCTTGGGCAGGCGTGCCATGAGCTGCGTCATGCCGTGGACGCGGAGCTTGAACTTGCGGAACTCCTCCACCATTTCGGCGAACGTCTCAGGCGAGGCGCCGGTGAGGGTGATCAGTTCGTCGAAGTACAGGCGGAACGGCCGCCGCTGCTCTTGTGGGGTGTCGCGGCGGGAGCGTCCGGCGCGCAGCAGGTCGCGGGCGAGCATGGTGAGCAGGAGCCGGTCGTTGGGCGTGTTGCCCGGCGTGCAGATCCACACGACCATGCCCGCGTCCATGGCGGCGCGGATGTCGTACGTGCCGACGCCTTGCCCGAGGAAGGCACGGGTGACGGGGTTGCGGCCGAGCCGGCCGAGCGGGTTGAGGACCACGTTGAACGCATCCGGCTGGAACGTCGGGAACGTGGTGGTCCACCAGGCCTGGGTGTCCATATCAAGGCGAGGCCCGGCGACGGCGAGGCACGCGGCCCGGAAGGCGGGGTCGGTGAGCAGCGGCCGGATCTGGAACAGGGTCGCCTGGTCCTGCGGTCGGCCCGCCTCGCAGGCGGCCTCGTTCACGGCGACCAGGACCGACAGGGCCTCGGTGAGGATGGTGAGCGCCCTGGGGGCTTCGACGTCCTGCCAGCCCAGCATCGTCGCGATGGAGTCGACGACTGCGTCCACGACCTGCTCGCCGGCCGGGCGACGGTGCATGTCGAGCGGATTCCACGAGCTGACCCGCGCCTGATCGCCCGTGACGGTCAGGTCGATCAGGGCGACACGGGCGGCGAGCTGCTCGTGCGCGAGGAACGTGGAGGCCCGCGTCCAGGAGTCCCGGTGCGGGTCGACGAACAGGAGCCCGCCTCCGCCGTGCGCGACACCGATGGCCTGCGCGAGCGCGCGCTCCGTCTTGCCGCCGCCGGCCTTGCCGACGCCGACTTCGAACAGCGTCTGTTCCGTGCGGGTCGCCACCAGCCGGGAGCGTCCGTCCGGGCCGCGGTAGACGCCCTGCAGGAGCAGGGACGGGTCGTCGAAGTCGAAGGTGGGCAGCTCCCCGGCGAGCACCGGCAGCCGCGCGTGCCGGGTGGGTGGCTTGAGGAACCCGGTCAGCTCGTCCAGGCGAAGCCAGTTCGGGCGCGGCGCGCGGCACTGCCCGGTCGCCCACCGGTACTCGAAGCTCTTCAGGAACGGCCAGTGGTCCGCCCCCACCCGCAAGGGTCCGAAGGTGAAGCCGCGGGTGGAGAGTTTCGCGCGGCCGCCGAACACATCGAGCCCGGCCATGACCTGCGCCATCCGCGCCTGCGCGCGGCCCTGGGTGTTGCTGGAGCATTTCACGAGGATCTGCACCCGCACCAGCTGCGCGGACTCGGCGAGCTTGCCGAGCGCCTCGTCGCGGTCCACCCGGTGCGGCGACGGCAGCACCACCCCCCGCCCGCTGCTGTTCGCCGCGGGGCGGCCGTGGGTGAACAGCTGCTGAAACCATGACCCGATCGACTCGTCGACCGCGGCGGCATCCCGGCGCGCCCACCGCGCCGAGCGCTCGGCCTCGCGGCGCTCGCGCTGACGCGCCTTGGCCAGAACCTGGAACCGTCGGGCGCGCAGCGCCCACTTGGGGGCCTTCTGGATGTCGACACACACCTCGGCGAGGTCCCCCAGATCCGCGCGCAGGTCGGCGACGCCGTCGATGAGCGGCTGCAGCGGATCCGGCTCCAGCGGCACCTCCCGCAGCGCCGCCACCGGGTCGCCGCGCAGCACGAACTCGGCCCGCACGATGTGCTCGCGCTTCTTGTCGAGCAGCGGTTCGGCCTTCTCGATCCGCACGTCCGGCCCGAAGGCGCTGATCGTCAGCAGACTCTCCGCGCCGGACGGTCCTTCGATCCGGGTACGGAACGGGCTCGTGCCGTCCGCGCGGATCGCGATCCGTACGGCCTTGCTGCGCCGAGGCGTCCACCAGGGCTGCATCCCGGAGGCACGGGCGAGCTGGATGCCGCGGCGGAAGATCTGCTCCAGGCCCGGGTCGAAGTGCTTGGCCGGATACAGCTCCAGCGCCATCCGCTCCTTGGACGCGATGGCCGCCAGATGCCGGATCAGGACCTCGGCGCCCGCCCATCCGACGGCCAGCACACCGGCCACGAGCCACCAGTGCTCGCGCAGCCACACCGCGGCCACCTCCACTGCGTGGAGGAGGCCGCCGGCCCAGCCGACTGCCGCCTGACCGGCCCCTATGACGGCTGCGGTGTCCATGCCGCTTCTCCCTTCTTCTCGGTTCGGGTGAACGTGACGTCGGCGATGCGGCCTTCGCTGTAGGTGCCGCCGCGATCGGCCCCGGCCCACACCAGATGCACCACCGCCGTGTCCGGTCTGCTGCCGCGCCGCGCGATGGCGGCCTGGACCCGCACCCGGCTGAACGCCGGCACCACCGCCGCGCCGTCGTCGAACAGCTGCGGAAACTCGTTGCGGCCGATCCCCGTGACATCGGCGATCAGCACCGCGCGCCCCACCGGCAGCAGCTGCTGCTCCGTACCAGGCGGAAGATCCCTGGGCCAGGTCCCCTCGAGCAGCGCCTGGATCGCCGGGTCCGCGGCCCTGCCCTCGCCGCGCGCCGGCACAGCGCCCGGCGCCGGGCTCGGCCCGCCCGGCGGTGCGGTCTCCTCGCCGCCGGGTGAAGGGGTGGCTTCGGCGGTCGGGGAAGCGGAGGGGCGAGCGGCCGTGTGCGGTGGCGATGCCTTCTGGCCCGGCAGGTTGAGCACTGCAGCAGAGACCAGGGCGAGGAGCAGCGCGCAGCACGCCATCGGCCACGGCGACTTTTCCCCCGCCGTCGGCTTCCTCTTCGCACTCTTCACAGCAGCCGGGCCCCTCCCGCATATCCCGGCATGGCGTCTACCGGGTCAAGGCGGACATCGGTGCCTGGACGGGCGGCGTTGATCATCTGGCCGCCGCCGACGTAGATCCCGACGTGATGGATGGTGGAGTCGCGGCCCGGGGCGAAGGCGTAGAACACGAGGTCGCCGGGCTTGAGGGCATCCTTGCCCGCGGAGGCGGGGATCCGTTTGCCCCGCCCGGCCTGCATAGCCGCGGTGCGCGGCAGGGTGATGCCGGCCTTGGCGTACGCGTACACGGCCAGGCCCGAGCAGTCGAAGCCCACGATGTTCGCCCCGGTCTTTCCGCTCGGCGAGCAGCACCGGCCGGTGCTTTTGCCCTTCGCGTTGCCGCCGCCCCACGAGTACGGCACGCCCCGCTGGGCGAGCGCCGCTTCGACGACAGTGCGGACCTTCTTCGGCGCGCCGCTCAGGTCGGGGCCCTTGGCGGCTTCCCGGTACTGGCTGATCCAGTTCGACACGTTCTCCACGTAGGCGTTGGACCGGTTGTACTGGAAGAGCGCCGAGCGCAACTGGGACTTCTTCGTCAGGTCGCGGCCGCCTCCGCACAGGTAGATCGCCGCGCCGAGCGCCGCGTCGTACGCGTTGTGCGGATCGGCCTTCTCGTCGCCGTTGTTGTCCTGGCCGACGCCTTCCCAGGTGGAGGGCAGGAACTGGAAGGGGCCGACGGCCCGCTCGCCGGTGGCGGTGCCGTCCCACTTTCCGTTGTCGGTGTCGGGGAACACGCTGGTGTTGCCGCCGGCTCCGGAGCCGTTGAGGAGCACGCCGAGGATCTTGGGCCGGATGTCGCCGTTGTCGGCGATGTTGCGGCCGGACGCGTGGTTGGACTCGACCTTGGCGATCCCGGCGAGGACGGGCCAAGCCATGCCCTTGCACTTCGGGACGTGCTTGCCGACTGTCGCGGCGGCCTTCTTGTAGGCCGCCAGCATCCGCGGCGGAATGTCCGCCACGAACCCGGCATTCGCGAAGTCGTCGTCCAAGCCGTCCCCTGATCCCTGAAGCGCGGCGAGCGCGCTGAGCCCTCCCGCGATCGGCGCCGCACAGCACACCGCCGCGACCATCAGCAGGAACACCAGGCACCCCCAGCGTCCCCACCGGCGACGCCTCGGGCGCGGCGCGCTCACGACTCGCCCCCGTCGCTCTCGCCGCGCTCACGCCTGCGGCGTTCCTCCTCGGCGTTGCGCATCAGGCGCCGCATCATTTCGGCGGCCTCCTCACGGGCCCGATCCCGCGGACTGCGCCCGCCCGGCAGCCCCGACCCGCGCGCAGACGCGGTCGGCCCGGGCGACGCCGAAGGAGGTCTCGGCGAGGGCGAGTTCGGGCGCGCGGAGACGCGCCGCGATCCCATCGGCGGCCACTGGCTGCGCGGCGTGTCGTCCGGCGGACCGACGTCCAGCGGCGGCTCGGACGCGGCGCGCACCGCGGTCGCAGATCCGGACGGGGCCGGAGTCAGGCGGCGGCGGGTGAAGCCGTCGCCGCCGTAGTCCGAGCCGTACTCGGCGGTGTGCCGCCGGGCCGTGCCGACGGTGGCATCGGACCAGGCCTGTCCGTCCCGCCGGGCCGTGTTGCGCCACACCTGCACCTGCTGGCGGGCATCCGAGCGCAGATCCCGGGCGTGCCCGCGGCCCCGGCGCAGGTTCTCTGCGAGCCCGACCGTGGAGCCGTACGCGAGGCGGCCACCCCGGTTCAGGATCCGGTAGCCGCGCAGCCGCACCAGCCGGTTGTGCGCCCGCGTGGACAGCAGCGTGCGATCTGTGCTCTGGGAGTGCAGCGAGTGCCCGTCTGCGTCGGAGATCTGGCCGTCCGCATCGCGGTAGCGGTCGCGCGGCCCGCGCCGCAGCCCGTCTTGACCGGCCGCGACGTTGTTCGGGTCAGCGTCCGCGGTCGGCTTGCGCCACCGCTCCAGCGCCTCCGCCCCGGGGTGTTTGCCGACGGCCAGACCCCAGGCGCCGCGGATCCCCAGGCGCGCGCCGACCGAGGCCAGACCGAGCGGCGCGAGCCCGCGGCCGGCTTCGGCCAGCCCCGCGCCGAGCATCCGGCCAGGGTCGAACGGCATGCCGGCGCCGTCCGCCATCGCACCGAGGTGCCCCATCAAACGGTGCCGGGTGCCGAGCCCGGTGAACCCTCCGCCGCCGTACGCGAGCGAGCGCAGGCCTCCGCCGTAGCCGAAGCCGCCCGCGGCGCCCGCGCCGTTCATGGCCAGGGCAGCGCCGATCTCGGAGGTGTCGCCGGGCAGGTGCGTGCCGCCGACCTTCGCGAACCGCATCCGCACCGCCATGGAGCGGCCCATCTGGGAGATCCGCGTCATGATCCACCGGTGGAACACCAGCCCGAGGAAGGCGAGGACGTCCAGGAGCAGGATCCGTTCGGCCACCAGGTCGGGGCCGTTGGTGAGCGCCGTGTCGATGGCCATGCCGTACAGCGGCAGGAACATGCAGACGGCGAACATCGCCGCCACGGACGCCGCGAACAGGGCGAGCCATTTCCAGATGACCTGCCGGTTCGGGCCGGGCAGCATGCCCCACACGAAGGCGAGTGTTCCCCCGGCGGCGCCGCCGACATCGGCGCCCTCCGCGCCGAGCAGGATCATCGCGGATGACGCCAGGATCGCTGTGATCATCAGGACCGCGAGGAGGAGCAGCAGAGCGGAGCAGACCCGCCACCAGTCCGCCTTCTGCGCGTAGGCGGCGGCCGCTTTGCCCACGGGGCCGGCCTTCTCGAGGTCCTTCAGGAACACCTGGAACTGGGCGTCCTCGCCGCTGACCACCGGGCTGATGGTGTCCAGGAGGTCCCCGCCGGGGGTGAGTTCGGGCAGCTTGTCCGAACCCTTGATATCGCCGTTCTGGCAGTACTTCTTGGCCGGACCAATGATCAGGCTGCAGGGGTCGTCGCCCTCCTTGACCTGGTTCTTGTCGTAGCCGCCGACAACCCACTTCAGGTGCAAGGCATATGCTTTGCGGTCGGATTCCTTCGCAGGGTCGAGGATCCGGCCGTACTGCAGCAGCATGTACGGCTTCACGACCAGTGCGTTCGTCGTAGCGTCCTGGATCGGCCGGGCCACCTCGGAAGGCATGATCTTCTGGTCGCCGCGGCGTTCCTCGCAGTACTGCTGGGCCGCGCCGGTGGAGGAGGAGCACTCATCGAGCTCCTCCGACGAGATGTGGCCGCCCCAGTTGTAGTTGCCGACCGCAGTGTGTGCGACCTCCGCCGCCGCCTGCTGCGACTGGGCGATCGGCCCGTTCTCTCCGAGGAGATAGTCCGGGCGTACGAACATGGACGCGGCGAGCGCACCGATGATCAGGGTGAGGACAATTTCGCCGAGACCCTTGCTGATCTTGCCGCGCACGAAAAGGATCAGCCCGAACACGAACGCCCAGGAGAGCATCAGACCTTTGAGGCCGAGGTTGTTGACGACCAGGTCGTTGTACACATCCGAGACCTGCTGGGCCGGCTCGGCAAGCATGCTGATCAGCGGGAAGCGGAACGCGAACTCCACGGCCCAGCAGCCGAGCCCGACCAGCACCTGAATGATGGAGAACAGCCCGGACAGGGCCATCGACGCGAACTGGGAACTGAAGTCGACCAGCGACCCGCCCTCCGCGTGCAGCTCGTAGCCGTTGATCGGCACACCCTCGGACGTGGTCACGTTCAGCGGGGACAGCAGATCTCCCGCGCTGTTGCTGCCCGCGGCGTACGCGACCTGGGTGTTGACGATCAGGAACACCAGCGTGAGGACGGCGACGTGCCGTGCCGTCCGCCACGGTCCCCGGTCCGGGCGCCACATCACGGCCTCCGTGCGCTGCGCAGCCGGTACGCGGTGAGCGCGAGGATGCCGACGGCCGGCGGAAGCAGCATCCACGCGTCGACCGCGTCGAACTCGGGTGCGGGCGCGGCGCCCTGCAGCAAGCCCTGGCCGCGGCAGTAGTCCTTGGCCGGGCCGACGACCAGATCGCACGGATCATCCGCACCGGCACCGGTCTCGGGTGCGGAGGAGGCGAAGGCCTGCCCCGTGGTGGGCCACCAGCCGTCGGGCACGGCGAAACCGATCAGCAGGGTCGCTGTCAGGGCGCCCGTCGCGACCGCGGCGACGGCGAAGCCCATCGCGCGGCGCCGGGCCCGGTCCCAGATCCGGGTACTCATCGGCTGCTCTCCTTCGTCACCGACACGCCGGCTCGCTGGGCGGCGTCGACCATTTCGCGGCCGACGTCGCGCCGGTTGGGTGCGGCGGTGGTCTCTTCGGGGGTGGTCTTGATGGCGGCGGCGATCCGCTTGACGTCCGGGATGGCGACCTTGATGCGGCCGGTGTTCATGCGCGGCCCGGTCAGCAGCACCTCACCGGCCCTCGGGTTGT
Organism: Streptomyces lothianensis; assembly: GCF_047779955.1. Lineage (NCBI taxonomy): Bacteria > Bacillati > Actinomycetota > Actinomycetes > Kitasatosporales > Streptomycetaceae > Streptomyces > Streptomyces lothianensis. The sequence goes on along the minus strand of NZ_JBLMKT010000083.1, from coordinate 46,004 downwards.
CCGCCAGCGGCTTGCCATTCGGGCCGCGGCGCACAGGGGAGAGCTTCGTGGTCACCAGCTCGACCAGCTCCTTGTTGTCGGGGTCGAGGCCGATGAACTCCAGGGCGCGGCGGGCGCGCTTCTTGTCGGTGATCCGGCCCGCGGCCCGATACGCCATCAGCCCTCGATCGGGCCCGAGTTCCTCCTCGTCCTGCGCGGCGGCGATGAGCCCGGCGCCGTGCTTGCGGCCGTCGTGGAGGAACTCCGAGACGAGCGCGGACCCTTCGGCGGAGTTGGTGAGCCACCACAGCTCGTCCGCGGCCAGGGCGCAGAACCGGTTCGGGTCGCTGAACGCCACCTGCCGGGAGATCGCCGCGATCAGATACAGCACCGCCCGGCCGATCAACGCCTCGAGCGGCTGCTGGTGCAGGACATCGATGTTCCCGAAGGCCTCCTTCGGCGGCAGCGTCAGCCCGGCCGTGGTGAACACGATCACGTCCGAGGTCATGTGCTCGTCGAGCTGGACGACAGGCAGCGCAGGGTCGAAGATCATGGCGGCGAGGGGGTTGTCGGCGACGATGCCGAGCATGTTCCGCAGGGACGCCGCGGTGTCGCCGAGCGATCCGCCCTGCCCCGCTATCTCCTCGACCGCGTCCAGGACGAGCCGCATCGACGGCTGCGGTGAGGCGGCGGCCATCTCGACGGCGCGGTGCAGGACGCCGCCCTGCGGGCTCATCGGCCCGATGCACAGCTGCAGCGTGAGGTAGCTCAACGCGTAGTGCGCGGCCTGCGGATGCCCGGCGAAGATCCGCAGAGGGTCGATGGACAGTTCGGCGCCGACCACGTCGATGATCTGGCAGCGGCCCGCGGCCGCGGACCGCGCGAACAGCGCCCACTCCTTCAACGGGGTGCGGTCGATACAGATCGCCCGCTCGCCGCGGTCGACCACGCCGATGGTGAGGGCCTTCTCCATGACGCTCTTGCCGCCGCCGGGGTCGGCGACGATGCCGAAACTCGCCGACGAGTCGGAGCGGGGCGCGTTCGCCAGGTTGATCAGAACCGGGCGGGTGGTGCCCGAGTCCAGGTCGAACCCGATCAGCTGCCCGTTCGGGTCGCCGACCTCGATGGTGGTGAACGCGCCGCCCATCGACCAGTCCTCGCTGAGCTGGTGCTGGGTGAACTCCCGCACCGGCTGCGGCCGCACCGTCGCCGGCAGACCGAGCGTGAACAGCGCCTCCTGCAGACCCGTCGGCCGCACCGCCCGGTAGTCGAGCTTGCCCAGCAGCGCCGCCAGCGACCGCGCCCGCGCATCACACAGCTGTGACGTCGGCGCCCACACCGCCAGGCTCGTCACCGACTGCACCTCGACCTCCACCGAGGTCTGCGACAGCCGGGCATCCAGCTCCCCGAGGTCCTTGGCCGCCTGCAGCAGCGAAGACGGCATGCCGGTGGGGCGGGCGTCGTACTGGTCGGCCTGGTCGACGAGCTCGGTGCGCTTGCGCTGCACCTGCGCCTTCGCCTTCTCCGCCTCCACCAGCGTCAGGTCGATGACGTAATCGACCGGGTACTCCAGGACCTCGAGCTGCGCGAACAGATCCGCCGAGTCCGCGGCCACCGTCGGCGGGCACTCCGCCAGCGCCAAATGGGCCTGAAACCCGGTGCCCTGCTCGGTCTCCACCTCCAGCCACCGCCGCGCCAGCGGCGACGAGGCCTTGGCCTGAGCCCGTCCCCGCGGCCCGCGCTGCGCCGTGTGGTCCTCGGCCTGCTCCTCGGCGACGGGGCCGGTGCCGCCCTCGGCGATACGCACCTGCCCGAGCTCGGCGTAGCTCGGCGACCGCAGCGTCCCGCCGCGCACCTGCCCGCCATACAGGGCGCTCGACTCGGCATCGGAGAGCAGCGGCTCGGCAAGTCCCCGGTGCAGGGCGTGCTGCACCATCCACACCACCTCGGCCGGCCGCGCCGGCCGCAGCGGTATCGCCCCGGACAGCTGCGCCTCCACCCGGGAGGCCTGCTCCTGGTAGGCGGCGACCTCGCCGCGCTGCACCGGCCCCTGCCGCATGCCGAGTACGGCGGACAGCTCCGCCCACACCGCGCCGACGGCCGCGGACACCTTCAGCCCGCGCCCCTCGGCCTGAAGCGGCACCGCCAGCCACAGGGTGCGGCGGTGCATCTCCTGGTACTCCAGGACACCCAGCGCCGCCTCGACCGTCTGAGCCCACGGATGCTCGCCGTCCGGCGTCAGCTGCGCCGCGGCAGGATCGACGCCGTCGACCATGGCCAGCGCGATCTCGCCCGGGTCGACCTGCGCGCACAGCCCGAACAGCCGCGGCGCCCCGGACAAGGACCGCACCAGGTGCGTCACCCTGCCCAGCAGCTGCTCCCGGACGGCGGCGGGCACATAGGTGCCCTGCACCATCTCCTCGCCCGCGCCCGTCTCGTCCGGACCGGGGTGGAGACGGTAGACCGCCCACACGGTGCCGTGCGTGGACCACACCAGATGGCCGGCGATATGCCGGATCGGAACCCTCACCGCGCACGCTCCTCGGACACGGCTGCCGCCCGGGCGGCCAGCTGCTGGACCGACGAAACCGGCCCCGCCGCCGCGGGCGTGCGGCGCCTCTCGCGCGACGGCGCGGGCCGTGGCTGACTCCCGGGCCGCGGCGGCCGCGCAGTTGCCGCCGTACGGCGCTCCGTGCGCACCCGCCGCACCGGCGCGGCACGACGCCCAGACCGTCGTCGTCCGCCGGCGGCGGGGCAGGGGAGGTCTTCGAGGGTGAAACCGCCGAGCAGCACCTGCGGCTTCTTGTCCCTGGCCCGCTTCCCGCCGATCTGCCCGGCGGCGGGCTTGCACCACAACGTCACCCAGCCGCCGACCGCCGCGAGCGGCGCCCGCCCGGCGATCCGCGGGCGGCGCACCGCCCAGATCGCCAGCAGCCACACAACCAGAGGCAGTGGCCCCAGCGCGGTCCACCACGACACCGTCAGAATCAGCAGCAGCGCACCGATGACAGCGATAGCGATCTGCGCCGGGTTGTACGGGCCGAACCACAGCCGGAAGTCACCGATCTTCCCCAGGACCCACGGGTGGCGCCGCGCCGCAGTGTAGAACCGGCCCACCCGGCGGGAGGCCTCGCCGCTCACCGGGCACCACCGAGGCCACGGTCCGCGTCCAGCCCGGCGACCGGCGGCGCGCTCCCCGCCGCAGCGCCTTCCGTGCTGGCCTCCTTGATCTCGGTCTCGAACATGCCGGCGAGGTCGTTGCGCGCGGCGTACAACCCCAGCGCAATGATCATCAGGAGGAGCGCGCCGATCCCTGCCTTGATCGACAGGCGGCGCCCCGCCTCGATCGCCACGATGACGATCAGGATCGCGACCAGCGCCCCGGAACCCCAGTCCTTGAGCATGTCGATGAAGTTGTCGCCCAGGTTGTCGATCGGCCCGGCGAGGATGACGTTCTTCACGAGGCGTCACCGCCCGTGGCCGCAGCGCCGGACAGAAGAGCGGCCACTTCCCAGCGTCCCGCCCGCGTCGACATCTCCAGCTCGTACGACAGCGGCCACGTGCCCGCACTGTCGGTCGCGGACACCTCGACCAGGAGCCGGACCTTCGTGCCGTCCGTGGGCACCTGCTCGGCGGCCGCCGTGTCGCTGTCGGCGGTGGCCGCCCGCACCGAGATATCCGTGTATCCGCCCGACGCCACACCAGCCAGCACGACGCCCGGCGCCAGGTAGCGGTCGACCTGGCCGTCACCGGACAGGTACACCCTGAGGAACTCGGCCGCCGTCGCCGTCAGTTCGCTGCCCGAGTCCAGCGGCACCCCGTACGCGGAATCCGGCACCGGCGCGACCGCAGGACCGGAGACCCGACCCGGAGCCGACTCCACCACGAACGCGGAGCCATCCTTGGCCGCGACGACCGGCACCGCGAAGTACCGCACCGCACCGTCCGGGTACTGCGCAGCCACCGTCACCGACCAACGCCCGCCCGCCCGCTGCACACTGCGCACCGCATGCACATCCGCGGCCCGCTGCACATCACCGGCCGGCTCCGGCAGCGCGACGGACGGAGCCATCGCCTGCGCAACCCGCGCCTGCACATCGGCATCCGCATCGCTACTGCGCAGCCACGCGGCCAGGAACACCTCGGCGTACCCCGACGGATCCGCCGGCGCCACCGGCAGCTTCACCGGCACCGGCTTCGGAGCCGCCGACACGGTCGGCGAGGGCGCCATCACAGCCACCGCCAAAGCGAGCGGGCCGGCCGCGAGGGCGCCCGCCACCGCGAGGCGGCCAAGCCACACCCGGCGATACATCGTGTGCAGCACCGCCCCCGCAGCCACGGGAGCGGCCTCTGTGCCCTCCCGGACCTTCTCTGCAGGACTCATGCGAACTCCCAGGTCAGAACGAACTGTTGCTGACCTCGAGAAGACCCGTGCAGCCTGACCGGACCGTCGACCAGTCACCCCCGACCAGCGTCACGAGACGGCCACAAAACACCGGTCGGGGTACTGGTCGAACCGACCACTGCCCCGACCGCCCAGCTCAGAGCCCACCGGGAAGCACGGCCGCATCGTCCTCGATCCACGGACCACAGCCCCGCCACGCCGACAGGGAGAGCGAGCACCCACCGGGGGCACAGCTGGCATGAGCGCTGCATCAACTGCTGCACGCGCGTCCTCCGCGGCGGCCCGGGCGGTGCGCACCAAGGGGGCCAGTGCGCACCGCGTCCTGCGCACCGCACCGCACAGCCAGCAGCGTGACGCACAGCACCCGTGGCGCAGTGCGCAGCGACATACCCGAGCGCGATGTGCAGCGGGGTGACCGCGCATCCTGTGTGCGCAGCAGCCGATGCCCGAACCAGTCGAGGGGGTACGCGCCTCGAGGCACGTGTCTCGTGGAGAGCGGCCCGGCAACCCGGCGCGAGCACGGCGGCCGGGGGAGTGGTCGCCCCGACCACCCGGCGCGGACAGGGACGTCATCAGATCGTGACGCAGGGTCGGGCCGCCCGGCCCGGGTTCCGGTCGACCCGCCCCCGTGGAGTGGGCACATGAGCTACGCGCATGCCCTGCGACCCACCGCGGCAGACCGCCGACCGTCGGCACACGGGCCCTTCATTGCTGCGGTGCCGACGCTTGCCCAAGTCACGGGCGTCGCCCGATGAGCGGCTTCGGGCGTGGCATCCAGCGCGGCGCGATGGCAGCCGATCACTTCACGCAGATCTCCAACGCCCTCTTCCGCGACCCGCGGCTGAGCTTCAAAGCCAAAGGGATCTTCGGGCTGATCTCCACCCACCGCGACGGCTGGCGGATCACCGTGAGTGAAATCGCGCGCCGCGGACGGGAAGGCCGCGAAGCTGTCACCAGCGGGCTCCGCGAGCTGGAGCAGCACGGATACCTCACCCGCGACCGGGAGCGCCGCCCCGATGGCACCCTCGGCGACGCCGTCTACGCCATCACCGACATGCCGGCCCACCTCTACGACCTCCTCGGCGACACCACACCCGCGTCACAAGGAACGCCCAGGCCAGAACCTAAGACGGGTTTTCCTGCACAGGCTGAACCTGCACAGGGTGATCCGGCAACAAAGAACACCAAGCTCAAGAAGACCACCAAGCAGAAGAACAACCCCCATCCGTCCGTCCGTGACGCGCGCGCCCGCGAACACGAACCGGACTCCACCGGCGACAACGCCCCCGGCGTTCAGCTGCTCCTGACCATCGGCGCCCGAAGGCCCGAACTCCTGCTCACCGGAGCGTCCCTGCGCGACCAGGGACACGTGGCCACCGCCATGCTCCAGGACGGCTGGACCCTCGAGCAGCTGGAGCACATCATCACCGGCCGCCCGCTGCCCGAGCCGGTCCTCACCTCCGTCGGCGCGATCATCGCCGCTCGGCTGCGGGAAGCCCGCTCCACCCCGCCACCAACCCCATCCCCGCGGCCGCATCCCGCACCCCGAGCCGGACGGACTGTTGCCGCCGACCGCACCGTCGCCGAAGCCCTCACCCTGCGCGTACTGCCCGAGTGCGCAGGATGCGGCCGCCCCGGACCGGCCCCGGACAGCAACCTGTGCCCCGTGTGCCTCGACTGGCCGCACTGCCAGACCTGCACCGGCCCCAGCCGACGCCGCGCCCACCCCGGCGGCACCGGCCAGTGCACCACCTGCGCCCCGCACCCCGCGACCGCCTGACCCCCGACGCGCCCCTGGAGCTGCTGCCGATGAACCCGAGCCACGACCGCACCGTTGCCCGCCGCGACATCCGAACCCCCTGGGGCTGGACCCGCTGGCATGCCGTGCCCGGCCGGCGCGACGTCATCCAGCTCGTACAGATCGGCGTCACCCCGCCCAACCCGCCCCGCAGGACCCGCATCGCACGGCGATGGCTCACCCGCCCGCCTGCCACCCTCCTCACCCTCGACCCCGACACGCCGCACCGCACGCTCACCTTCAGCATCTCCACCGTGTTCGCCGCAGCATGCAGCCTGTTCCTCGTCGGCAAACTGCTGATCGACGGACTCCTGCCACTCACCGCCGCCATGCCGCTCACGCTCGTCGCGCCCCTGCTCACCGAGTTCCTGCCCGGGCAGATCGACCGATGGGCCCGACGGCACACCGTCGTCATCGACGACCACGGCGCCGTACGCGACTTCGCGCCCTACCTCGACCTGCAGATGGACCTGGACGCGGCCGCGGCCGAGAGCGGACTCGCCGAATGCCGGACAGCCGCCCGGCTCGGCCGCGAGCTGCTCTGGGACTTGGCCATCGCCGCACATGAGAACCTCGACACCGCGAGCACTGCATCCGCCCAGCAGCTTGAAGAGCTCACATGCGCGTCGGTGCAGGCCTGCGCCGCGGTCATGGACCTCGAAGCACGTTCACACACCGCACCCGCCCACGGCGACAACGAGCGCCCGATCGAGCCATCGCCGGACCTACGCCCACTGGTTGACGACGTGCAACGTGACCTTCAGGTCGCGATCGAGGCCCACCAGCATGCGGCTGACATCCTCGACAGTCTTGATACGCAGCACACCGAACGACTAGAGATCGAAGCCCCATCCGATGCCCTCAGAGGTCCGTCGCGGCGCGAGGCGCCGGACGACCGGAAGTGAGTCGTCCGACGGCGGCCCGCGGATCAGTCGGAAACAGGCGGCCGGCCGGGGGCTGCTGTCTCCGCGCGCGGGCACGCAACGCCCAGCAGACCTGGCCGTGCCCGCAGCCGGCGCCCCGCACTCTTCGTACGCGCCGCTCCGATGCCCTGTACCCGCTCTGCCGGAGCGGGCGTCCCGTTGCCTCGCAGGCGATGGTGGCTGGCCTGTCTGGTTCGCACGTGGACTAACTGGAGCCGCTCGGCGCCCGCTTCACGCCACGCTGCCGTTCGCAGGGCTCGGCGGCTGATCCGCGTGCGGCGATGAAGCACGGGCTCGTGCTTCGAGTTGATAGCGCACCACGGCCCGCGTGCCTTGAACCGGGTGAGATCTTGGCAGATGCGGCCGACCGCCCGCCTCACCGCCCAGGAGCGGGTGGAGCCTTCTACCAGCCGTGTACGGAGAACGGTTCGCCTTTGAGGTAGTGCGCGATGCCCAGGGCGTTGTAGGGGACGGTGTTGTCCGGGAGCTGGTCGTACGGGTGCCAGGACAGGCCCGCGCATTTGTGCGGTTCCACGATCGTGGAGAGCGGCGCGGTGAGCGTGTCCGCGATCTCCTCGATGCTGTGGTTGGCCGGGGCGTCGAAGTGCTGCCCGTTGAACGCGTAGCCGACACCCCCGCCGATGTCCCGGCGCTTCTGCTCGGGAACGTAGGGCATCCCAAGGTCGGTCATGTTTCCTTCATGATCGGTCGGGTCGAGAGTGGAACCCGGCGCGGGCAGAACCTGACTGCGGTGGACACGAGCCGGGGGCCGTCCCGCGCCGGGGGTGTTGCCCTGTCCGGCGGCGGGAGCGCTGCTCGACCGGCGGCCGGACAGGCGTCAGCAGGCGGCCGCCACGACGGCGACCACGGTGGTGCAGTTCAGTTCGCGTACGACCTGGCGGGCGACGACGAACGGCATGTCGGCGGAGTCGTAGAGGACGAGCGCGTCCGGGTCGGGGACGTCTGGGCTGCCGGGCCGCGGGTGGAGCGTGCCGTGCACGCCGATCCGTTCGGCCTCACGCACGCGGAGCTGCACATGCCCTTCCCGTAACCGCGGGCACCACAGCGGCGCGAGCACGGCGCACGGTTCACACATGGGCGGGATCGCGGAGTGCACGCCGTCCCAGCACGCTTCCTCGGCGTCGTCGAGGAGCGGCAGGACCCACAGCATGCCCTGCTTGTTACGGTCGGCCGGCTGCCTGCAGCAGGCGCACAGGAGCGCTTCCATGGCGGTGCGCTGCCGCTCGGGGTGGAGCTCGGCCGCGTACTGCGGCTTGCCGGTGGCCGTGCCGGTGCACAGCGTCCACAGCACGCCGTCCGGGTCGCGCGCGAGGCCGTCCTGGACGGGATCGGTGTAGGCGACGCCGGACCCGGTGACCGTTACGGCCGCGGGTATTGGGCTCTCCCCGGTCCACGGTGTCACGTACGGCGCGGTTGGTCGGTGCACGATGTTCCCCCCGGAACCTGCGGCAGAAGGATGGATGTCTAGAACTCGACGCCGAGCCAGGCAGCGAGCGCGGCGTGCGGGGTCGGCTCGGGCTGCAGCTGCGTGAGCGCTTCGCGCAGCGGTCCCGCCGGGACGAGGCGGTCGCTGGCCGACGGCCGGTGCCAGTACGGACCCGGCGGTCTCGACCGGCCCAGCGGGGGGAGGATGATCGTGTGCGGCGTGGTGAGGCACACGGCATAGGGGTGCGGCTCCCACCGGGCGGACGACCCGGGCGGGACCAGCCAGTACAGCCATCCCGCGTCGGGATCCTCGATCACGGGACCGCATCCGCCCTGGAGCGCGTCCATCAGGTCCACGGCGGCGTACGCCTCCGCGCCCGAGCCGGTGACGACGACATCGAACAGGCCGCCACCCAGGCGGACGGGGGTGTCACGGCGGGCGTCGACCGCCAGGAGGGTGCGGATCATGTCGGCGAGGTCGGCCATGTCGGCGGCCGGCACCCGTGCACCGGCAGACTCGACCAGCGGCGCCTCGACACCGGTGGGCGGCATCGCGGCTGGAGAATTCACAGTTCCACCCGTCCCGGTCGGAGGGTGGCCCGTACCGTCTTGCCTTCGGCGTCGGCGGGGACGAACCAGGAGAGCTGAGCCCCGTGCTGCCGGGCGTGCCACAAGCCACGGCCGATGGTGCCGCTGACAGCCTCGGTGAAGTCGGGGAACTTCGGGTTCGGGTCGGTCACGTCGATGACGAGTTCCTCCGCCTCGGTGACGCCGAGGCGGGCAGACAAGCCCTGGGCAGGGGCTTCTGGCAGCCCGTACGTCACGGCGTTGTCGACGAGGGCACTGAGTACGGCGATCGCCGCGTGCCCGTTCCCGGGCCAGTCGAGCATCGTGAGCTTGGTCCGGCCGGAGACGCGAGCGACCGTCACGGCGCTGGAAGTCGCAGGCAGGTCCAGCAGCGCCTCGCGTAACAGCGGCGCGGCCGCCCAGTCGGTCTTCACGCCGGACGGGCTCTTGACCAGGGAAAGGCTGCACCATGTCGTTGTGCCGTCGGGGCTGACACCCCACGAATCGGCCAGTGCTTCGACGAGCAGAAGACCACGGCCGTTCTCGTCGTCGGCCCCAGCGCTGCGCGGCACGGGGACGAGCGGTGAGCCATCGCGTACCTCGATCACGAGCTTGCCGTCCCGTACGTACATGCGGACGCCGATTTCCTGGGCGTGAGCATGCCGGAGGGCGTTGGTGGCCAGCTCGGTGAGCAACAGCTCCGCCGTCTCCACCAGGGCGGGCAGACGCCAACTGATCAAGCTGGCCCGAGCGATGCGGCGCAGCCTCTGCGGCCAGAGTGCGTCCACGTCCGAGAGCTCGTCAGTTCCAGGGTGCGGGTGTCGCTCGATTGACAGCTCAAGGGCAGTACGAATGCCTTCCGGGCGGGCGAGTGCGGGGGGTGTCATTCCGGGACCTCCGGACGGCCAGTAAGGGACTGGCACGACTCGGGCACAGCAAAGTCGGGAACCCGACTGCTCTGGTTACGCCTTGTCGTGGTTCAACTACTGTGTTGCATGGCACAGTTGACGTGCAAGACGCCGTGCAATTTTCACGCCGAATGGCATATGCGATTGACTTGACTCTTGGCTGTGCAAGTGGAGCTTGGGGTGGCACACTTCCAACTCAGGGACGCTCAAACGGCACTTGGGGAAGCACGGTCCGGACTCAGGGACGCATGTACGGGACTCCGGGACGGACAGACCCGACTCAAGGGGCGCGTGCCTCGGCACGACGGAGAGGATGACGAGTGGCCGCACCGAAGGGGCCGACGAGCAGGCGGGTTCATCTGGGCAAGGTGCTCACCCGGATGCGAGAGGGCCTGGGCATGAGGCGTGAAGATGTCGCCTTGGCCTTGGGCTTCTCTCCCGAGAAACTGTGGCGCGTCGAGAAGGGCAGGACCAGCCTCCCCAATCCGACCGACTTGAAGAACCTCCTGACCCACTACGAGGTGAGGGACAACGAGGTCGTCGAGAGCTTGCTCGTCATCCACCGGGAGTCGCTCCAGGAGGGATGGTGGGTCCCGTACTCCGCCCACCTGCCGAAGGGCATGCGCGAGTACGTTGGAATGGAGACAGACGCTGTGTCCATCGCAGCGTGGCAGCCGTCCCTCGTCTTCGGACTCCTGCAGACCGAGCGGTACGCGCGCGACCTCCTGCTGTCCGCGAAGGGGGTCGACGAGACCACCACCGAGTTCATCGACGCTCATGTGGAAATGCGAATGGCCCGCAAGGCGCTCATTACCAAGGAAGACCCGCGCGACCTATGGGTCATCATGAGCGAGGACAGCATCCGCAGCACGATCGGCGGTCGTGAAGTCATGGCCGAGCAGTACGAGGAGATCAAGCGCTTGGCGGCCCTCGACACCGTGACGGTTCAGATACTGCCGGCCGCGTCGACCGGCTACCGGGCCAGCCAGAACTTCGCGCTGCTCGACATGGGCGAACCGCTGGGAAAGATCGTCCAGGCCGACCAGCCCGGAGGCCAGGCCAGCATCACCGACAAGAGGCCCGACGTCGGCCGGTACTCCCGCAGGTTTGAAGCCCTGCGGGCCGCGGCGCTCGCCCCCAACGAGACGCCGAGTTTCATTGATGAAGTCCACCGGGACCTGGAACGAAAGTTGACACCGTGAACCGAACCCGCACGTCCACCGACCTGGCACCCGACGACGCCTGGTTCAAGTCCTCATACAGCAGCGGCGCGGAGGGCAACTGCGTCGAGGCCACGGACCTCGCGCCCCAGGTAGGCATCCGCGACTCCAAGGACAAGGCGGGCCCCGCACTCGTCTTCCCGCGGTCGGCGTGGACCACCTTCGTAACGTCGCTCGGCGAGGGCGAGCTCGCCCCCCGCGCCTAATCGACCATCTCCACATACCGAACATAGCTGCCCCCTCAGTCGCAGTGAGGGGGCAGCTATCGTCTACCAGCTCGCTGCCGATACGGGCCTCGACAGCGCGTAGCACAGTGTAGAGGGCGCTTGTCGTCGAGGCGGATCGTTGGACTCACCGGGATCGGTGCCCAGCTCATGCGCCGCGGCCACCGCGAACTCCTGGAAGCCGTCCGCCTCCTCGGCTGAAAGAGACCCCGCTGTGAACCAGAACCCCACCGCCGAGCAGTTCCGCAACCGGCTCGTCGACCAGATCACCGCGCAGCACCCACTCCCCGCAGACGTCGAGCGCGTCCTGCGCCACGTCCGCCGCGAAGCCCACCTGCCCGGCGCCAGCCTCGCCGACGCCTGCCGCGACCAGGCCGTCACCATCAAGGACAACCCGGCCGGACCGCAGGCACTGTCCTGCGCCTCCGTCCCGACTGTCGTCGCGATGATGCTCACCCAGCTCCAGGCCCGGAGCGCGGACAACGTCCTCGAAATCGGCGCCGGCACCGGCTACAACGCCGCCCTGCTCGCCGAACTCGTCGGCCGAGCAGGACACGTCACCACCCTCGACATCGACGCCGACGTCGCCCTGCACGCACGGACAACCCTCAACCAGGCCGGATACCCCCACGTCCAGATCATCCACCGCAACGGCCTCGAAGGCGCCCCCGAGAACGCGCCCTACACAAAGATCATCGCCACCGTCGGCGTCTGGGACGTACCCACCACCTGGTGGGACCAGCTCGCCGACGGCGGCCGCCTCGCCCTCCCGCTGCGCTGGCGCGGCCAGACCCGCTCCGTCGCCCTCACCCGCCGCGGCGACACCCTCATCTCCGACAGCGTGGAACTGTGCGGATTCGTCCCCATCATCGGCCAAGACGGCGAGAAGACCGCCGCCCTGAACCCGGAGCAGACCGTACGCATCCACTACGACCAGGACCAGGACCAGGACATCAACCCGCGCACCCTGACCGACCTGCTCACCGAACCGGCCACCGAAGCCTGGTCACAGACCCGGATCGGCGGACAGGAATCCTTCGACGGCATCTGGCTCCGCGCCTCCGCCACTGACGACCGCGTCTGCCGGATCGAAGTCATCCCCCAGGCCATCGAGAGCGGGGTACGCCGCCCCGCCGCACCAGCACTCAGCCCGGCCCTCGTCGCCCACGGCTCCCTCGCCTACCTGATCCTCGCCCGCGAAGGCACCGACCCCGAACGTCCCTTCTGCCTCGGCGCCGCCGGCTACGGGCCCAACGGACCGGCCCTGGCCCAAGACCTGATCACGCACATCAACACATGGGGCACCAACCGCACAGCCACACCGCAGATCATTATTACCCCCGTCAAAGGCCACACTGCCTCCGGCACGGAACGCCACATCGACAAGCAGGACAGTCGCATCACGCTGTCGTACTGAACATGAGGTGCAGGACCGGGAGCAGGGTGGCAGCTGGGTTTCGTTCTGAGGCGGACACCCAAAACGGCTCGTGTCCCCTAGGATCCCCCGGTGACCAAGACTGCGCCTTTGGCAGGTATTGACCTTTTTGACGCGCACCGGCTTCTCCTGTCGGAGATCCCGGTGCCGGTCCCTTCACCGGAGCATGCCGAGGCCCGGGATCGGGTGTGGGACGCGGCGGTCCGCGCGAATCCCTCGCTGTTCGACGGGCCCGTGGTGGCGTGCGCCGGGGTGGAGTGGGCCGAGCCGCACGTGCTGCACCTGCGCTGGGCGCCAGTGACCTACCGGCACTACGCGCTGCGCCGTGTCCCCGGCGGCCGCGCGCTGGGCTCGCTGTTCGTGAACGTCATTCAGCCGACCGTAGACGGGCGGGTGGTGGTGGCGCGCATGTCGCCGTCCACGGCCGCGCCGGGACGGTGGCAGCTGCCCGGCGGCTCGGTCGAGCCTCCGAAGGACAGCGCCCCGCTGGACGAGACCGCGCTGGCCGCCCAGGCAGCGCGGGAGCTGTCCGAGGAGCTCGGGATCGACGTTGCCCCGGACCGGCTGCGGCTGTTCGCGGTCACCCGCGGCGAGAACACCAGCGTCGGGGTGACCTACCAGTCCCCCACCCTGCCCGAGGCGGAGGTGCGGGAGGCGTTCGCAGCCGTCACGGCCGTCGAGCGTGCCCGCGGAGTGGAGCCGGAGCTCGACGAACTCGCTCTGGTGCGCGCGCCGCGGGAGTTGGCCGGTCTGGTCGGCCCGCACGCGGACTACCTGGAGCCGCTCGTCGCCCGCTGCGCGCAGCCGCCCGCAGGACTCGGTGGTTGATCAGGACGCGGCGAGGAAGTCGCGGGCCCGCGCGTCGAGGTCGATCGCGCACCGCAGCCCTCGGGCCCTAAACCGGGCGAGGTCCCCGCGGATGCGGCGGACCGCCTTGCGGGTGCGGACGGAGCGTACGCCGTCCATGTGGTCGATGGCCTGGTGCCAGGTGGCGCAGGCCTGTTCGATGCCGCCGCGCTTGAGGTGCATCTCGGCGCCCGCGACCAGGTCGAGCGCGACGATCCGCGCGTAGGTCTGCGCCGGGCGGGCCTTCGCGGCGAGCGCGTACTGCTCGGCCGCCGCCCTGTGCTCGCCGAGCGTCTCGTAGACCTTCGCGGTCCGCGAGTACACCGACGCGGCGGGCGGGCCCCAGGTCAGAGCCCAGAACGACACCTCGTCGCCGGGCGCGTTCACCAGGAGCTCGCGGGCCAGTTCGGCCTCGGCGAGCGCCCGGCGGCGCTTGCCGGTCTTGGCGAGCGTGTGCGCGTGCACCACGCGGAACAAGGCCTCGGTCTCTGCGTCCACGCGCCCCCGGGCCCGCGTCAGGCCGGTTTCGGCGAGGGTCAGGCAGTGCTCCGGGCGATGGAGCTTGAGGCCCTGCATCGCCATGGTGCGCATCACGAAGCCGTCCTGGCCGGCGATCTCCGACTCGGCGGCGAGCGCGTACGACTGCAGGTAGTAGGCCTGGGCGAGGCCCTGTTGGCCGGCGTCGTAGGACTTCCAGCCGAGCAGGTGCACGCCGCGGCTGGCCGCTGACAGCATCTGCTGACGCACGTCGTTGGTACGGAACCGGGCCCGGCACAGCGGGGCGACGTCGTCTCGCAGGTAGGTGACCAGGGCGCTGCGGCCGTGCTGTCCGCCGTGGCGCTCGTCCATGTCGGAGAAGGCGCGGATCATGTCGCGGACCGCCTCGACCTCGGCCATGCCGACCATGTGGCCGGTGCGGGCTGCCTGCGTACGGGCGGCGATGTCCGCGACGTGGGACAGCGGCAGCGCGGCCGCGGCCACGGAGTACGCGGAGGCCGTCAAGAAGTGGCGCCGGTCCAATTCGTGCCTCCACATCGGCAGCAGGGCATCCAGCGGATCCCGATCGAGGGACATGTCGATGGTGTCACTGTCCGCCGCGCCGCTCGTATCCGGGAGGCCCAGATCCGCGAGGGTGAGCAACCGGCCCAGGCGCCTCGATAACGCGACGGTGAGGTAGCGGCCGGTGTCCCCGCGTGGGACGGCGCCGGCGATCCAGTGGTCCACGTTGCTCTTGTTGGTGTGTACGGAGCGGCCGCATTCGGCGGCGACGGCCCGCACGGCCTTGGCTAACGCCTCGTAGGTGTAGCCGGACTCGGCGACAAGGTCGCGGAGCTGCTGGTTCGGCGTGCGTCTGGTCATCAGCACCTGCCCGGATATACGGCGTATACCGCTTGCCCTGCCCGCCACGGTACCGCCCACAGCCGCTCGCGGGTTGACTCACTATCAGGCCGCCGGAACCCGGGTAACCGGAACCGTGGCCCAGGCCGCGCGCGCCATCGGCGCCCAGCGAGGCCTCCTCGAGTCCGGCGAAGGGAATCCCTGTGATCACGCCGCGAGTTGCCTGGATCGACGACACGGCCGCAGCCCTGCTCACAGCCGAGCGGGACCGCATTCCCGTCCCCGCCCTGAGCGAGCAGCGGCCCGTGCTGCGTCTGGCGGACGCCTACCAGATCCAGGCCGCCGGCATCGCCCACCGTATCGCCAAGGGCGCCCGGATCATCGGGCACAAGGCCGGGGTCACCTCGAAGGCCATGCAGGAGCAGATGGGCGTCGACGAGCCCGACTCGGGCGTCTTGTTGGACGACATGCTGCTCCGCGATGGGGCGACGCTCGCCCTTGGCGGCCTGCTGCAGCCGCGCATCGAGGCGGAGATCGCGTTCCGTCTCGGGCGCGACCTGAGCGGACCGCAGGTGACGCTCGCGGACGTGCGAGGCGCGGTGAGCGCCGTGTGCCTGGCACTGGAGGTGATCGACACCCGCTACCCGAGCTGGCGGATCACCGTCGCGGACAGCATCGCGGACAACGCGTCCTGCGCCCGCGTAGTCGCCGGCCCCGCACTGCCGTACGACCCGGCGGTGGATCTGTGCGCGGAGCGCCTGGTCGTGTCCGTCGACGGCGTACAGGCAGCGGCCGGGGAGGGCCGGGCCGTGCTCGGCGACCCGCTGCGCCCGCTTGTTTGGCTCGCCCACCGCCTCGCCGAGGGCGGCACGGGCCTGAAGGCCGGGGAGTTGGTGCTGGCCGGCTCCGTCCACGCCAGCCTCCCGCTCCCCGCGGCCGCGACCGTGCGCGTCGACTCCCCGCACCTGCCGCCCGTCACGCTGCGCACCTGCTGACACCACCTCTGTCCGCCGGCGGCCCCCGCCGCCGGAACCCCGTAACCCATGCCCCGGTGAAAGGGAGATTTGGCATGCCTTTACGCGAACGGCGTCCGCGCGCTGCGGTGCTCGGCGCGGGACTGATCGGCATCGACCTTGCCGACAAGATCCAGCGCTCCGACCACGTGGACCTGATGTTGGTGGCCGGCCGCAGCAGGCAGAGCCGGGGTCTTGCCCGGGCGGCCGACCTGGGCTGTGCGACCTCCGCGGACGGCGTCAGCGCCGTGCTGGCGTCCGGCCCCTTCGATGTCGTCTTCGACGCCTCCAACGCGGCCGCTCACGAAGCCCACTGGCAGGCGCTGGCCGCCACCGGCACGACGCTGATCGACCTGACGCCCACCCGGGGCGGGACGATCGTCGTGCCGAGCGTCAACGGCGAGGAGGCGGCCGGATCCCGGCACATCAACCTGGTCAGCTGCGGCGGCCAGGCAGCCATCCCGATCCTGCACGCCCTGTCCCGGCACTGCCGGCCGACCTACATCGAGGTGGTGTCCACCGGGGCGAGCGCGAGCGCCGGACGGGCCACCCGGGACAACCTCGACGAGTACATCACCACCACGCAGAGCGCGATCCGCGCCTTCACCGGCGTCCCCGCGGTGAAGACGCTCGTCAACCTCAGCCCCGCACACCCCGCGCCGCCGTTCCGGGTGGTCATGACGGTCCTGGCCCCCGACCTGCCCGCCGACGCCGCGGACCTCGTGGCGGCCGCGGCCGCGCCGGTTCGAGCCTTCGCCCCCGGCTTCACCGTCACCGCCGTCACCGCGACAGACGGCCGCCTCACGGTCGCCGTCGAGGTCACCGCGACCGGCGGCCGCATCCCCACCTATGCCGGAAATCTGGACATCATCAACGCCGCCGCGCTGCTGCTCGCCGAGCAGCACACGGCCGCCTGCCCGCGAGGAGCGCGCTCATGAACGCCGCCAGCAGCCCGCTGCAGCCCGCCGTGCAGCTCCACGACCCCACCCTGCGCGACGGGCACCACGCCGTCGCCCACCAGCTCGATATCGACCAGCTGACCGCGTACGCCACCGCCGCGAACACCGCGGGCGTCCCCGTCGTCGAGGTAGGGCACGGCAACGGCCTTGGCGCGAGCAGCCTGCAGATCGGCCGCGCCAAACTCCCGGACGCCGTGATGCTCAAGACCGTCCGCGCCGCCCTCACCCGCTCGCGGATGGGCGTCTTCATGGCCCCCGGCTGGGGCACCGCCGACGACCTGCGTACGGCCGTCGACCTCGGTGCCGACGTCGTACGGATCGCCGCGCACTGCACCGAAGCCGACGTCGCCGAACACCACCTCGGCGTCGCCCGCGCCCTCGGGGCCGAAGCCCAAGGCGTCCTGCTCATGAGCCACATGACCAGCCCCGAGACTCTCGCCCGCCAGTGCGCGCTGCTCGCCGAGGCAGGCGCCCAGGCGGTCGGCATCATGGACTCCGCCGGCCACTACCTCCCCACCGACGTCACCGACCGCATCGGCGCCATCGTGGCGGCCGTCGACGTGCCCGTGATCTTCCACGGGCACAACAACCTGTCGATGGCCGTCGCGAACTCCCTGGCCGCCGTCGATGCCGGAGCGCAGATCATCGACGCCACGGCCCGCGGCTTCGGCGCGGGCGCCGGCAACACCCCGCTCGAAGTCCTCGCCTGCGTCCTCGAGCGCCGCGGCCAGGTCACCGGCATCGACCTGCGCCAGGTCCTGGCCGCCGCGGACATCGCCGCGGACCGGCTGATGAAGGCCCAGCCCGTCATCGACTCGGTCAGCCTCATCAGCGGCCTGGCCGGCGTCTTCTCGGGTTTCCGGAAACCGGTCCTGGAGACCGCCCGCCGCGAGGGCGTCGACCCCCTCGACCTGTTCCTCGCACTCGGCGAGCGGCAGGCCGTCGCCGGCCAGGAGGACCTCATCGCCGACGTCGCCCGCACCCTCCACACGCCCGCACCAGCCGGCAGCCGAGCCCGAAAGGCGATCCCCGCATGATCCGCGAACTCGAAACCATCCTGCGCGACGACCTCAACGTCCCCGCCGACCAGCTGACACCCGAGACCAGCCTGGAGGCGGCCGGCATCGACTCCCTCGCGATCGTCGAACTGTCCGTCCTCCTCGCAGAGCGCCACGGCATCACCGTCAGCGACGCCGAACTGAACCGCCTCACCCACCTGCACGAACTCGACCAGCTCATCCGATCCCGCACCGCCGACAAGGAAAGGTCCGCGTCATGACGACCCGCACCCACCCGGGCCGCGCCTGGATGATCACCCCGGCGCTGCGGCCCGAACGCTTCACCACCGCGCAGACCGCGGGCGCCGGAGTCGCCCTCGTCGACCTCGAAGACTCCGTCGCCATGGCCGACAAGCACCAGGCCCGCACCACCGCCCACCGCTTCTTCCAGGCCGCGGACACCGCCTCCTCCACGCTGGGCGTGCGGATGAACTCCCCGCTCACCCTCGACGGCATCAAGGACCTGGCGGCGATGGCCGCCTACCCGGCCAAGCCGGACCTCGTCCTCGTTCCCAAGACCGAATCCGCCCGCGACATCGAACTCGTCGCCGCCGTCCTGGACGCCCCCGGCTACACCCCCGACGTCTGGGCCCTGATCGAGTCCCCGAAGGCCTTCGAGAAGCTCTCTTCGATCTGCTCGGCGCCCCGCCTCGGCGGTGTGGTGTTCGGCTCCGCCGACTACGCCGCCACCGTCCGCTGCCACCTCACCTGGGACGCCCTCGCCTATGTGCGGGCCGCCCTGGTCAACGCCGCGACCGCCGCCGGACTCCCCGCCATCGACGCCCCCGTCTACCACCTGGACGCCCCCGACGCGCTGCGCATCGAAGCGCAGAAGGCCAAGGAACTCGGCTTCTACGGCAAGGGAGCCGTCCACCCCCGCCAGGCCGCCGTCATCAACGACGTGTTCCTTCCCTCCGAGGCGGAGATCGCCCGCGCCCGGGCCATCGTCGCCGCCGGAGAAGCCAGCGCAAACAGCGTGACTGCCGTCGACGGGCAGATGGTCGGCACCCCGTTCTTCACCGCCGCGCGTGCCCTGGTCGACGACGTGGACGGCGCACGGTGAGCGCCCCCCTGCCCGCCGGATACCGCCGCATCGACACCCAGCGGATCCGCGAGACGATCGGCCTCGGCTATGACGACTTCACCGACGGCATGGTCATCGAGCACCGGCCGGGCCGCACCGTCACCGAATTCGACAACCTGATGGGCACGGCGCTGAGCGGCAACGTCGCCCCCATCCACACCGACGCCCACTACAGCAGCCAGACCCACTGGGGCCGCATCCTCGTCTGCGGGGGCGTCACCCTCAACCTCATCGCCGGCATGACCGTGCGCTCCACCAGCGGCCTGACCATCGCGAACCTCGCCCTCGACGCCGTCCGGTTCGAGGCCCCCGTGTTCGTCGGCGACACCCTGTACGCCGAAACCGAAGTCACCGCCCGCCGCCGCTCCAAGAGCCGCCCCGACCGCGGGATCGTCACCTGCCGCACCAGCGGCCACAACCAGGACGGCACCCAAGTGCTGTCCTTCACCCGCACCTTCTTCGTGCCCACCGACCCCGACCGCGTCCGCGACGCCACCCACTACTAGAACGCGAGGCGATCATGAGCACCCTGACCTTCGCCCCGGCCGACGACGACCGGTGGCAGCAGTACGACGAACTCGCCACCCGCGCCTACGGCCACCGCGTCGGCGACATCACCGCCCTGCGCGACCACGCCGACCTCCAGGTCGCCCTGCGCGACGGCCGCGTCATCGCCGGCGGCCTCGGCTTCGTCGCCGGCCAGTACTTCGGCGGCGCCGCCGTCCCCTCCGCCTGCCTCGGAGCCGGCTGCGTCGCCCCAGAGGAGCGCGGCCAGCACCTCGCCACGCGCATGACCGCCGCCCGCCTGGCCCCGCTGCGTGACCAAGGCGCCGTGATCTCCGTGCACTCCACCGCCTCCAACGGCTACGCCCGCCGCCTCGGATGGGAGGCCCCCACCCCGGTCTTCGGCTGGACCGTGCCCACCGACGACCTCGCCCGCTCGTTCATGAGCGCAGCCTTCGACATCCAGCCGGGCCTCACCGACGACGCCCAGGACCTGCAACGCGACCTCGCCAAGCAGTGGAACGGCCCCGTCCACCGCCCCGCCTGGTGGGCGGCCTGGAAGCAGAACAAGAGCAACCTCACCACCTACCGGTTCAGCCGGCCCGGGCACCCCACCGCCGGGCTGCTCTCCCTCGCCACCCAACGCCGAGAACGGCACGGCATGAACCTCGTGGTCCACGACTTCTGGGCCGCCACCGAAGCCACCGCCGCGGCCATGTTCGCGTTCCTCGGACGCCACAACACCCGCGCCGAGACCATCGAGTTCCGCCGCGGAGTCCTCCCGCCCTACCCCGCGCTCCTGCACAACCTCCACCGCTTCCGCCCCACCGCCCAGTCCTGGCACCCCTGGATGCTGCGCATCCTCGACACCCCCGAAGCCATCCGCCTGCGCGGCTGGCCCGCCGACCTCACCACCCACGTCCCGATCGAGATCGAAAACGAAACCGGCTACACCTGGGACCGGTGGATGCTCCAAACCAAAGACGGCAAAGCCGAACTCACCCCCACGAGCGTCGAAGGCCTCGTCACCTTCACCCGACGCCAGCTCGCCGTCTGGTACGCCGGCGGCTACCGCTCCGCCGCCTCCGCACGCATGACCGGCGTCCAGACCGTCTCGGAGAAGGCCCTCGCCACGCTGGTCCGCGCCACCGCAGAACGAGAACCGTGGCTGCCCGACCACTTCTAGCCGCGCCAGTCCGATCGATGGATCCCAGACCCTGCGCAGTGCCATCCTGACCGCGGTGGCGATGTCCCCCCATCGCCGACCACCACAAGGAGCAGCACCCCGGCCCTCAGTAGCCGGGGTGCTGCCGCGTTCTGGCGCGTCCCACCTGCTCCGCCGCCTGACGTACACGCCGAGGGTGAATGAACTCCCAGTCTCTCCGGAGGCTCAAGGTTCGTTCACCCCTGAACAAGCCTTCATAGACGCGGCCCTACGAAGGTTCGTTCACCCCGAACGAACCACTCACCAGTGGGTAGGAGCAGGGTGTGAGCGAGACCCCGTACGGCTTCGACGCAGCCAAGCTCCGCGCAGCCCGGACCGCCGCCGGGACCTCGGTCGCCCGGATCGCCCAGGCCGCCGGGGTGAGCGAACGCGCCGTGAGTCTCTACCTGGCCGGCACGCGCACCCCGCGCCCGGAGATCCTGCCGCGGCTGGCGGCCGCCGTCGGCGTCGACCCGGCCGCGCTGTGCACCGTCGAGCGCGAGACACTCGCGCACCTGCGCATCTTCACCGGCCGCAGCCGCTCCGCCATGGCACGCACGCTCGGCATGGCCGAGGAGACCTACCGCCAGGTGGAGACCACCGGGCGGCGCGGGCGCCTCGCCCGCGCCCGCTACGACCGCAACGAAGACCGCTGGGCCGCCTGGCAGGAGTGGGCGTCACCGCTGTTCGGCGTGACCCCGGAGCGCCTCGACGCCGCCGAAGAGCACACCCGCGAGCAGTACCTCGCGGAACTCGAACGCGGGTGGCAGCGCCTACGTGAGGCCGACCCCGACCGCGCCGCCCGGATCGAGGAACTGGGCCGCGAGGGACGACGCCTTCGGGGACAGTGAGCGCGAGGGCGGCCCGGCGTCTTTCAAGGTGCCCCAGTGCCGGCTCAGACCGGTCGGGCGCAGGTGGTGGGGATCTGCCCGCCCCGCACGATGTACCAGGTCCAACCGCCCTTGCCACACTTACGGTACGCGGGACCGCTCTCGGTCCGGTCCACCGCGGTCACACACGTACGCAGGACATCACCACGGTGCACGTACCGCACGATCGGCGAATCGGCCTTGGCCACGGGCGCATCACCTGCAGGACGGCGCACCGCCACCGTGCGGCCAGTGACCTCCACGTCGATGCAACGGGCCGCCGTCGGCAGCGCAGGAGCCGACGAGGGCGACGGTGCAGCCGAAGCCGGGGCGGCGGGCAGGGCGAGAGCGGCGACGGCGGCCGCGAGGATCAGTCGCTTCATGATCGGGTCAACGGCCGCCGGGCCAGGAAGTTGCGACGCAGGCCTGTCAGAGCCCGAACCGCGCTCCACGGGCCACACGACGCCGCCCATGGAGCGCCGTGGAGCGGAGTACCTGTTTTCCCTCGACAACGACGCGTCCTTCCCCACCCCCGACGTGCTCGCCCGCCTCGTCGCCGAAGCTGAAGCACACCCCGAAGCCGCCTACATTCAGCCGCGCCTGACGGGACCCGACGACACCACCACCCCACGTCGGTGGGTCCCCCGACTGCGCACCACACACCCCGAACGGCCCGGCGCGATCACGACCATGACCGAAGGAGTCGTCGTGGTCCGTCGCCGCGAATTCGACCAAGTTGGCGGATGGGCGGCGAAGTTCTTCCTCTACCACGAAGGACTCGACCTCAGTTACAAGCTCTGGTCGCTCGGCCGCACAGGCTGGTACGCCGGAGACATCCGCATGCACCACCCGCTCACCAGCCCCGCGCGCCACGCCCGCTTCTACCGGCTCGCCGCCAGAAACCGCGTATGGGTCGCCTACCGGAACCTCCCGCGACCATTGATTCCGCTCTACCTCGGCTTCTGGACCGCAGCCACCGCCGTACGGTCGCTGCGCGGAGGCGGCCGCGAATCCCTCGAAGGCCTGCGCGAAGGCTGGGCACAGCGCCGTGATCAGCCACGCAAGCCGATGAGCTGGCACACCGTGCTCCGCCTCACCGCGGCAGGCAGGCCTCCCGTTCTGTAACGGACCACTTGGCCCGCCCTGACAGCATGGCCGGTCTACCGTGGTCGCCCATGACAGTTCTGATCGTCGGCGGCAGCGGCTTTCTGGGGACCGAACTCATCCGACAGGCGGCAGCGGCCGGCCATCTCACGGCCGCCACGTACGCGAGTCGACCCCGTGATACCTCCGAATCCGAGTGGCATCACCTTGATCTTCGTGATCTGGAGCGCGTGGACGCCGTCATGTCCGAGGTGCGCCCGCGCCTGCTTGTGAACGCGTCGAGCGGTGGGTCTGACTGGGCGGTCACGGCTACGGGCCCCGTCCATCTCGCGATGATCGCGGCCAAGCACGGCGCCCGCATGGTTCAGGTGTCCTCCGACGCCGTCTTCTCAGGCACGGACACCACGTACGACGAGTCCGCCCATCCCGACCCGATCATTCCGTACGGTGCAGCCAAGGCAGCAGCAGAAACCGGGATCCTCGCGGTCCAACCCACGGCCGTCATCGCCCGCACGTCGCTGATCATCGGCCACGGCCGGTCCGTACACGAACGCCTGGTACACCGACTGGCCACAGGTGCAGCCGAAGGTGCCTTGTTCACCGACGACATCCGCTGCCCGGTCCATGTCGCGGACCTGGCCTCCGCGCTGTTGGAACTGGCGGACAGCGATGCTGCCGGTGTGCACCACCTCGGTGGTGCGGTGCCGGTGAGCCGGTACGAACTCGGCACTCTCATCGCCCGACGCGATGGACTCGACCCATCCAGGATCCGCACGGCGCGCCGAGCGGACAGTCGGCTCCCCGGGCCCCTGGACGTGCGCCTGCACAGTCACGCGACCCAGCGTCAACTGCACACTGTGCTGCGCGGAGCTCCGGACTTCCTGACCCCGTGACCGGCAACGGGGATGACCGGCGACCAGCCTCGTGGAGTCGACTGGGTGGTCCGATGGACGGGCGCCGGCTCAGACAAACAGTCACAGCTCGGTCCACGGGCGCGGCTCACCGCCGGTCAGTGGAACCCACAAGGCCTTGGACGGGCCGATCTCCTCGATGTCTTCGAGTACGGCCGCGCCCAGGGAGACCTCTCTGCCGAGTGCTGCGACGAGGGGGTGCTGCTGGGCCATCCCGCGCAGGTCGCCGATGCGGTTGTTCAGTCGGGTTCGGCCGGCTCCGGTGAGGACGAACAGAACGCGGGGGAACACCGGATACCAGCGCAGCCACGCCGGTCCCGGTGAGCTGGGACGGCGGCGCCCGACCGTCGGGGCTTCGTAGCGGAACAGCCGGGCGTAGTCGATGAGCTTCGCGGCGAGGCGCTCGCTGCCCATGGTGCTGCGGTCGACCTCGATGAACGCGCGGAGTTTGCGGCGGCGCTCACCGTCGGTGAGGGCGTAATGCATGACGGCGTCGGCGATGAGCTGCTCGCCCTCGCCGATGGGGTGTGCGACCTCGGGGGTCCAGTCCCAAGGGCCGTGCTCGTGGCCGAGCTTGCGGGCGTCGGAAAGGAAGGCGAGATGTCCGCGGACCACGGTGAGAGTGTGCGGGGTCTTGAGCGAGGCGGCCGTTGTGGAGGTGATCGGGTACGGCGGGCGCCCCCGCAAGGCTGGGAAATCACGGGCCACGCGGGCGCCCTCGCCGGTGAGGTACCAGACACGGGTGAGATTGGACTTGGGCAGCACCGTGTAGTCGACGAACCCCTTCCGGCGCAGTTTGTTCAGTGGGTCGGAGACCGCCTGGCGGGTAATGCTCGGCCGGAGCAGCGTGTGCAGTTGGCGGGTGGTGGCCATCCGGTGCTGGGCGAGCGCGGACAGAAGCTGATGGGGCAGCGGCTCGTCGGGCCGGGGAGTGTACACGGCAGAGGTAGCAGTCACTGGTGTTCCTTCGGGGCGGGCGAATCGGTCGAACCAGCAGGTCAGAACCGGGTGTTGCTACCACCTAGGGAAACCGTGGCCCCCGACCAGACCCCCGACCAATGCGCCCAACCATGGTCACGATGAGGACACGAAAGCCGTGGTCGGGCTTGTGGTCGGCCCGACCGAGGCTTGGCCGCGGTTGTGTGCTGCGCCCCCGTTATCTCATTGGTGCTCCCCGACGAGATGGGACCGCGGGCTACCTGTCCAGCCTGTGTCCGTGTTCTGCGATCGTCCTGACGGCGGCTGTCGGGTCCCGGCCTGAGCCGGGAGGCAGCGTGGGGGAGCGAGGCAGCTGGTGTTCGATCGGCGTATCGCGGGTCCTGGGCAAACGCTGCCGGCTACAGCGCGGGCAGGGGGTCGACGGGGTCGTCGACGCCCAGGAGGAGCACGTGGTGTCCGACGACTTCAGTGCTGCCGGCGGTGACCTTCTCGACGTCGAGGCGCAGCCGGATGCGACCGGTGCCTTCGCCGTTGGCTGCGAGGTCGCATTCCAGTTCGTCGTCGAGGCGGTCCGCCGCGGCCTCGGCCGCGGCGTAGTCGGCCAGGCCGCAGGCGAGCAGCCGGCCGGTGGCGGTGTCGCGGAGCTGATAGCTGGGCATGGGGGATCGTCCTTCGGCAGGTGGGAGTGTTCAGGTCGTGGGGTCGGAGAGCCGGCGGGCCGCGTTCACCGCGCGCGACCAGACGTCGGGGCTGCCGCCGTGCTCGCGGGCGAGGGAAGCGGCAAGGCCCCGGACGTCGCCGTGCTCGCGCAGGGCGGCCAGGGCAACGGCCGCCCGCCGGTCGGCTTCCTTGCGGGGAGGCGCCGTCGCGGGGTGGTGCTCGAGGGCGTTGCGCACGACCCACTCCCAGGACCTCTGCGGCCCCCCGTACTGCACGCTGAGTTCCGTGGCCAGGCCCGGGCGGTAGCCGCCGCGCTCGATCGCCTCGACGGCGAACCGCTCGGCGAGCTGCGTGGCGGTGAGCGGCTCACCGCCGGCGTGGGCGCTCAGCTCGGCCGCGAGCACCTCCTCGAGAGCGGAAGGCCGACCGACGGGCGCCTCGGGCTGCGGGCCCGGGCGGCGGCCGGCCTTGCCGAGCTTCTCCCCGGTGCGCCTCTTGTCGAAGTCCTGCAGGTCGCCGACGCGGAAACCGGGGATCATGCGGCCGGTCGGGCCCTCGACCGGCTCGGCGAGGGGCTTCGGGAAGTAGTCGGGGTTGTCCTTCAGGTACTTGCGGATGGCCGAGGCTCCGCTGAAGCCCAGCCACTTGGCAGCCGTGTTGATGGAGACGACATCCTCCGGGTCGGCCTGGTACAGCTCGGGGTCGGCCTTGAGGACCTTGCTCGCCTTCTCCTCCTGGAACCACGCGTAGAAGTCCCGGAACTGCTGCTCGTCGTAGAAGTCGGTCCCGTCGATGCGCTCCTTCTCCGGGTGACGGTGCTCCTTGGGCTGTTCGTCGCGCACCTTGTACCAGCGGGCCGCGGTCCCGACGCTGGCGCCGGTGAGCTCGCGGATCCAGTCGCGGTTCACCACGGCGCGGCCGCCGACGAGGCGACGCTGCGGGTTGAGGGCCTTGGTCATTGCACTCTCCGGTTCTGGCGGCGGCCCTATACTGAGGGCCTGCTCCTCTTGTTCCTTCGGTGCTCACGCGCCGGCGGGCGGGTCGAGTTGGTGATGGTGGTCGGCGGGACGTTCGGCCGGGGTTGCCGCCCTGGGTCGACACCCTCGTACGAGGGTGCCTTCCGCCGCCCACCGCTTTTTGCCGCTGCGTTCGCATAATCAATATGGCGCTCTTGATGGGTGGGTGTCAATCGCGCCGGCCCACTCCATGCCAGGAATGTGCCCTCCATTCCCGTTCGAAGCGCGGCACCTGCTTGTCCCGGACGTGATGGGGAGCCGTCACCATCAGCTCCTCGACTGTGGGCAGCTCCGCCTCCCGCCGCTGTATCCACGCCCGCACCCGCCCGTAGCGTTCATCGACCTCGACGGGGTAGCCGTGCCGTTCCGAGACGGTGCGCAGCCTCCGGCCCAGAGCGGAGGCGCGGCCCACGTGGACCTGCTCCACCGAGCGCATCGGCCGCCCCCGCCGGGCGGGGTCCGCCTTGGAGACCGGCAGGATCCTCCGCACGTGGTACAGCGCCCACGGGCAGGTGAGCTCCTCCTCGAACGCGGCGAGGACGGGGCGGTCCGCGGCCCGGCCGGGGTCGAACTGCTCCAGCAGGCTGCGCCGGCCGAACAGCTTCGCCTGCGGGTTGAGGCTGACGGAGGTGTACTCCAGGCGCAGCACGCGTCCGGCGATCTCCGGGTGGGCACGCATCCGGTCCAGGTGGTCAGCCATGGCGCCCATCGAGACCGGGAAACAGCAGAAGCTGCAGTAGCTCTTCTCCCACCGCACGCCGAACCGCTCGTACAGGAACGCTTCGCACCGATCACGCCCCCCACCCCCAGTCGATCAAGGGGTACACGCCCCGGCGCAGCGGATTCTTGCTCGCCGCAGCATCCCGACGACTGCGGACGGTCTCATCGGCGTTGAACCCCATCACCTGCCGAAACGGCCGGTCGCCGATCTCCTGGGCGATCAGCGCGTCACCGACCTCGCCCTTCGCGTGCAGGCTGCAGAGCCGAATGCCTCCCTGCTGGGGAACCGTGCCGCCCGCCTCATACTCGTCCCACAGTGCCCAGGGCCCGCGGTCGATGATCCGCTCGGGTTGCCGGGAGTCGTCCATGACCGCGATCTCCAACGCACGGCTGGCCCGGGCAACTTGAACGAGCCTGACCCGGTGCTCGCGAAGGAGCGGCAGCACGAACTCCTCGGCGTGGGCGCGGGTGGCCGGCCACTCGTCTCCGGTGAGCTGGTGCATGACCAGGGTGCGGGCCAAGTCGACTCCGTGAGCGGCCGGGTCCTCCAGCATCTTCACCAGGTACGCAGTCGAGTCGACCCCCAATCCCCAGTTGATGACCAGCTCGATGCCCTCGAAGCCGAGGCCGGCTGCGACGCGGGCGACGGCGGTCATGCGGCCGCACCCCCTTGGTCGGCCTTCGGGTACGGGTAGGAGGTGACGGCGAGGCGGCGGCCGGTGCGCGGTCCGATGTAGGCGGCGTAGCGGTGGTGGCCGCCGTGGTGCACGCCCTGCGCGCGGACGGTGTGCAGGGCCTCCGTCAGCCACACCCTGCCCGGCTCGCCCTCCTCACGGGGGCGAGCGCCGAGGGCGACCAGGCGCCGCTCGACCCCGCCGCGGCCGCGCTCGTTGTTGCGGACCTTGGACATCGCGCGGTCGTGGAGGACCGAGCCGTCGGGCAGCATGGTCAGGCGCCGCGGGCGCGTCTTGCCCAGGTAGTCCATCCCCTTGGCCTGGTAGATCGTCCCGTAGTGGCCGGGGAAGATCGTCTCGGGCCCGTCGGCGGTGAGGCGTGTCCTGGGCTCGGGATCGCAGTGCGCGATGACCCCGCGGATGCCCCGGGCGGCAGCCAGTTGGAAGGCGCGCGCCTGTGTCCACGTCTCCGCGTTGGCCGGTACGTCGTCGAGCAACACCAGCCGGTTCAGCTCCAGCGACTCCTCATACGGCGTGAGTCGGCCGAACACCGAGGTGAGTACGGCTGCCTGGGTCGGGATGCCCAGGGTGAGCACCCCCACCAACTGGCCGGCCGGGGGCGCGGCGGTGTCGATGAGGCCGTAGGCGAAGCGGACGGCGGGCCACGAGCCGCTGTAGTGGTGGGCGAGGACGAAGGCCTTCGCCGTGTGGACCAGGTCGTTCGGCATTTCGCGGACGCGGTAGCGATCGGGGTCGAAGCCGCCTTCACCAGCCGGCCTCCAGCTGTGCCGGCGGTTCCTCCACCGCTGGCAGACGGCGCCGAAATCGAGCGGCGGTTGTTCGTAGGCAGACATCACAGTGGCCCTCTCGGAGCGGTCGGTTGGTGAGAGATGCCGGTCCGGGGTTGCCGCCCCGGACCGGCAGTCGGTGAGGGTTCAGGTCGTCGAGGGGAGCATCAGCTGACGGGGAGCATGGAGCACGTTCAGGACGCGTTCGCGCCAGCGCATCGCCCAGTGCACGCAGCTGGAGCAGCTCTTGTGCTTGCCCTCGCACTGGGGCAGCGGATCGTTCCAGCGGGCATCGCGCGACCAGGCGAGGGAGTCGGCGGAGGCCAGGTACTCGGCGCACGACTGAAGGGCCTGGGTCTTCAGCCCGAAGCCGTGCAGGCGCAGCCCGGCAGCGGCCACGGCTGCGAGTACGGCCTCGACGTCCTTGACCGACTTGCGGCGGCAGACGGAGCCGACCCCGACCAGCGGATAGTCGGCCAGCCGCACGCCGCGCTTGTCGTACAGGTTCAGGCAGAACTCGTAGTCGGCCGGAAGCCAGCCCTGGACGGTGGGGATGATGTCGACGCCGGGGTCTTCGGCCATCAGGTCGACGAAGTTCCCGACCGTGCGGTCGATGTGCTCACGCACCGTGAGCCCCGTCTTGGCGATCATGTCGGGCTCGCACATCCAGTCCTGCGGACCGGCCCAGACCAGCCTGCCGACTCCGTCGCGAAGACGGCGCAACTCGCGGACGTAGGCGTGCGGGCCGATCGTCCAACCGCCGTGGTTGTCGAGTTCGGAGAAGGCTCCCGAGTCGTACACCCAATCCTCGGCGGCGCGCGGCAGCGTGGCGCGGCCGATCAGCGCGGAGCGTGAGACGCACATCGGCACGCCCCAGGCGGACAGCGACTTGGCGTGATGTCCGCCGAGCCAGAACATCGGGCCCTCGGACGGCGAGTCGCCCGGGTGGAAGCCGAGACCGTACTCGCAGTGACAGACGCAGCTGCCCACGGCACAGAACCCGCAGTCCAGGCACTGATCGTGGTAGCAGTGGCCGCAGGCGTAGCGGACGGCGGCCGTGCAGGTGCACGTCTCTGGAAAGAGGGCGTCTGCCTGCGGCGATGACATCCGGCGGGCCGGGGCGGTGAGTGTGGCGTTCACGGGAGTTCCTCAGGGCGTGGGTGAGTTGGTGAGCGGGGCCGGTCCAGGGGTTGCCGCCCCTGGACCGGCTGTGATGCGAAGTGCCGGGCGCCGCCGTGGCGGCGGGGCGAGCCGGTGATCGTGAGGCTTGCGCCCGTCCGCGCGGCGTTAGGCATCCGTGCCGGGAGGGTCGCCGCGACCCCAGGGCCCGAGGACCGCTCCCGGCTCGCTCGCACCGTGGTCGCGTTCCTGCAGCGCGGTTGCCAGGACAGCGAGGATCCGTTCGCCCTTGACGGCGGCCTGGTGGCGCAGCGGGCCCTCGGGGATCTGGCAGGGGAGCGTCACCCGCCTCGCCCTCAGGTCGATCTGCAGCGTGACGGTGCGCACGAGAGGGCATCCCTGCTCATCCCCGGCGTACAGCCGGAGCCGGGCTGCGACGCGGTGGTCGACGGGGGTGAGCCGTACGTACTCGTTGCGCCAGGAGCGGTTCTCGACGTCAGGGCAGATCCGCACCGCGGCGGGAACCATGCGGCCGGTGGGCACCAAGCGGTCGTTGAGCGGCGCGGTGGGGTCCCTCTCCAGGCGCGTCACGTGCTGGTGGAACGGGTACCAGCCGGGCCCGTAGAACACGACCTGGGAATCCAGGACATACCGCCAGCTGCCGAGCTCCACCTTCACGCCGTACATGTCCCGCTCGGGCTCGGGGGCGACGTAGAGGTCCAGGGGCGACGTGACGGCGCGCGGCATCAGATCCGGCGCCAGGCACGGGAACGCCGGAAGGTCGGTGGGCAGGAACGACGTGCGGGTGTTCCCCAACTCCCCCGAGCCGAAAGCGCCGTCGCCCACCACTGTGCGGACCAGGCGGGGGACGGCGCGATCGCGCGGAGTGACGCGGAAGGCGACGGCCGACCCCTCGGCCGAGATCAGCTCCTGGAAGTCCCAGTCCGGCCGGTCCGCGCGCAGTCCGTGCTGCAGCTCGCGCAGGGCTCGGGAGACGCGACGGCCGAGCGGGTCTTCCGGGTCCCAGCGCCGGGACGAGGGGAGGACCAGAGCGGCATCGGGGTGCCACTGGTCGGACAGAACCTGCCACGGCCCGGGCGGCAGCAACGAGGCGACGTGGCCGGCGAGTTCCTCGGCGTCGGTCAGCTCACGCAGGACGACGGCGGTGAGACGCGCGGTGGACGGCGCGTCCCAGGGACCCCCCAGGATGAGGCTCAGCCCGCTACCGGGGGCGCCCAGGGTGACGCTGAGCCGCCGACCGTCCAGCCAGGCCTGCGCAGGTCCGAACTGGACGAACAGCCCCGGCTCGCCGGGCTGCCGGAACGGGGCGCCGGTGGTGAGCAGGCGGGCCACGGCCCCGCGGGGCGGCTGGGCGTCGCGGGCATCGGGCAGGGCCGGGGCATAGCGGGTGACGGCGTCCAGGATCCTCGACACGGCGGGCGTCGGGATCTGCGCGCTGATGCGCGCGGTGCAGATCCGTGCAGGCCCGGTGGGCGACGGCGCGGCCAGGGCCGTCTGGACCGGCCCGCCCGGCTCGCGGGTCCGCAACGTCAGGCGGTAGCCGCCGGGCAGGTCGGCGCGAAGGCGCGCGTCGCCGCGCAGCCGGTGTGCGACAACGGCCTCGGAGATGGCGTAGGTCGGAGAGACGGGCTCGAACTCGTACATGGCGCAGACCTCCACGGGCAGCGGCGAGTGGTCCTGGTCAGCGGGTGATGCGGGCCCGGGCTTTGGCGGCCTGGACGCGGACGGCGTCGGCGTGCGCGGCGGCGCGGACCTTGTCCGCCCAGTCGGCGGCGCGCTGCGCCAGTTCGGCGAGGCGCGCCAAGGAGGCGTCCTGGCGCTGGCGGGTGCGGTCCATGAGCCGGGCGTGCTCGGCGGTCAGCTCTTCGGCGGTGTAGGCGGCGATCGCCTCGGCGCCGTGGCGGCGGGTGACGCGCCCGAAGGGGCAGGCGCCTTCCTCCTGTTCGATGACGGCGAGGTCGGCGGCGGGCCAGCCGGTCTCCTCGTCGCGCGGTCCGAGCTGGATGTCGAGCACGCACACCGTGTCCGGGTCGTGCAGGCCGTTGCCGTGATAGCGGCGCTGCGGGCGGGGCACGGGGCCGGTCTGGCGTTCGGTGTGCTCGCGCCAGAGCCCGGGGGAGGGGTCTTCCTCGTCCTGATGGAGGCGGTGAAGGTAGGCGACCAGCGAGGGCAGCTGCCAGGCAGCGGATCCGAAGGGCGCGGCCGGCATGGCGAGCCCGACCCGGGCGATAAGTCCCGTGTGGTTGCTGACGGCGGCCTGGGCGACGAACAAAGGGGCGTGGAGGCAGAGTTCGG
Organism: Streptomyces lothianensis; assembly: GCF_047779955.1. Lineage (NCBI taxonomy): Bacteria > Bacillati > Actinomycetota > Actinomycetes > Kitasatosporales > Streptomycetaceae > Streptomyces > Streptomyces lothianensis. The sequence goes on along the minus strand of NZ_JBLMKT010000083.1, from coordinate 13,977 downwards.
AGCGGAGCATGGCGAAGCCTTCCGGGCGGGCGGCACGCAGAGGGGAGGGGGCCCGGGCCGGACCGCGCGGTCCGGCCCGGGCAGCGGTCAGGACGATTCCTCGGAGTCCTCGGCGCTCGCGCCGTCCGAGGTGTCCTCGTCGGCCTGCGCGTCGGTGTCGTCCGCGTCCGGCTCGCCCTCCTGGAAGGGCTCGTCGTCGACGACGGCCTGCTCGATGCTGGAGAGCGGATAGCCGATCTCGGCAAGGAACGTCAGCCACGTGCGGGCGTCCCCGCGGATCTCGTGCAGCTCGTAGACGGAGGAGCGGGCGGTGCGGTCGGTGCGCCAGGTCCGAACCTCGTTCATCCGCTTCTCGAACGTCGCGGCGAGCACCGCGAAGTTGAGCAGAGTGAGCTTGGCCGGGGTCGCCGTCTTGGTGCGCTCGGTCAGGGTGCTGTAGCCGGTCAGCTCCTTGATGAGGTTGTGGCGGCCGATGTCGCCCGACCACTGGGCCACCGGCTTAGGGCAGGTCAGGAGCTGCTCGGTGATGAACGCGGCGAGCGGCTTCGGCGCGGTCTTGCGGCCGATCAGGTCCTTCAGCCATGCCTGCCGGGCCTTCTCGGCGGCGCGGTAGACCTTGTTGCCTGCCTTGACGTACTCGCGCGACGGCTCGGACGGCTTGGCCTCTTCCACCGCTTCGGTCGGCTGTGCGTCTGCCTCGTCGTCCGTCTTGGGGGCGTCTTCCTGGGGCGGCCGGTGGCCGAAGTGGTCCGGGTCGGTGCAGAGGTAGTCCACCTCGCCGGGCTCCTGGGGGTTCTCGGCCCAGATCGCCACGTGGCCCGGGCACCCGGTGTGGGCCTCGGCGCTCATGGGCTTGCCGTCCGGGCCGTCCAGCTCGGCGAGCTGCTCGGCGGTCGACGGAAGGGTGTCCGAGTCCTCGGCCAGCCGCACCCCGGCCGCCTGGAGCTGCGGACGGACCTTGGCGCGGGCCTGCTGCTCGGCGCGGTCGTCGCGCTCCCACTGGACCTGGAACTCGAAGCGGCCTTTGGCATGGGCCTCCAGCAGCCGGTCTACGGCGTCGGCGTCGTAGTCGAACTCGCCCAGCACACCGAGGACTTCGAGGTCGAGGTCATAGCTGCCGGTCTCGGCGAGTGCCGAACGGGTCCGATCACCCACTGTCTTGGCGGTCTTCACCGCCTGGGACACGTCCTTGCGGGTGCGGCCGGTGAGTTCGGCGATCCTCGCCTGCTTCATGCCCGCGCCGACCGCGCCGAACAGGGCGTCTGCCTGCTCCAGCTCGGTCAGGCCCCGGCGGTAGTCGTCGTCGTTCTCGATGAGCTGGTCGATGAAGTCCTCGCCCGCCTCGCGCAGGGAGGGGTCGAGCACGTACGCGGGGACCTCGATCGCGTCCTGCTCCTGTTCGGTCTCCTTGGCGGCCCGGGAGGCGAAGTAGCGCCGGTGGCCCATCTTCAGCTCGTAGGTGTCCTCGCCCAGCGGCAGGACTACGACGGGGACCTTCACGCCGTTGGCCGCGATGGACTTGAGGAATTTCTCGTCCAGGCTGAGGTCCCGGCGGACGTTGTTCTCGTTGACGCGGATCTGGCCGAGCCGCAGGGTGACCCGCTGCATCGGTGTGGTGGTTGTGGTGTCGCTCACGGATTGCTCCTCGTGCGGTCGGTTGGTGTTGAGCAAGTTGCCGCTTGCTCGTGAAATCAATTATACGCTTTTCCGGGGGAGGGGCAACACCTGTTTTCTGAGGGTGAGTCAGGTAGCCGTGCAGGTCACGAGCGCGGTGCGGCCTGGGCGCGCTGCAGGGCGGCGAAGAACGGCCCATGGCGCGTGAACTCGTCCTCAGGGAGGGCGGAGGGGCTGTCCGGGGCCGTGGCCACAGTGTCGAGTACCTCGGTGAGCTTCACGAGAGGGGAGCCGTGGGAGTCGCACGGCCCCTCGTAGGTGCCGATGCCGGGAAGGTGAGCCACGTAGTGGCCGGCGTGCTCGAATACCGGGTCCTGCCACAACTCGAACGCCGTACCGGGGGCGCTCGCGAGCAGATGCACAGCAAGACCGTGTGCGGAGCCGACCGGGACTTGTTCGGTCTGGTAGCGCACCCCGAGCGTGATGTCGCTGCTGGAGGGCTCGCACGGCTCAAGGCAGTTGTCGTCGATGCCGAGCTGTGCGGCGGCCCGGTCCTCCTCGGGCAGGGCGTAGATGTACAGCTGGAGCGCGGAACGGTCGGACACGGGGGCTCCTTCGGGTGGGTGCGGACGCGCCGGGGCGGTCAGATCTCGGTCACGGACACCGGGGGTAGGCCCATGTGGGCGGCCCAGGCTTCGGCGGCGGCGCGCAGGGTGCGAAGGCCCGTTGGCCAGACGGGATGCCGGGCCTTGTCGGTCGCGTAGACGTAGGTGAACACCTGCGATCCGAGGCCGTGAGCGTTCTGCAGGCGGCCGGACAGGTGCGGGTGCTCGGGGCACCAGATGCGGTAGCGGCCCAAGGCGTCGAGCCCGTCACGGAACACGTTGGCGTGCTCCAGGTGGACGGCGACCGGCTCAGGCCGGGGTGGTGTGGACCGTACGCCGGCCTTGGTCGGCACGGTGGCGAACCCGGACTGCTGGAGGCGGGCGGTGATGTCGTCATGCACCCGCAGCCAGGTGTCGCGGGCCGGTCCGGGGCGTGGCGGCTTGCCGAGATGGCGGCCGATGTGAAGTGTCACGTGGGCGGTGCCGTCCTCGCCGGAGTGGTCCACGGACACGGTCACCTGCTCTCCGGTGAGCTGCGGGCGGTCGGCGGCGGGAAAGCGGCTCGCGGGCAGGGCGTTGCGGGTGGCGCGGACGTACCAGGAGGGTGCGCCCGGCCGGTAGGGGCAGCGGTGGCGGGCGGTCGGCGTTCTCATCGCGTGTCCTCGCGGGCGTGGCCGGAGGGGTTGTCCGGGGCCGGTGCGGTCGGGCAGGTGGTGGTCATGGTGCGTCCTCCTGTTTCACGTGGTGCCGGATGCGTTGCCGCTCCTCCGGTTGGGGGCCGGGCGCCGTGGTCGACGCCCGGCGGGACGGTCAGGCCCTGACGGCCGAGTGGGCGGTGCGCAGGGCCTCGCGGGTGGCGTCCAGCAGCGTCACGGAGATGCCGCCCGCTTCCAGGCCAAAGGCCGTCATACGGCCTGCCTTCAGGTCGCAGAACAGGTTCCCCAGGCAGACCGAGAGGGCACCGAGCTCGTACCGCAGGCCGTGCGGGGTGACGGTGCGCGCGCCCACCAGGAACCCGTGGCGGTCGTAGGGGGCGGCGTTCACCAGGTCGCGCACGGTGGGGTAGTCGTCGGAGGTGGATCCCCGGAAGCGGGTCGCGCGCAGGAAGGCGACCATGGCGCGGTCCATGCGGAAGGCGCCCGGCTTGGTGTGGTCGTCCTCGGCGGCGGCCTCGACCAGCCGTCCCACGGGCTTGGTGCCGGTCCAGCCGGAGTTGGACGGGGTGGTGTCCCTGCCGTGAACCTCGGCGTGTCGGACATGCGCGTACGTGCTGTAGATGGTGGTTCCGCCCACCGGGTGGCGCTCCTCATGTCCGGTCACCTCCTCGACCAGCCAGACCGGCTCCGAGCCGGGCCGGTAGGCGGTGAAGTCCTCCCGGTCGAAGACCAGCATTCCGGCGGTGATGTCGTGTCCGCATGCACCCATGTGCGGTTCCCTGTCTGCTCGTTGCGGGTCGGCCGGCGGCCGGTGAGTTGCCGCTCACCTGCAAAATCAATAATACACCTTCAGGGGAGCTGATCAATCCCTTTTCAGAACAGGGTGTCCCCGCCGCCGTCGCCGAACCCGGCCGACTGCGCAGCTCCGGGGGCCACGCAGGTGCGCTCGGCCCTCGGCCTGCGCGGGCGGGAGAACAGGTCTTCCTGCTCCGCCCGCGCGGCCTGCTCCGCCTGGGCCTCCAGCTCGTCCTCGCCGCGGTTGTGCACCACGATTTCAACGGCCGGTGAGGCGTCGCGCCACTGGTCGCGGTACTCGTCCGTGGGGATGCCGGGGTTGGGGCGGAGCTTGATCCCGGTCTCGCGGTGGAAGCGCTCGTACGCGGGCGAGTCCTGCGAGATGAATCCGGTCTCGATGCGGAACGGGGCGGACTCCCTCGGGATGATGAACGCTCCCCGCCGGGCCAGGGTCTCGGCGACCGCGATCACGTGGAACTCGAACAACGGACCCCGATAGCCGGGGGCGTTGGAGGTGCGCTTGATCCGCCCGAACGGCGGGTTGCTGATCGCGCAGTCGAACAGGCCGAGGTTCATGCCCGGCACGTCGAGCACATCGGCACAGATCCACGTGGCCTCCGGCAGGATGCGCCGCCCGACCTTCACGTACTCCGGGTTCTTCTCCACGCACACGATCTCGCGCGGCGGCAGACGCTCCCAGCGTCGGTTCCAGTAGTCGCGGGCGTGCCAGGCCAGGCGTCCGATACCCGCGCACAGGTCGATGATGCGCTCACCCGGAACCACGTGGTGGAGTTCGCCGGCGAGCTCGGCCGGTGTGAAGAACGCGCCGTCCAGGGTGCGGCCCATGTTCGCGGACTCGTGGAAGTGGTCGAGAACGAATTCCCGCTCCTCCTCGGTCAAGTCCCGGTCCATGTCGACCAGTTCGCACGCCCGGTTGTGCTGCTTGGTCTGCTCCTTGCTGAGCTTTCCGGCCATGACATGCCGCCTTTCGCGGTGGAGGGGTGTGCCGGTCTGGGGTGCCGCCCGGACCGGCGTCGGACCTTCGGTGAGAGGGGCGTTACGCGCTGGGCTGTGGCGTGGCGGGGAACCACCACTCCTTGCGGTTGTCGCCGTCGCGGGGGTATGCAGAGATGTGGACACCGGCCGTCGTTGCGGAGTGGTAGAAGTACCACCGACGGTGGGCAATGACGCGATCCCAGCGGGTGACGTAGCCGTCGAACACGCTGATGGGCGACCCATACCGGTTGCGTTCGGTCCGGTAGACCCTCCACCGCATGCAGTCGGCCACCTGCCAGCGGGGCCCGATACCTGCCCGCTCGATCCACAGTTCGGTGCAGTCGTGACAGGACACCCGGCGCAGGGCCTGTCCCAGATCGGCGGACTCCCACCATGCCGGGGCAGCGCCGCACAGAGCTGCGCCGCCGTCCTCCTCAGCGCGGTGCACCGTCAGGGCCAGGCCGTCCGCCGTGCGGTACCCGGAAGTCCCTACAGCACAACGGGCGATGAACATCCGCCGGGCGCTGCCGGGGGCACTCGGGGCGGCCTGCGGGGCGCGGGGCGTCTGGACGCCGGCGCAGGCCCCGCCGTCCGTCTCCCACGTCTCGACGGCGGCCAGGTCCGTGACGGCGGCGGGCGGGTGCCCGCCGGTGAGATGAGAGGCGAAGTACGTGGACATGAGGGCTCCGCTCGGTGGGCCGGGCGTCTGGGACGCCCGGCCGGTTCGGGTGGTCGGCTCGGAGGTGGTTACCGGGGTGCGACCCGCGGCCTATCTGGTGCGGGCGGTGCGCAGGTCGACGACCAGGGCGGTTGCGTTGTCGGCGTAGGCTCCGGCGTGACCGATCGCCGAGGCGGCGACGTCCCGCGCGGCCTGGCTCGGCGTGCCGGTGAGGTAGTCGGCCAGGTTGCGGGCTGAGTCCTCGAGGGGCTCGTACGCGCCGTCACTGGCCAGCAGCAGACGGCAGTTCTCCGCGCTACGAGTGATGGACTCGATGGCGGGATGCCCGTACTGGGCTTTCGTCTCCGCATCGGTCTCCGTCGCGCCCAGGCACGACGTGATGCGGTTGCGGCTGCCCTGGAAGACGCGCCGAAGGTTGTGGTCGTCGGTGAGGCGGTGGACGGTGCCGCGCGGGGCGAGGACGTAAGCGCGGGCGTCGCCGCACCAGGCGACGCTGAGCTGTTTGCCGGGGGCGGTGACGGCCACGACGGCGCACGCGGCGGGCAGGTCGTAGCGGGCGTACGGGTCCTGCCGGTCCGGCTCGGCGGCGCACGCCTCGTAAACGGCCCTCAGACCGGTCTCGGCGTCGGCGCGGACAGCGGCGGCCCTGGCGAGCCGACGGGCCGCGGTGCGGGTCCATTCGCGTACCGCGTCGCTGGAGCCGACGCCGTCGCACAATGCGTACGCGCGGGCGCCGTGGTGGGTGTAGGTGGCGGTGGCGTCGCACTGGTGGGAGCGGTCGCCGATGAGCTGGAAGGCAGCGTGGGTGGGCATGAGGACTCCGGGAGGCAGGCCGGGCCGGGCGCCGTGGGCGCCCGGCCGTGGGGCGGTCAGGCGGTGGGGGTCGGCTCGGGCTGCGCCGTGGTGACGGTCAGGTATTCGGCGCGCAGGTCGGCGGCGACGGCAGTGATGAACGCGGTGTCGGCCCGCTGGTCGCGGCTGCCGGGGGCGTACCAGTACTGGTTCTTGCGGTGCCACTTGAAGCCGTGGCGCTTGAGGACGCCGGCGGCGCCGTCGCCCCTGCGCGTACCGGTGACCGTCGTGCCGTCCTCGTCCGTGTGCTGGAGCGTGATTCCCTCCTCACCCTCGTCGCCCTGCTCGCGGGCGTTCGCCGGACGGGCGGTGGCCTGCGAGGCGGTCTGCTCCTGGGCGGCGGCCCAGCGCTGGGGGAGGACAACGTCACTGGCGATCTGCAACATCTGCTGCGGGGCCCAGTTCTCCCGGATGACGTGGCCGTCGATGACGCAGGCGGCGAGCATGGTGCTGGCGGGGGGCTCGGTGCCGTCGTGGGCCTCGGACCACAGGACGGCGGCGGCCTTCAGGGCGTCGTCGGAGACGTCCCGGTGGGTGTTGATGCCGTCGACCAGGGGCTTACCGGTGACCTTCCGGCCCTTGACGGTGACGGTGACCCTGTTGTCGGTGGACTCGTAGCGGTCCTCCATGCCGTTGAACTGCGCGCCCTGCATGGGGCGGGTGCGCTCTTCGACGTCGGCCGTGCAGGGGCCGTCTGTCCAGGAGACGGAGATCCATGCGGAGGCGGTACCGGTGCCCTTGCGCACGCTGAACTTCACACCGGGGAACGCGTTCTTCAGGCGGCTACGGAGCTCGGCGGCCACGTGCTTGGTGTCGATGTAGTCCATGTCCCGTCCTTCTGCTGCGAGTTGGGTTGGCGGCGGATGAGTTGCCGCTCACCCGCAAAATCAATATTACGCTCTTGCGGGGAGGGGGTCAACATCAGTCGGCGCTGAAGACGCATTCACCGTTGACCGTGATCCGGATCGGGATCGTTCCATCCGGGCTGATCAGGTCGCCGGGAACCTCGCCGGTGTCCAGATGGACGGACACCACCAGGCCTTCACCGCGGCTCCAGTAGGCGTAGACCTGGGTCCCGCCGGTCTCCAGACACGGCAACGTGGCTCGCTGCTTCCGGTGTTGGTGCAGAAACCTCGCGCGTCGGTTCAGGGAGGTCGCTCGGCGCTCACTCAGCCGCATAACTGTGCTTCCTCTGAGACTTCATGGGACGGCCGGGGCCGTGGGCGCCCGGCCGTGGGGTGATCAGGCGGTGGTGACGGTCAAGCCGGCGCCGACGGCGGCAATGAAACCGGTGTCGGGGCGTGCTCCGGGGTGGTGTCGCGCGGGTCGGCTGGGATCGCCTCGCCCGCCAGGGCGGCCCGCATCTGCTCGGCCGACATGCGCCCGCTCACCTCGTTGTAGGGGAGCGTGTACGTGCTGCCCCTGTGCCGGGTCTCAGCCGTTGCCGCGCGGGTGACCACGCGGCGGCCGCCGACGGCGCCGACGGCGCCGCCATCAAACGCGGCGTGGATGTGCGGCACGGTCGCCGTCTTGGCGTTGACTCGGGTCACCTCGTACCAGGACTCCCGCCACCGCACGAAATCACCCTTGATGAAGTCGGCCCGACCCCACATTTTGAAGCCGCGCCGCTCCGCCTCCTTGATGGTCTCCGCCCAGTACGTCAGCTCGTCGTCGTACTCGGCCAGACGGCGCGTCAGCTCCTGGTGGCGCGCCTCGGACGGCGCGCGTCGCCACACATCAGCCGTACGGCCCTTGTCGTCGACGCCGTCCCGCTCCCGCAGAACGCTGCGCCGCTCCGCCTCCAGCTTCTCGATACGGCGCAGCGTGCGCCCCGGGTTCTTCCGGTACCGCTCGTACGCCTCCGCCGCCTGGGCACGGTTGGCCCAGTAACCGGCCCGCTCGCCCTCGGCGATGCTCCTGCGCATGGCGTTGTGCATGCGCTCCTGATCCCTGCGGGCGCGCCCTTCCGAATGGTGACCTACCAAGATCGGCTGTCCCATCCAGAACCGTTCGCCGATCCGGTCCGAGGCATCCCGCGCGGCCTGCGAGGATGTCGCCGCACGTCCGGAGCGGTCCGCGTACCGCTGCGCCCGGCCCTCGGCCGCGTCTACGCGGGCGGCCTCCCGTTCGGCGAACGACATGGTTTCTTCGATCACCACGGCGCATGACAGTCCGAGTGCGCGCACCGTTTCTGCGGCCCGGTTGATCTTCCAGCGGTCGGCGCCCTTGTAGCGGCTGCCACGGATGAAGATCCCGGGGGTGCGGCGGTAGGTCCAGCCCAGTGGGCGCAGTGCTTCCCACACCCCGTCACCCTTGGCGGAGCCCTCAACGGTGGTGCCGTCTTCGTGGGTGTGCCGGATGACGATGTCGGCTGCCTCGGCCTCCTCCTCTGCCTCGGCGACGTCCCCGGGCAGGGTGAGCGCGCGCAGTTCCGCCGGTGAGTGGCCCATGATCCGTGCGGCGCATTCGGCGCAGCGCGGAGCGCAGCCGGGTACGTCCCACAGGAGCACTCCGAATCCGCTACACGTGTTTGCTGCCGCGCAGTCACCGCGCCCGGCGGGCTTCGCCCAGTTGATCGGCATAACCGCCGCGGCCGCCGCGACGGGGGACGGGGGGTCGACGCCCGGCACTGCGCCTCCCTCCGCCTCCCACATGTCCACCCCGGACGGGTCGGACACTACGTCCGCTGCCCGCGCGGACACCTCGGCACGGATCGCTGGCGGGCGGAGCTCTCCGCCGTCCCGCGCGAGCGCTCCGCCCTCGCCCTCCCACTCGTCCAGGTCGGCCGCATCGGCGTGCGCGTCCGGCCGCGTGTCCTCGGTCAGAGGACCCGGAGCCTTGCATTGCTGGGCAACGGTGGAGTTCACCGCGTGGAGCGTCGCCACGGTGTTCAGCCGGACCCCGTCCACCCATGCACCTGAGGCGGTCACGTCGTACAGACCGGCCGTCCACACGGCGCGCACTTCGCCCAAAACCTTGCCCGTGGCTCGCCCCCCGGCGCGCACGGTCACTGTGGCGCCCTGGCGCTGCATGGCGACGGTCCACCCGTTCGCCGTTGCTGTCTCGGCGAACGCGACGGCAGCCATGGGCAGCCACACGCCCGGCGCCGCTTGTGTCTCCGCCACGACCGGCGCACCCGCGTAACCGTCCTGCCAGTCCTCCAGTTGAGCGGCCGTCGGTGCCTTACCCGATGCCGGGATCTTCGGCGCCTTCCACGGCTGAACAAGGGTCTTGACCGACGCGGACGCCTGTCCCTTCTCAATCCCGCCCGTACGCCCGTGCGCTTTCTTCGACGGGAAGTCACGACCGGTCAGCGCGCGGCCCTCGTCACGGGCCGCCACGGCGTCCGCGAGGAGATCCACGTATGCGCGACGCTCCGCCATGCCCGGCGCGTGTTCCATGTCCGGCGACACCTCAGCGCACGCCGGAAGCTCGAACATCACCGCCGCCCCGCCGTCGGCCGACGCCCACGCCCCGCGCCCCGCCGGAACGTCACCGGCCGTTGCACGGGCCAGGAACTTGCGACCGGCCGCCGCACGCTTCCCGGCCTCCCTGGCTTCCGACTCCAGCGCGGACAGGTCACGCTCACACCACCGCACTACATCCCGCGCGTCCTGGCGTTGCTTGTCTGCGGCCCACGACACGTCACGCGCACGCGCGGCCCATGCCCCCGCCGTCTCCTTCGCAACCCACACATCCGGCCCCAGCACACCCGCCGACCGGCGTGCTTCCTGGTGAAGTTCGTACGCATCCCGCCGCCACTCTGCGCACGTCTCCGCGTGCTCCTCCGCCTCCGTCAGCGCGCGGCGCGCACGCTCGGTCAGCCACGCCCGCGATACCCGCACCGTGCCCTTGTACGGGCCACGGAACGCCACGGGGAACACCCCGCCCGTGTTGCCGTGGCAGATCACCGGCAGCACCTCAACCGCGCCCCCGTCGGTCGCCCACCCGTCCACCCCGCCGGGGTCCGACACGACGTCGGGCAATACCGCCGGGGTCTTCGTGGTCTCCTTCTCCTCGGCCGGAAGGTCCGGTGCCGCGCTGTTACTGGCCGGAGCGTCGCCGGCCGGAACCTCGGTCGTCTCGGCTGGTTCCTCCCACCCCGGGCGGGTGATGCGCAGCAGGAACGCTGACGCATGGGGCCGCACCCGCCCGCCAACCGCGCGCGGTTCCGGCGCACGCTGTGCGCACTCCTGAGCCGACGGCACGTCAAGCCCGAACCAGCGCACGACGGCGATGCAGTCGCGCGCTTCCCAACGGGCCCTGTCGGCGTCGCCCAGCCCGTACGCGGACTCTGCCCCCTCTGCACACTCTTCGGCCTCTCGGATCGCGCCCCGGGCGCTGGCGTATTGCTCTTCCGTCAGCCCGTCCCAATCGATGCGCTGGGCGAACGCACGGACCGTGTCCAGGGCAGCGCGCGCCATGCCGACCGACACGGCTGTCTGTGCGTTCTCCTCCGCCTTGCACGCCGCGACTTCCGCATGGATGCCGTACACGCGCGCCGTCTCGGCCGCCGCCCGCAGTACCGCCGCCGGACGCTCAGCTATCACGTACGCGATAGCGGCCCCCGTGACCTTGCCCCACGTGCCGCGCACGTTTCCCGTCGGAAGGCTCACGGTGTGTCCGCCGCCGGACGTGAAATGGAAGCGGAACGGGAACCGCTCGCCGCACACGGACAGTTCCGACAGCAGGTCGGAGCGCCGGAACTCACCCTCGTAGCGGTCGCCCAGCGACCGCGCTTCCATCGCTTCCGGCCACTCCTCCGCCGCCCTAAGCGCGCGCTCGACTTCCGTCACGGATGGCGCCTTACGGGCACGCTGCCGGGGGGCCGAAGTCTCGGCCGGACGGGGCGCGGGAGCGTCCGCCCGGTCCGGCGCGGCCGGCTGAGTGCGGGCGGTGGGCGCCTCGGCGGTCACCAGGTCCGCGACGGCGCGCCATGCGATGCCCTGGGCGGCCGTCTGGCCGGAGCGGGTGAGCGTGGCGCCGTCCCAGCGGTGCCCCCGGGCGGTGAGTCGCCACATACAGCGCAGGACGCTTTCCCCGGCTTCCTGACGGGCGGTGAGCAGCAGTGTGCAGTGTCCGGGCTGCGTCTGGACGGTGGCCGTCCATCCGGCCTCCTCGGCCTGGGCGGTGAGGCGGGCCAGGTTGCGGGGTAGGGCCATCGCTCGGGCGTCCGCCGCGCGGGGCTGCTCGGCGGGTGGGGCGGTGGGCTCCGGCACGTCGGCCGGGGCCGGGCCCTGCCACTGGGCGGGGGCGCTGCTGGCGGGGTGCGTGGACGTGGTCATGTCGGGTCACTCCTGGTCGGGTTGGTGCCGGGTGAGTTGCCGCTCACACCGGGAGGCAAGGCAGGGGAGGCAGGGCCTTCCCGCCGGGCCGGTCGGGCGACCGGCCCGGCGGGGTGGTGCTCAACTGCGGCGGTTCGGGGGCCGGTTGTCCCGGGGCGCGGTGCGGCTGGCCGCCCGGTCGCCCGTCTCGGCCTGGTCCTGAGCGGGGCGCGGTACTCGCTCGGCCTGGCGGTACTCGACTCCCGGCTCCGGGGCCAACGGCGCGCCGTCGGGGCCGGTGCAGTACGCCTCCCGGATGGCCTCGGCGGTGAGCGGCTGAAGCCAGTAGTTCCGGACCTTCCAGCCGCGTACGAACTCCGATCCGTCGGGGGCGAACGTCCGCACGACTAGTGAACCCGTCGCGTACCCGACCATAGATGCGGCGATTACGGTGCACACCCGAGTGGATGCGACCTCGTCGAGGATCAGGGCGTCACCCACGCCGGTGACGTGCTGGCCTTCGGTGAGGTCACCGTGCGGCGTGCTGGCGTTGGCCACCATGTGGTGGGTTCCGGGGCCGAGTGCGGCGTTCAGGAGCGACACGTAAGCGTCCGCCGCTCGGTTGAGCAACGCGCGTGCCGTGTCGGCGGCGGTGTGCATGGCGTCGTCCGTCTCGGCGTCGCCGACGGGTGCGGGGGTCCACCGCATCGCGTCCTTGCCGAGATCCTCGCCCGGGTCGACTTTCTGCCCTGCGAGGGTCTGCCGTACGTGGTCTTGGTATTCGCTCATGGTTCCCCTGCCTTGGGTTGGTGAGTTGGTGGCGGGTGAGTTGCCGCTCACTCGCAGAATCAATAATACGCTCTTGCGGAGGGTGATCTCAACCCACAATCACCCCCCGGACGTAGCGAGTTACGACGACTTGAGCGGCGTCACCGTCGTACGGAAGAACGCGTTCCGGCTGAGGCTGAACGCAACGCGCTTGGTCTCGCCCGTGCTCGCGCGCTTGCCGTAGATCTCGACCTCGGTCAACTCGTCGTCCTCATAGGCCACTTGCAACACCGTGCCTTCCCACACCTCTGGCCACGGGGCAGGCCGGTGCGCGGTCCTCGGGCGGGCACAGGCGGCCAGGCTCCGGGCGGGGCGGCGCTCGATCCGCACGCGCTGCCCCTGGCCGATCGGTCCTGTGGCGGTCATGGTGTCCCCTCTCTGGTGGCTGAGCCTGCGGGAAGGTGGGGCAACCGGCGGTCACCCCACCCTGAGTGCGTCACTGCGTCCGGCCTGCCCGCTGCTCCTCGGCGGCCGTGGACAGCTCGTTGACCCCGTGGCGCGCGTGGTTGGCCCGAACGCGCGCGGCCACCTCGTCGGCGGACGGCAGTCCGAAGCCTCCGTCACGGGCGAACATGTCGTAGGCCTCGCGCCACCCGCTTACCTGGCACTCGACCGCGTCCCGAGAAGCGCACGCGATCGTCAGACCTCCGACAGTGATGGACAGTGCGCCGATTCCGTCGGGGCTTACTGCCGCGCTCCGGGCTCGGACTTTTGCGCGTCGGGGTGCGTCGTCCAGGATCACAAACGAATTGATGGTGAGCTCGGGTTCACGCAATTCGCCTGCGTCGACCTGCTCGGGGAAAATCCTGTCGAGTATTTCGGCGGCCTCGCACCAGCCTTCCCACCAAACGCGTGCGCCGGTAGGGTGCCGGAATTCGATGATCGCCGTGGGGATCTTGAGTAGGGGAATGAGCGTCAGACCGATGAATGCATCGGTCTCGTGCTCTCCAGCAATGTGGATCGTGAGTCGGCTTGCCGCCTCAACGGTTTCGGTTTCCAAGGGGGCTCCTCGTGTTGGTGGTTGAGACGCAGTCAGGTTGCCGCCTGACCACAAAATCAATAATACACTCTCTGCCTCGGGGAGGCACCCGAAACGCCCGGACCTGCAACATCTCTTGCACCTTCTCTTGCAACAACGCCTGCGCCTTCTCTTGCAACATCCCTTGCGCAAGCTCCTTCGGGAGGGTCGACGTATCCGCAGGTCAACCAAGGGTTCCGCGTGTGGTCGGGGAACTGACATCCCCCTGTGCGTTTCCTGTGCCCTGTGCCTGACTGAGGAAAGAGGGAGTCGGGCTGTGGGCGGCGGTGTCGCTTGGGGGTGGGGCTGGTGTGTGGGTGCTGCGCGTCGACTGGCCTCCGCGCTGCCACACTGCCCGTGTGGGAAGGCCTGGAGGGACGAACCCAGTACGGAATACGGAAACCTCAATTCCCCTTTCCTCAAAGGGAATTCGGAGGATTCGCGAAAATTGCCTAGAATGGCGAAGCCGGCCACGCCATGTTGATCTTATTCAAATTGAAGAACGGGCAGGCAGAGAAGAGGGCCGGAAGAATAGGAACGGCCCGAGGATCTAGAGAATGTGACGGATTCTCAAAAATGAGTAGGAAAGCCGAAATCAGACAGACCCCAACACCCTAGCCAGCCCCAGGAATTCGCGGAGCGAATTTCTGCAGGCCGAATTGCGGAGCAA
>NZ_JBLMKT010000066.1:0-93792 GCF_047779955.1 Streptomyces lothianensis | reverse complement strand
GGACCCGGACGACTCATACCCAACTAACGACGAATCTCCGACTCAGGTCACTAGGCCCGTACTGACAGGCCTGCGCTGACAGGCTCGTACTGACGGGCCCGTACTGACAGGCCCGTACTGACAGGCCCGTACTGACAGGCCTGCGCCGACAGGCTCGTACCGACTATCCGATCGCGATCCGCGGGTTCGCGCCCGGCTTGATCCACGCCATGATCGAGTCCATCGTCGCGCGCGGCACCGAGACACAACCGGCCGTCGCGCCCTTGCCGTTGACGTGCAGGAAGATGCCCGCGCCCCGGCCGGGCGTGGCCGGCCAGCGGTTGAAGTCGATGACCAGGGCCTTCGCGTACTGCGTCGGGTAGTTGATCAGATGCTCGCTGCCGCGCTCGCCGCTCTCCGTGAGCGGGAAGTCGGCGCCCTCCTCGGTGTGCATCTGGTTGTAGAACTTCGACTCGGGGTCCTGCACCCACCAGTGCGAGGAGTTGATGCGGGTGTACGGCATGGAGGTGCCGCCCGCCTCGTGCCCGAAGCCCTCGGTGATCGTGTACGTGCCGCCGGGCGTCGTCCACGTGCTCTGCTGCCGCGTCGACCCCGGCACGACCCCGTTGGAGCCGACACGCCCGGCCTTCGTCGACAGCACGGACTTCCACCCGCTCGAACCCTTGGCCCAGGCGGTGACGGTCGCGTACGAGCCGCTGGACTTGACGGTGATGAGCTGAGTGGCGTTGCCGACCTCGACCGGGACCGGGAAGTCCGGGGCGGAGGGGGCCTCCTGGGCGGGCTGGTCCGCCCCGGACCCTGCCCCGGAGCCGGTCCCTGAGTCCGATCCTGAGCCGGCCCCGGACCCGGACCCTGATGCACCGTCCGAGGCCTTCGGCTTGGCGCTCGCCGAAGCACTCGCTGACGCCGACGCGCTCGCACTGGCCGAAGCACTCGCGGACGGCGAAGCCGACTCGCTCGGCTCCCCGCCGGTCGGGCTCGCACTCTCCAGCGCCTCGACCTGCCCGGCGCCATCGTCACGTACGCCGGACGCGTCCGACCCGCCATCGGACCCGCACGCGGCGAGCGAGCCGGTGAGCACCACGCTCATGAGGACCGCGCTCACATACCGCCCACTACGCGAACGACGACGCCTTGACCGCATCCCACTCACCCGTTCCGTTCCTTTCGTACCCATCGCACCCATCTCACCTATCGCGCCCAGTCCACAAGACCCGCCCGGTATCCAGCGCAAACAGGAGCAGGCGACGCAAGTCGACGGACATTCAGCCCGGATCTCCCGGAACGCGAAACCCGGAACCCGGAACCCGAAGCCGGAATTCTCACGCACCTTTACGCGCCCGCCCATGCAACGTCAGATAGAAGACCTGCAGGGACTCCTCCGCCCCCGCCTCGAACCGGTTCACCACCTTCCCGAGCGGGTTCCATACGCGCCCATCAGGCATCCGCACGCCCACATCCTGGCCGAACAGTTCGCGCTCAGCCCCCTCGACCTCGACCCACGCACCCCCTGCCTGACGCACAAGCACCTCACCCACGTAGGCCCCGAGCCCGTACAACACTCCATCGGGACGCGGAGCCTCTGCGCCACCCTTGCGCAGTCCCTCCACCATGAAGTCGGCAACGCGCAGGCTGGCCACGGAGAAGTCGAGCGGCAGCCGGTTGCGGCGCCTCACATGCGCGACGAATCCCCGCGCATGTGCCCGCATCCGCAGCCCCACGGCAACCTGACCGTCGCCATCCCCGCCCAGCATCTGACTCATCCACACGCCCTCGGCTCGACCGACGAGAACCCTCGTTCCCCTCGCCGGACCAAGCGCATGGGCCCGCGAAACCATCACACTGTCCGGACGTGCGCCTTCTCACGCCGCGAATCCAGCCGACACGTACAACCCTCGACCGTTCTCATTCGTCCGCGACGCGTCAATGCCGAAGCAAGGGCTACTTCAGGCCGATTTCGGCGAACCCTGCAGTCAAGTCCAGGTGGTCCCGTTCCTCGCCGGGCCCGCACCCCGGCATGACCGGCGCCTTCAGCATCGTCTCGTTCGCCGAACAAGGCGCGATGGACGTGGTCTACATGGACACCGCGTCCTCTCCCCTGTGGCTGGAGAGCGAGGCGAACGCGGCACGGCACAACGCCACGTTCGAGCGCATCGCCCGCAGCGGGCTCTCCCTGAGTGATTCCGTCGCCCTCATAGAGCGCATCCGCAAGGAGCTGTAGACCGTGCCGCACGACGAGTTCGTCAAGTCCAGCTACAGCAGCGGCAATGGAGAGTGCGTCGAAGTCGCCCGCAACCTGCGGGACATCGTTGCGGACCACGACTCAAAATCCCGCCAGGCCCACTCCTGCTCGCCACCCCGGTGGCGTGGTCAGCCTCGCACCTCGCACCTCGCACCTCACACCTCACACCTCACACCTCACACCTCGTCGGCGAGCGTCAGCGGACCTGAGGCCGCGAGCCCTGACCGGAGGTGTGCCCGGCCTGTCCGTGTTCGGCGGTGTCGCCCTTCGCCGGGCGACTCTTGTCGTTCCCCGGATCGCCGGGCCCCGCGCCTGCCGCCGCTTCGGCCTCCTCCGACATGCGCAGGCAGTACGCGGCCACCGCTTCCTCCCCGCCCGCCGCATCGACAAGCCGCTGCCGTGCGCTCGCGTCGAGTGCCTTGCCACCCGCCTTGTCGAAGGTGCGGCAGAGCGCCTCGGTGCTGTGCTCGAAGCCCGGACCTGACGGATGAGCACTCGGCGCCCCCGTCGGAGCACCACGCCCCGTCCGCTCCCCATCCCCCTCCTGCTCCTGCTCCTGCCGCTCAGGAGCGACCGGAGCCGTCGTCGGTGCCCCCGCCTCACCCTCCGGCGTCCGGCCACCTCCTTCGGCCGCCGCGAACGCGACGCCGCCCACGGTCAGTCCGGCCAGCAGCGCACCGAGGGCCGGGCGCCAGGCCATGCCGCGGCGCGGCCGGCGTGGACGCCAGTCGTCGCGTCGCCGCGTCCTGACGGCGCTGTGCGCACCGCTGTCGCGTGCGGCGCGGAACGCGGCGACGGCCGCGGCCTGCGCGTCGGGGTCGACCTTCGTGGAAGCCAGCCCACCAAGGGCCGCGGACACCGCGCCGTCGTCCGGCACGTGTTCAGCATCCGGCCCGGGGCCGTACCAACCCCCGTCGCTCCCACGGTTCCCACCGTTCCCGTCACTCCCGCCGTTCCCGACGTTCCCGCGCAACCAGTCGCCGTTCACCGCGCATCCCCCGCAGTCCTCGATACGGGCTTCCCCACCGTTTCCACTCCACGCTCCTCCAGCGTCGTGGATGCCCCCTCCGGCACCCCGCGCACCGCAAGCCGACCGGCCAGCCTCTTCAACCCCCTGTGCGCGGCCATCCGCACGGCCCCCTGCCGCTTGCCGAGCACACGAGCGACCGAGGGAGCATCGAGCCCGATGACGACACGCAGCAGGACCGCCTCGGCCTGGTCGCGCGGCAGTTCCGCGATCAGCGTGAGGGTCTGCTCGGTCGAGACGACCTCCATGGCCTCGGCCGAGGTGTCGTACGTGCCGGGCAGTTCGAGGAGATCGCTGTCATACGCGCTCGGCTGCGGGCGCGCTTTCCGCCGCCTCAGCAGATCGAGCGCCCGGTTCCTGGCGATGACCGCGGTCCAGCCGCGGAAACCGGCGCCGTCGCCCCGGAACCGTGGCAGGTCCCGGGCGATCTCCAGCCAGGCATCACCGGCCACGTCCTCGGCCTCATCACCGACGAGCCCCCGCAGAAACCCCAACAGGCCAGGCTGCACCATCCGGTACACCGCGTCGAAGGCCTGCTCGTCCCCACCCTGCGCCCGTAGGACGGCCTCCCCCAGCCCGTCATCCCCGCCGCGCGCCACTTGCCCCACTCACGTTCCCAACTCATCCCTACGGCGATGCACACCGTGCCCGTGTCACCCTCGGCCACTGCCATCCCGAGCCAGGCCGTCACAGCAAACCCGGCAGGAACTTATCAGGATGGGCCGGCACTACAGAGATTCCCTGTGTCCTGGCACCCATTCATCCCCTACGTCAAGGGGATCCCATAGCACTCCACTCGATTCAAGCTTGAAATCATTCCGGCAAGACACATCCAGCCCTGCGCAGTTCCTCCAACTTCTGCACCTGATGGGAAAAATTGGGACTGCTCCGGTCAGCGATCAGCACCCCGTCTGGCGCGCCGGATTCAAGGATAATTTGAGCCTTAACTCCGAAGGTGGTTCCCGAGAGATCGACAGAACGCCACCTACCCTCAAGGGCCTGCTCAAATGTCATCAAGCCTTGAGTTTGAGGATCCCTTCGAATCAGATTTCCGGGAATTCCCTTGATGTCCACTGCCGGACCTTGAGCCTGCGAGATGTCGATCGCCCACTCAACCTTGCCATAGAAGGCAGAATTTGCAACATCATAAACTGCCTGATACTGCTTGAATGCCATGTGGAGTCGCGACCTTATCATCACCTGACCCAATTCCCCGCGTAGTGTTACTCGCGAGAAGGCGCACCCGGCAAGCTTTAGCGGAATGTCACCTTCAACCCCCAGACCGTCCACGGTCACATCTTCCAGAATCGCCCCCTCTACGTAACAGTCGGACGTAGAACACGCAGTAAGCTTCACCTCCGAAATACGCACGCGGTGCTCGACATCCGCAGCGCAACGACATTGACAATTAAGGAATTGATAGCCGCTCCACTCGCCGCCACGGAGCCACGTACCCGACTCCGCTCGCAGACCAGAAATCCGGCGTCCCGGCGTCATCCGAAACACAGCCACACCACCCTGAGACAAAGACCGATGGAAACTGAACCGGCTTGTCCCCGACCCGCGTGCGGGTCGGGGACAAGCCGTGAAGCCCTACGCTCCATTGTGACGATTTAGATCACAACACTCCAAACCCGTAGGGAACTGAAGGGTAGGTCACGTACGTGAGCGGGTCAACGTACGGGCGCGGCAGATGACTTAGCGCGGCAGCCGTACTGTTCGTGGTCAGCTCATAGTTCTCTACCTGCCCCCCGGATCGGGTGAGAAAGACGAAGTCCGGACGGCCGGCACCTCCGACATGCTCGAAGTGGTTCGCAATGTCGGGGTCCCGCGCCACCGCTCGCTCCATTGCCTTGCCGTAGTTCATTCTGGCCAGGAATGGATTCTCCACAGCCGCCGCCCGCTCCGCGTCGGTGAGTTCATCGAGATATTGGTCTGGATTCTTCCGGAACTCCTCATTAACCCTATTTGTGACACGCTGCATGGCATCGGTTGGATTTTCGCAACCTTCAGAGGTGAAGATTTCATCCTCTTCGCAGAAATCTTCGAGGGTGAGTATCCGCCCATCGCCACCATCATCTCCGCCGCCGAAAATGGAGTCCACGAGCGTATCAACTCCGTCGCCTACTGGATCGAAGTCGAAGAGTAGGCCAGACACGGAACTGACCAGACCAGCCGGGTTACGCTTGCCGACGAGCTTCAGCCCTCCCTTAGCCACATCCCTCACGTCATCTACGAGGTCCCCGAGGGAGTAGTGGCCGTCAATTTCAATGAAACTGACGGGATTTCCACCGGTGAAGGCGTACCGGTTTCCTGTATACGGGTCTGCACCGAGCCCCATGTCGGCGAGGGCGCCGTTATACATGTCCCGAGTGGTGAATCGGTTGAGTCCGGGGTTGTAGTCGCGGAAGCCCATGTCGTACGTGCCCGACCCTGCGTCCCACCGCTTGGAGTTATAGCGGTAGGGGTTGTACTCCTCCTTGGTCGGGTCGGCCGCGTCCGGCTTGTCGATGCCGGTGAACTCGGACTCGTCGTCCGAACCGTAGGCCGTGTAGCCGTAGGTTGCCTTGGTGTTGCCGTCCTTGTCGGTCAGGGTTTCGACGTCGGTGTGCGAGTTGTAGCCGTAGTAGCTGTCCTCGCTGGTGCCGTCGGTGTTGTGCTTGACCTGGGAGAGGCGCTGGCCCCATGGGCTGTACTGGTAGGACTTGGTCAGCTCGCCGGCGACCTCTTCGCCCAGTACCTCGCCGGACATGCCGAGGTAGGTGAAGTCGGTCGTCTTGCCGTCGGCCGTCTTCGAGGCGGTGCGGTCGAGCGGGTCGAAGGTGTACTTCGTCGACTTCAGCGTCCCCGCGTCGTCCACTTTCTGGGTCTCGATGACGTGGTCGAAGCCGTCGTAGACAGAGCGCTCGATCACCTTGCCGCCGCTGGTCACCGACTCCTGGCGGCCGAACGGGTCGTAGTTGTACGAGGCCGTTGAACCGCCCGCGGTGGCGGAGAGCAGCCGGTTGCGGTCGTAGGTGAACGTCGTGGACGTGCCCTTGACCGACTGGCTGATGACGTTCGCGTTGTTGTCGTGGACGTACGTCTCGGTGCCCGCGCCATTGCCGGTCTTGACCGACTTGGCGAGCCGGTTCGCGGGGTCGTAGGTGTAGTCCGTGGTCGAGGAGAGATATGCCGTGTTGTCGTCGGCGTTCATCTTCTTCGCGACGTCCTGCGCCTTGTTCCCGTTCGGGTCGTAGGCGTAGGTGTGCGAGGAGACGAGAGTGCCGTTCGGCTTCTTCTCGGCCGTCGTCTTGACCGCACCGTTGAGGTAGTAGGTGTAGTCGACGGTGTTGTTGTTGTTCTTTGTCTCCTTCAGCTTCTGGCCGCGGTCCGTGTAGGTGTACGAGGTCACCTTCGGTGAGGCGTCCGCCGCGGTCTTGCCGACCGAGACCGTCTTGACCAGCTCGCGCAGGTCGTAGGTGTACTCGGAGAACTGGTCGGGGTGCGTGACCGTCTCCGGCTGGCCGTTGGCGTCGTACGTGTACGACGTGGCCTTCTTCTCCTGGCCCGCGAGCGACTCGGTCACCTTCTGGACCTGGTTGAGGCCCGTGTAGGCGATCGTGTACGCGTCGACGTTCGCGCCGGATGACGTGTCGTCGATCGAGGTCAGGTTGCCGTTGACGTCGTAGGCGTAGGTGAAGGACTTCTTCTCGGAGTCCGTCTCGCCGGACGTGTCACGCACCAGCTTCACGCCGTCGGCGATGACGATCCCGCCGCTGTTCTCCTCCAGCTTCAGCTTGGCATCATTGCCCTGCTTGAGGCTGTAGGAGCCGAGTGCGACCCAGGTGCCGGGGGTGGCGTTCTGGTCCTTGGTGACCGACGGCTGCTCCGTCGAGCCCTGCGAGAGCGTGTACTTCGCCGTGGTCGCGGCGCCGGTCACCTCCGGGTACTTCACGTACGCGGTGTACGTGCCGTCCTTCGGGATGTTCAGCGTCCACGTGAAGGCGTCAGTGCCCGTACCTGCCGCGTGGGTGCGGTGGTCGTAGCCCTGCTGACCATCGACGTCACCCTTCGCCCACGTGCCCGTGGCAGAGGTGTGCTGGCTGTCGGAGTTGTCGACGAGGACCACTGACTTGCCCACCGGCACACCGTCGTCCGCCTTGGACTTCAGCTTGCCGTCGGGGTAGTACGACCACGTCATCGTGCGGTCCGAGGAGCCGCCCGCCGACGTGAGCGTGCGGGCCTTCTGCTGCCCGAGCGCGGTGTAGTCGTAGGCCGTGGAGATGTCCCACGGGTCGGTGGCCTTCTTCACCCAGCCGTTGTCGAAGTAGTCGTAGACCGTGTCGTTTCGGACCGTCTGACCCTCCGACGGCGGCAGCGACGTCTTCTTCACCCGGCCCATGGCGTCGAACACGGTCTGCGTGTAGACGTTGGGGTCGTTGTAGCGGGCGTCGTTCGGGTCGTACGGCTGGTACTGCTTGACCGGACGGTTCAGCGCGTCGTACTCGGTGCGCGCGGTGAACGCCTCCGTGCTGCCCGCCGCCACCGAACGCGGCGTGAGCACCTTGGTCGTGTTGCCGACCTGGTCGTACTCGAAGCGCGTCGTACGGAACGTCGTGCCCTCGTAGGGGGTACGGGTCTCCTTCTGCTTGCCGCGCTCGTCGTAGTCGACGTAAGCGATGTTGCCCTCGGCGTCCTCGGACTGGACGACGAGGGAGTCCTTGTCGTACGTGCGCGAGGTCGTGTTGCCGTCCGCGTCCGTGACCGTGGTGACCCGGTGGTTCAGGTCGTAGGCGGTCTTGGTCGTGTAGTCGGTGGCGTCCGTGGTCGCGTTCTTCTTCGGGTCGATGACCGTGGTCAGGTTGCCGACGTTGTCGTACTCGTAGCTGACCTTGTCACCGGCCGCGTTCACTGCCGACGTGAGCTGGTATATCGCGTCGTAGTGCTGCGTGGTGACGTAGTCGGTCGCGTCCGACGTGGTCAGGGTGCCCTTCGGCTCGGTCGTCGTCTTGAGGTTGCCGACCTTGTCGTAGGTGTAGAGCGACCTGCGTTCGGCCGAGGTGGACGTGTCCTTCGGCGCGGTGGCCGAGGTGATCTGGTCCGTCGCGTCGTAGACGGCGGTGGACACCGCACCATTCGGTGCCGTCGACTTCGTGACGTTGTCGTTCGCGTCGTACACCGGCGCCGGGGTGGTGATGAACTCGCCCGCCGCCTGGTCCTTCGGCACCGTGGAGACCAGCGGACGTCCGTACGTGTCGTAGGTCTGTGTGGTCTTCGTGCCCAGCGCGTCGGTCACCGAGGTGACCTGGCCGCGTTCGTCGTAGACGAACGAGGTCGACTTGCCGAGTGCGTCGGTGATCTTCGCCGGGTATCCCGTCGGACCGAACTCGCTGTTCGTCGTCGGGTTGCCGTTGGCGTCGGTCGCCTTGGTGAGCTGACCGTAGGCGTTGTACTCGTACGTAGTGGTGTAGTCGTCGGCGGTGGAGGTCGCCACGCCCTTCGGGTCGGTGACCGTCTTCAGGTTGCCGAAGGTGTCATAGCCGAACTGCCACGTGCGACCCTCCGGGGAGGTCTTGGTGAACAGGTCGGCCGAGAAGCCGTCCGCGCGGGTCTGGTAGCTGTACTGCTGCGAGTTGGCCGGGTACGTACCCGGAGCGCAGTCCGATGCCGGCGGGACGCCCGACTTGTTGTTCTCCGCGTCGCGCGACCAGAGCGGGTAGCCCGTCTTCTGGTCGTAGCAGTACGCCGTCTTCGCGCCGTTGGCCTCCTCCAGGTACGTGACGTTGTTGTCCGCGTCCCAGGTCATCTTGGTGGTCTGGGACTTGGCGTTCGTGGTCTGGACCGGGCGGCCGAAGTCGTCCTGGACGTACGTCGTCGTGTGCGCCTCCGCGTCGGTCACCTTGGTGTCGGTGAACTTCGCGTTCGACGCGTTCGCCGCGTACGTGAACCCGGTGTTGCCGCCCAGACGGTCGGTGACCGTCTTCGTGAACCAGTGGTACTTCGGGTCGTCCCCGGCCTGCGGCGCGTAGTACGCCAGCTTCGTGCCGTTGCCGCGCGGGTCGGTGACCTCGACGAGCTTGACGTTCTTGTTGCCCTGCGTGGCGTCGTACGTGAAGCCGAACGCCTTCGGCTGCGACGAGCCCGCGCCGTCGGTGATCTTGGTGAGCAGGCCCTTGTCCGAGTACTCGAACGTGAGCTTGCGGCCCGAGATGTCCGTGACCGACTGGATGTGGTCCTGGATCTTCGGCGAGGTCGCCTCGGCCTTGTCGTAGTAGTCGACGGTCATCGACTGACGGCCGGCCGGATCGGTGATGTACCTCAGGAACTTCGTCGGCTTGTTGTTGGACTTGCGCTCCTCGTACGTGAAGAGCTGCGTGTTGCCGTTCTTGTCGACCGCCGACGTCATATAGCCGTCGCAGCCGAACAGGAAGCGGGTGCCGTCCGGGCGCAGCAGGGTCCACGCGTCCGGGATCGGGTCCTTGGCCGGGGTGCAGTCGAGGCCCGCCTTCGGCGTCACCTTGTAGTGCACGCCCGCAGGGGCCTTCCACGAGCCGTCTTCCTGCTTGCGGAAGACATGGGTCGTTCCGTCACCGTCCGGGAGTCGGATCTCGGTCGGGTGCGGGTTGGGGTGGAAGTCCAGCGGGGCCCCGAGACGGATCGGGCCCGAGGCCTGGAAAGACCAGCCGTGGCCGGAGACCGTGTCGGAGGTGTCCAGTGAGTTGTAGGACATGCGGAAGAACGTGTTCAGGCCCCGGCCGGGGTTGTTGAACGCGTTGTAGGACCACACGCTGTTACCAGCGGCGAGGTTGCTCATCACCGTCGCGCCGGCGCCCGTGTTCTTCCCCGCGTAGGAGTAGAACTTCTCCAGGCCGATCTGGTTGGAGGTCGGGTCCTCCACGGCGACGTTCTGCTTCAGGGACGGGATTCCGCCGGTGCCGCCGGAGAGCCACGTGCCGTCGGAGGTCTTGCGGACGTCCCAGCCGAGCACGTACTCGGTGCGCTTGTTGCCCGAGTCCGAGTTGATCGGGGTCTGGACCTGGGCCTGGAGGGTGGCCGACTTGCCCGGGAGGAGCGCCGGGATGGCGGTCTCCAGTTGGTTGCCGCCCGTGGTCATGTCCGTGCCGTCGGGGAGCTTCCAGGTGTACGACAGCTCGCGCTCGCCGGCCGCCCACGCCGAGGACGTGGTGTTGGTGACCGTGACGTCCACCGTGTAGGTGGAGTTGGGGGTCATCCGGGCGGGGGTCTGCGGCGCGTAGTAGGTGTCCTCCGTCGTGGCGTCGACGTAGATCACGCGGATCATCGGGCCGAGCTGCCAGTCGGCGGCCTCGGACGTCAGGAACAGGGTGCGCTCCTGCGGCCCGGTGGACGACTCGTCCCTCAGCTTGACCATCGCGCCCTTGTTGGCCGACGGGGTGTCGACCCAGCCCTGGGTCAGGCCCGTGGCGTCCCACCAGTGGCGTCCGACGTCATTGCTCCACTGCGGGGTGTAGTCCGAGACCGCGGAGGAGTAGTCGCCGCCGGGGCTGGTCCATGCCGTGCCTGTGGCGGCGTTGTTCCAGGTCGCCTGGGTCTCGTTGAAACCCCTGGTCAGACCGTGGAGCTCGTAGACCGCGCCGTCGGTGTCGGTCGTGGTCTGCGCGGCCCACATGAACAGCCGGGATTCCAGCACCGTCGCCGTGGCCGGGATGTCACTCGTGTCGAACTTCAGCGCCGCACGCGTCTTGCCGTACGTGCCCGAGTTGTTGCCCACGGACAGCCACTTCTGGCCCACACCCCAGGACTGGATCGTGTCCTGGTTGGTGGACGGCTGCGCAGACGAGAGCGTCGTGTCCGTGACCCCGGAAGTGCCCTGGATCAGCTTCATCGTGCGCCCGGCCTTGGGGATGCCGACGGTGCGGGTCGGCGAGCCGAGGAGCTGGCCGTCCTTCGTCTTGACCGTGATCTGGTAGTAGTACGACTTTCCGATCTCCGAGGAGCTGGAGTCCGGGGTCGGGACCGCAGTGGTGTCTGTATAAGTGGTGACCGAGGACGCGATCGGAGCCACCAGGGTCGCCGCCGACGGCGTGAACGTACGCGAGGTCGAGCGGTGCAGCTGGTACTCGACGATGTCCAGGCCGCTGTCACCGCTGGTGTTGTCGTAGGCCTTCCACGACAGCTCGGGGCCCGTGGAGTGCACCACGGTGGGCGAGTCGAGCGCGGTACCGACCTTGCCGTACGTGACGGTCAGCCGCGGGACCGTGGAGGTCTCGCCGCCGTACTCGCCATCGCCGGCCTCATAGCGCGGGCCACCCGTCGGCGCGCCGCTGGACTCGTCCGTGGCCTTGAGGACGAAGCCGTGGTTTCCGGCCGTCCCGTCGAGCCACTTCTGGACGGTGTCCTTCACCGCGAACTTGTGCCACTGGTTGTACTCACCGCGGTCCTTCACGATGGAGGCGGGGTTGATCCACCGCACCGCGTCCGCGATCACCGCCTTGTCGGCGGTGGTGTCCTTCAGGACGACCTTGCCCGCGGTGCCCTTGCTGAACCAGATCTGCTTGCCGCCGTTCAGCGGCGCCCACTGGCCGCCGGAACCCGCGGTCTGGTCCACCGTGTACGTGGCCGTGCCGTCCCGGCCCGTCACCGTGTACGGGGCGGCGGTGTCCCGGTCGGTCCACGGGACGTAGTGCGCCTCGACCCGGTAGCTGGCGCCCTCCGCGAGACGCGGCTGCCAGGTGTACGTGTCGCCGAGAGCGCTGCCCTTGTTCCACAGGTAGTCGCCGCCGATGCCGTACTGGGTCGAGGACCCGGGGTTCCAGGCGCCGACCGCGGCCGTCGTGCCCGCATCGCCGTCGTCCACCTGCACGGTGGTCCCCGACAGCTCACCCACCAGCGACGAGGTGTTCGACCAGGTGGCCGTCGACTCGTCCCACGCTCCGGTCGCGCGGTAGGCGCCGATCTTCACGTCGTTGCCGTTGGTGGTGTGCGACTGGTCGAAGTACATCTCCAGACGCGCCGCGTCGACCGTCGTCCCCGCCGGGATCTCGCTCAGCGGGAACTTCACCAGGGAGCGTGCGATGCCCGTGTCGGTCTTGCCCGCCGACAGCTTCCAGGAACTGTTGAAGTTCGTCGAGGCGGCATCGGACAGCACCATCGTGTCCTGCGAGGCCGCCGCATCCGGCACGATCGTGATCGTCGGGTCGATCGTCACCGGATACCGGCGCTCGGGCGAGGCAAGCCACTCGGCGTCCGGCTCGACCGTCAAGGTCCAGCCGTCCTTGCCCGCCTTGGCCAGCTTCTGCGTGACCTTGGTGGAGTACGTGCCGCCCGTCGGGGACAGCTCGTCCTTCTTCGCGTCCGTCATATACGGCGCGGGGATCGTCATCACCGGCTGCGTGGGATGCTCGCCGAAGATCGCGACCGAGCCGTCCTTGCGCTGCTTCGGCGTGAGGCCCTTGTCCAGGTCCAGGGTGAACGTGAACTTCAGCGGCTCGGACGCCTTGGACGGCTTCGCGTCCAGGACCAGGTTCTCCTTCACCTGGCCTCGCCCCACCACGTATTCGAGATCCGCGTTCCCGGCGGCCGCGTCCGCGTAGGTGACCTTGTTGCCCTCGGCCTTCGGGGCCAGCTTGCCCGCGCCCTCCAGACCCATCGTGAGGCCTGAGCCGCCCGGCCCCTCGAAGCGCACCAGACGGTCCTCGGTGGCGCCGAAGAAACTCCGGCCCACGTTGGTGGTGTTGGCCAGCTCGAAGCCCTTCGCGTCGCTCTCGCGTACGTCGACGCTGATCGGCGCCCAGGACTTGCCCTTGCGGTAGCTGGTCGGCACGGCGGAGAGCTCCGCCTCGACGCGGCCGTCGGACAGCTCGTAGAACCGCGCCGACGGCGTACGCCGGGACTTCAGCTCCTTGACGCGCTTCGCGGGCTTCTGCGCCTTTCCCTTCGGCAGCTTCTCGCGGTCGGCGATCCGCTCGTCCTCGTGGGCGGGCTCTGGGCTTTTGCCGCCCCCATCGTCGTCATCGTCATCGCTGAACCACGATGCGACGGTGTCGACGATCCCCTTGCCGCCGTCGGACTGCCCGGAGGGCGGCGCCGCATAGGCCGCCTGCGGCAATAGCGTTCCCGCCAGTGCCGCGGCCACAAGACAGGAGATATATCTCCCGTTCGGAACTTTCACCTCGATACCTCTCGGTATTGGCCGCCCGTTTCCGTACCGCGAAAGCACGAAAAGGGCATGCCGAGTAAGCCGGTCGACGAATTTCGGCCAGCTCGGGCACTGCACTCAACATGGCTGGCTGAAAACGGACTTCAACCCTCCGCGCGACATCCGGCTGTCTAATTCCTTGATCGTCCACAAATCAAGGGCGCGGACATTTCCGGACAGCTGGACCGCGTAACAGCGCCACTTCGCCCGGCTTTGTCCGGCCGCTCGACTCACACCGAAGCGGCGTTGTATAACCGCCCGGTTCGCCGTCAGTCCCAGCAGTGAGAGCCGGGCCCCGTATGTCCTCCTCGGAAAACGACGCAAAAGAAGCCGACGCCTCGACGCCACCTGCAGAGCCCGCGGTGAAGAAGCAGGCAGGTGGCGGGCGCCAGGGGGTGGCCATCGCCGCCGCGGTGCTGCTCGCCTGCGCAGGCCTCGTCGGCTACGGCCTGCTCGGCTCCGACGAGGAGGAGGAGCCGAAGGCCCGTGCGGCGCCCACGGCCCAGGTGACCTACGAGGTCACAG
This sequence comes from Streptomyces lothianensis, assembly GCF_047779955.1. Lineage (NCBI taxonomy): Bacteria > Bacillati > Actinomycetota > Actinomycetes > Kitasatosporales > Streptomycetaceae > Streptomyces > Streptomyces lothianensis. Next base: position 79,839 of record NZ_JBLMKT010000066.1, on the reverse strand, counting down.
GCGAGGGCACCGTCGAGATCTCCTACCTGGCCCGCAGTGAATCCGGCACGGCCACGGTCGAGAAGGGCGTCACGCTGCCGTGGAAGAAGACGGTCCAGGTCCCGCTCGGGAAGGACCCGGTGGTCGCCATCACGCTCGACGGCGAGGGCGGCCAGGCGGCCTGCACCCTCGCCGTCCGCGACCAGCACGTCCAGCGCGCCACCGCCACGGGTGAGTACGGCCGGGCCACCTGCACCGGCGAACTACCCGCCAGCAGCTGACCGCCGAACCTGCCGAGCCCCCATGAGGCCGGGCACGGCGAGACAGCCAACAGGCCGATCAAGGCCGTCACTTGATTTTGAGGATGGGAAATGAGCCCAAGAGGAACTCGCGCCCGTCGGGCGAGCAGTACGCGGCGTACGGTCTGGCTGGCGGCAGGGGTCGCCGTGCTCGCCGGTACGGGCGTGACGGCGATCGCGGTCACCGGTGACTCCGGGGACGACGACGGCAAAGGCAACGGACGCCCGGCGCAGGCGCATTCGCTTCGCCTCGACGGCAAGGACCCGAAGAAGCGCGAGCTGCCGCGTACCGAGACGCAGTCGTTCTCGCTGGTCGGCGTCTCGTGGGAGGACAGCGACGACACCTTCGAGGGCACGGCCCAGATACGTACGCGCAGCGCCGCCGACGGGACCTGGACCGACTGGCGCGACCTCGAATTCGGCATCCGCGCACCGGAGTCGGCGGAGGGTGACGACGCCGGTGTCCGCGGGGCGTCCGAGCCGCTGTGGGTCGGGCCGTCCGACGGCGTCGAGGCGCGGGTCATCGCCGACGGCGAGGAGACCGCCGTACCAGAGGCGCTGAGGCTCGACATGGTCGACCCGGGTACGACGGAGGCCGAGGCGACCAAGGGCGACAAGGGCAAGGGGAACGGCAAGGGGAAGCCCACCGCGAAGCCCGAGCACTCGAAGAAGCCGGGCAAGCCGGCGGAGAACGAGACCACCGATCCGGCTCCCTCCGAGGGTACGGACGGCGGTACGAGCGGCGGCGGCGACGCTGAGCCGACCCCGCCGCCGACCACCGACCCCACCACCAAGGCTCCGGGCGAGGAGCCGACCGGTGCTCCCGCCACGTCCGACACCCCCGCGGAGCCCGAACCGACCACGGAGCCGGCCACGGAGCCGACCACCGACGAGCCGACCGAACCCCCGGCCGAGACCGGCGGCACCACCACGGAGCCGACCGCCCCGGCGCCCACGGACGAACCGACGCCCCAGCCTTCGTCCCCGCAGGACCCGGACCCGACGGATCCGGCCCCCTCGACCGACCCGGCTGACGAGACGACCACGGACCCGGAGCCGGAGCCAACCGCACCCGTCCCGTCCACATCCACGGAGCCGCCCGCGCCCACCACCCCGACGATCGTGAGCCGCGCCGAGTGGGGCGCCGACGAGTCACTCGTACAGGATCCGCCGGCGTACCTGGACGACATCGACGCGATGTTCGTCCACCACACCGCCGGTACGAACGACTACGACTGCTCCGAATCGACCGCGATCATCCGCGCGATCATGATCTACCACGTCAAGGAAAACGGCTGGAACGACGTCGGCTACAACTTCTTCGTCGACAAGTGCGGCACCATCTTCGAGGGCCGCGCGGGCGGCGTCGACAAGCCGGTGCGCGGTGCCCACACGTACGGCTTCAACTCGTACTCCTCCGGCGTCTCCGTCCTCGGCAACCACGAGGACGGCGGCATGCCGTCGGCCGCGGCGAAGCAGGCCGTCGCGGACATCGCCGCATGGAAGCTCGGCCTGCACGGCGTCGACCCGGAGGCCAAGGTCACGCTGACGGCGAAGGCCGACACCGGCGTGTGGAACAACGGCGAGGAGGCGACCCTGTTCACCGTCTCCGGCCACCGCGACGGCTACAACACCCTGTGCCCGGGCAAGTCCCTCTACGCGGCCCTCCCGGAAATCCGCACGGCCGCGGGAGCCTCCCCGTACGCCACGAACTGACACCGGCCCACGCCTCCCAAGCCGTGCCGCGCCTGATCGCGCGGCACGGCTTGCGGATTCCCTGGCGGCGGGCGCAGTGGCGTCGTCGCACTACCCTGACGGCGAGTTGAAGTCGAGCTCAACTCGGCCGCGTGATGCCCTGAGCGCAAGGAGGTCAGTGACCTCGCGGACTGCCTGGCGCGCCGACGCCACATCGTGCCCGCCGCCAACTGCAGAAGTTGACGTCCCCGCGGGACATCAACTGACTTGAGCAACGAGGGAGGGCCATGCGGTTGCTCATTCTGGCGGCCATGTTCGCGGTGGGCGGCCCGGGACGGGCCGTGATGTCGGATCACTCCGTCCTCATCCGAGTCGTTTACGCAGCCGCGGGACTCCTGGCCTGGTGGTATCTCTGTCGTCGTGCGCTTGCCGCCTGGGGTGCTCGCTTGGGGTCTCCTGCGATGCCTCCGCATTCGACGCTTGTGGCCCGGCTGATATTCGTGGCCGTCTTCTACGCGCACGGGCTGCCCCTGGGCCTCGCCTGGCGTACGTGTGAGTCCGGCGGGAGCTGGACCAACATGGTCCACGCCCTGACGAGTTCGACGGTGGCAGCCGCGGCCTGCGTGGGGGCTTGGTTCGCACTCCAGCGCGGGACGAACGTCTCCGGAGGCCGGGCCGGAAGCTGGGGCCGACCTGCCCTGGGTGTCCTGGTGCCCGCCGTGGTGCTTCTGTGGCCAGCCATGGCAGTGTGGCATGCCCTGGCGGGAGTGGGGCCGAGCTGCGCCCCTGACGGGATACCGCAGTGGTGGCCGGTGTGGCTGCCGCTCGGCTAGCGATGTGGGTGTCGGAGTCGCCCAGCGGGCGTCCGCTGCGGGCGATGCGGTTGAACGTGGCGTCTGCCGCGTCTTGATCGCCGGCTGTGCGCACTGCTTGGCCAACCGGCATGACCGATCCAGGAGCCGTTGCCTGGCCGCCCGCACCGAACAGAACCGAGCGGCTCGTGCTGCGTAACCCGAGGCCCGGGACCGTGTGACGTTCGTAGAGCTGCTGGCAGCGCCGGATGTGAACGCCTACCTCGGTGGCCCCCGCCCGCGCGACGAGCTCGAACGCGAGCTGCCCGAGGTGCCCGGGCGGTGGCCCGGGAGCTTCGCCGTCGAGCTCGACGGGGCGATGATCGGCCGTGTTCTGCTCCGGAGAGCGCCGGAGCACCATCGCCCGGCCGCCGCGGGGAAGACCGAGCTCGGCTACCTGTTCCTGCCACAGTCGTGGGGATCCGGGTATGCCGCCGAAGCATGCGCGGCGGCACTTCACTGGTTCGACAGCGCCCTTCCCGGAGAGCCCGTCGTGCTTGCCACGCAGACCGCAAACACCGCCTGCCGAAGGTCCGTCAGACCGGCCGCGTCGAGCCTGACCACTCCCGGCATCCGTACGGACCGCGGAGTGCAGGCCGGGGCGTCAAGATGCCCGCCCGTGGCCGGTGTTCCGGCCGCGAGGTGAGCGCACCGCGGCGAAGCAGTAGGCGGCGGCGAAGAGCAGCGCATGGAAGGTCGTCCTCGATACCGTGTCGAGCGCGGGCGGTACGCGTTCTTCCGTCGGGGTGGCCTGGCCGGCCGGGTCGATGATCATGGCGAGGCGGTCGCCCACTTCGCTGGTGGCGGTGCAGCGCTTCCGGATCGGCTCGGAGACCGGGGTTCCGTCCAGGAGGGTCCCTGCGCACACGTAGCCGGTGTAGTTGCGGCTTTCATGGACGTGCGCCTTCACCTCGGACACGGCGTCCGGTCTGCCGCTGCCAGCCACCGCTCGATCGTGGAACGGACGTCGTTCAGCCCCTCCCCCTCCCCCGCCGCGCCACCACGGCCCGCAGCACCCGGCGGCCCTCCGTCGACACGTCGAGGGCCTGGCGGAGGCCGTCGCCCTTGGCCAGGAGTTCGAGGACGGTGATCTGGCGGCGCAGTTCGCCTGCCGCGAGTGGGCCGTCGGCCGTGGGGTCCAGGGTTCGGTGGATCTGGAGGGCCGCTGTGGAGCAGGCGTCGGACCACGTGCGCAGGTCCGGGCCCGAGCGGTCGGCGGGGAGGGCGTCCAGCATGCGGTGGGTGAGCGTCGCCGTCGTCTCGTCGGCGGTGCCTCGCGGTACGGACTCCCGTACGGCATCGACGAGAGGTGCCCAGGGTGTGTCCGAGGCGAGCGCGGCCCACAGCGGGCGCAGGGTGTCGTCCTCCGCGCCGAGGACCGGCAGGCACCGGTCAAGGCACGCGAGCCCGCTCGCGGCCAGCCCCCGCTCGTCGCTCTGCGCGATCAGCTCCACCAGACCCATGACGCCTCTCCGTTCCGGACGCGGTACTTCCCCTTACAGCGCCGGGACACCCGGAAGCGTCACTCCCGAGCCAGGGTCGTGGTGACTCCCCCGCCGGGGTCATGGCGACTCCCCCGCCGGGGTCATGGTGATTCCCACGCCGGGAGGCATGGCGGGGGCGACTGCGTCAGTTGTCAGGAATTCCGAGTTTCTCCAGGAAGCGGAAGAAGAGGAGCTCCGCGGACGGCTCGGCGGGGGCGGTCAGGGCAGCGGTGATGTCTGCCGTCGGCACCGTATAGCCCGCCTCCGCCGCCCAGGCCGTCGCCCGTTCCGCCGCATCGCGGGCGGGGAGGAAGAGGTCGTCGGGCTCCTTGCCGTCCGCCGCCAGGAAGGCGGCCATGGCCTCGCGGGCCAGGCAGGCATTCCATGCGCCGCTCTCCGGCCCGGCCGCCTCGACGGCGACGCACGCGCTGTCCATCACGAAGCCGAACAGCGCGGGCGCGCCGGTCTGTCCGGCGAGCGCCGCCATCGAGCCGAGCTCGGGGACCGAGGCCTCCCATACCTGCCAGCCGTCGGGCCGCTGCTCATGCAGCGCGAGCCCGTCGCGTACGCCCTCGAACGCGGCGTACTCCGCGAGAGGCCGCTCCGCGCGGCCGACGACGTAGTACCCCCAGAACCCCATGCCTTACTCCCCGCCACGACGCCTTTGATGTGAATCCAACACATCTGCACGGGAGTTCGCCACCCATAAGTACCGATGAGCCCACGTCCGGAGCAGCGGATGGCCGCGCTCCCGTATGCATGGGGGACGCGTTTCGGGGGGTTTCGGGTTCTGTCTCAGGTGGTGCGGTGTGGGGCGCAGTGGTGCGGTGTGGGGTGCGGTGGTGCGGTGCGGGGCGCGGTGGTGCGGCGTGGCATGCAGTGGTGCGGTGCGGTCAGTCGATGCGGTTGCACAGGTCGTCGATCGAACCCTGGTACAGCTTCAGGGTCTTGTGGCCGGTCGCGGTGATGTCGAGGGTGTACAGGCCGTCGATGAGGTAGAGACCGCGCGGGAGGGTGCCGCCGTTCTCGGCGAAGCCGACGAGGACGGGGCCGGCGACCGTCCAGTGCTGGGAGCCGTCGTCTCCGTAGGTGATGTAGGCCCTGCCGCTCGCGTCCGCGTCGTAGGAGGGGCCGTCCGGTCCTTCGGTGGTGTTGGTGAGGCGGATGACCAGGTCGCCCTTGTACGCCTCGGACTTGACCGAACCGTCCGGGTTGGTGGAGACGACCCGCCTGACCACCTCGTCGACGACGGGTTCGCCGTGCACGGCAACGTCGCAGCGGGCACCGGCGGCGACGTCCCAGGGGGCGGAAGGCGCGGGCACCCAGCCGCCTCCGGTGGCGGCGGAGAGGGTGAGCAGGGCGGCAGCGGTGACGTGCATGAGTCCTCCTGGTGGGTTGCCTGGATTTCCACCCAGCGTTCACGGCCCGCCTCACCATTCGCTCACCACGGCCGGGTCACGGCGGGGACCACGCCGTACGCTCCACAGACATGGACTTCCAGCTGCTCGGCCCCTTCGAGGCCCGCCACCTCGGCCGCCCCGCGCTGACGGGCATACGCCGACAGGAACGACTGCTGCTTGCCGTGTTGTTGCTCGACGCGGGCCGTACCGTGCCGGTCGAGCGGCTCGTCGAGCTGCTGTGGCAGGGCAGGCCGCCGGCTGCGGCGCGCGGCACGGTGCACACGTACATCGGGCGGCTGCGGGCCGCGCTCGGCGGGCACGGGGTGCGGCTGAGCACGTACGACGACGGGTATGGCGTGGAGCCGGACGGGCACCGGATCGACACGGCCCGGTTCACGGAGCTCGTGGAGCAGGCGGCCGCGACGGGCGATCCGGTCCTGCGGGTGGAACTTCACGACGAGGCGCTCGCGCTGTGGCGCGGCCCGCTGCTCGAGGGGCTCGCGGAGGAACCGTTGCGCGGCCGGCTCGGCGGGGTGCTGGAACAGTTGCGGATGGCCGCCGTGGAGCGGCGGGCGGAGGATCTGCTCGCGCTGGGCAGGCACCACCGGGTGGTCGCCGATCTGCTGCCGGAGATACGGAAGGGGCCCGCGCGCGAGCGGCTGGTCGCCGCGCAGATGACCGCGTTGTACCGGAGCGGGCGGACCCCCGAGGCGCTGGGCCTGTACCAGGAGACGCGCTCGGCGCTCGTCGCGGAGCTGGGGCTCGAACCCGGCGCGGAGCTGCGCGAGTTGCACGCGCGGATCCTCGCGGCCGACCCGCGCCTGGACCGGCCGCCCGGCCCGGTGTACGCCGTCCGGGTACGCGACGTGTGGCTGCCGTGGAGCACGAGCGGCCATCCGGCGCTGGAGTTCTGCAACACGTACGCGGGCTGGCATGCGGAACGCGAACGGCCCGGATCCGACTGGCTCACCGGCTACGCCTCGCTGGCCGTCTGGGCGGGACATCTCGCTCTCGCCGGGGAACGCACCGTCGACCGGCTGCTCGCCGAGGCCGCGCGGCGGCCGGAACGCGCCGCCGCGGTCCTCGACGAGGCACGGGAGCTGCGGTCGGCGATGTACGCGGTGTTCACCGATCCCGGTGACACGCGTGCGTTCAAGGCGGTCGCGGCGACGGCCGAGGAGGCCGCGCGCAGCGCCGAGTTCGTCCGGGAGGACGAAGACGGCGAGAGTCGGCTCGGCCGCTGGCGGGTCAGCCCGGCCGCAGGCCTGCGGCTGCCGCTGCTCGCCGCCGCCCACAGCGCGGCGGGGCTGCTCGCCACGCCCCAGGTGCACGAGCTGCGGGTCTGTCCGGGCGAGGACTGCGGCTGGCTGTTCCTGGACTCCGCGGGCCGCCGCCGGTGGTGCAGTCTGGGGACGTGCGGGGTGCGGCGGGCCGTCACTGCTCCAGGCCGCGCAGCGCCTTCTCCTGCTGCATCGCCGTGAGGCGACGTACGAAGAGGATCGCCGCGATGCAGGCCGCGATGTCGACCGCGTCGGAGACGGCGAGGGACGACACCGCGGACCGGATCTCCTCGTAGCTCTCGGCACGGGCGTACTCCTTGGTCGCGAAGCGACCGAGCAGCACGTCCAGTACGAAGAGCAGCCACCAGCCGGTGAGCAGGGCCTGGGAGGGGGAGCGCTCGGTGGTCTCGCTCGCACCCCAGATGTCGGAGGCGACACGGCGCGGCAGCCAGAGGTTGGCGATCGGGACGAACCAGGCGGCGATCGTCCAGCCACGCTTCATCGACTGGTACTCGGGTCCGAACACCTCGGCGTTCACGCGTACCCGCCAGAACCAGACGAGGAAGACGACGATCAGGGCGGTCCAGAGCGCGGACTGGAGGATGCCGCTGATCCCGTACAGGGTCTCGGCGTCGGTGACACTGTCGACGAGCTCCTCGGAGAAGGGCGTGGCGCGCAGGTCCGCCATGGCCGACCGCAGGTGGAAGCCGACCCATAGTGAGAAGAGGTCGGCGGCGATCAGCGCGCCGAAGAGGATCACCAGCGCCTTGGCCAGGCCGTGCGGCGACTTGAGGTAGGCCGACGGGCGCACGGTGGACGCCGGGCGGCCGGTGTTCTGCGGATAGCCGGACAGCTGCGAATTGCTGGACGTATAAGAAGAGCCGGACATGCCGGACATACGAGAAACCCCCCACGGGTCATGGAAACAGCGGCGGGGCGGCGGGACGGAGCCCTCCGCGCCACCGCACAGATGCGCGTGCCATGGCGCCTTCTCCCCAAGGCGCCTCGGCACGCGGAATCTACGTGCCCCCCCGCGCCGCCTGTCCACCCATTACCGGCCCCGCCGAATCCGGCGAAACCGCAGCTCAGCCCAGCTTTTCCGCCAATGCCCTGAACTCTCCCCAGGGCAGCTCCGGGGTCCGCTCGTCCCAGACCCGCTGGGCCAGTGCCCGCAGGGGCAGGCGGATGCCGTCGGCCACCTGGCCCGGGGTCTGGGCGGTGGAGAAGTCGCACCAGACGGCGAAGCGTGCGCCGAGGATCTGGTCGTCGTAGGTGGCGGGGACGGGTTCGGAGCCGCGGACGACCAGCGGGTTCCACTCCTTGTAGATGCGTTCGCCCGTCGGGTACGTGAACTGGTTGGGCTCGCCGAGCACGTAGTAGAGGTATTCGTCGTTGAGGTTGACGAGCTTGCGGCCGGCCTTCAGATACTCGACGGGCTCGCGGGCGCGCAGTTCCTTGCCCGTCCAGTACTCGACCTCCAGGTCCTCGTCGGCCTGGACCACTCCGCCGGCGAACATGCCGTCGTTCCACATCTTCGGCTTCTTGTCCTCGGCGCGGACCACCTTCGCCCGGTCGTTGACCCAGCCGGTCGCCAGGTCCTGCACCTTGGCGTCCGGGCCGTACTTCTCGCGGGCGAGCGCGGCCAGCTGCGGGTAGCGGGCCTCCGGGTCCGCGACCATCAGGGCGCGGTATTCGTCGGCGCCGAGATGCCAGTACGTGCCGGGAAAGAGGTCCGCGTACTCCCGCAGCAGTTCGTCGACGATCTTCGCCGATCCGGGTTTCGAGATGTCGATCGCACCGCGCGCCGGGTTGCCCCGGGTGTCGCGGAGCTGGAGCTGCGGGTGGGCGGCGAGGACGGCGCCGAGGTGGCCGGGTGAGTCGATCTCGGGGATGACCTCGATGTGCAGGCGGCGCGCGAGGGCGATGATCTGCCTGACCTCGGACTTCTTGAGGTGGACCGGGGAGACCACCTCGGGGTGGGAGCTGGATTCGATGCGGAAGGCCTGGTCGTCGGAGAAGTGCAGGCCGATCTGGTTGTACTTGAGGTCGGCGAGTTCGCGGACCCGGTCCTCGATCCAGGCGGCCGTGAAGTGCTTGCGGGCGATGTCGAGCATGAAACCGCGCTGCGGTTTGGCGGGTGCGTCGCGGATGACGCCCTCGGGTGCGGTGCCGCCCTGGCGGACGGCCTGCTTGAGGGTGCGGGTGCCGTAGAAGACGCCCGCGTCGTCGCCGGCGGTGATACGGACCCGCTCGTCGGCGACACGGATCGTGTACGCCTCGGGGTCGGCGTCCGTGTTCGACTCGCCGGAGACGAGCGCGAGTTCCACGTCGCCCTTGCCGGGCTCGGCGCCCTGTGCGTAGGTGAGGCCCAGTTCCTGGGCGATGAGCCTGCCCTCGTCGGCGAGTTCCTCCGCCGAGTCCTCGGCGACGATCACCTGCCCGCCGCGGTCGGGATGCCAGCCGGGGCCGCGCGCCGCCTCGTGCTCGCGAACGGCGGGGATGGTCAGCGGGGGTTTCGACACGGGGTGGGTCGCGGCGGCGGAGGCCGGGGAGCGGCTGTCGGCGGTGGTGGCCGGCGAAGGGGTGGGGGTGGCCCCGGCGCCGTTTCCCGTGCCGGAGCCTTCGGGCCACAGCGTGAGGGTGAGCAGCGCCGCGCAGCCCGCGGTGATGCCCGCGACGAGGGCCAGGCGGCGGCGCCCGCCGGGACGTGAACGGCCTCGGCCCGAAGGGGCGGGGCCTGAGGGGCCGGACCCGGAGGGGTCGGGCTCCGGGGAACCGGACCGCGAAAAGATCGACTTCACGCTGTGCAACCTCCCATGGGCCGCGAAAGTCCGCCAGGTGACTGCCCCGAACGTCCACCACTCGTTCCCAAACTCTCCCGTCCGGGTGAAATTCGCACATCGGGCGTACAGCCACCGACAGCTCTCGATACCGTGAGGGCACCCCCTTGCCCCTGCCGTTGCCCGATTCAGGCCGCCTGGCCGCTTCCGAGGAGCGCACGCTGCCTTCGCCCAGCCCGTCCCGTACCGCAGCCGCACTGCCCGCGCAGGCCATACCGGGACAAGCCCGGTCCGATGCCACCGCGCACCCGGGACTCGACCACTTCAACAGCGCACCGGCCGAGGACGTGCACCGCCTGCTCCTCGACTGCTGTGCGAGCGAGCGCTGGGCGCGGCGCGTGGCCGAGTACCGCCCGTATCCGGATCCGGACGCGCTGCTCGCGGCCTGCGACGAGGCGGGCTACGACCTCGCGCCCGCCGAGCTGGGCCGGGCGCTCGCCGCCGAGCGGAGCGAACTGCCCGCGCCCGGCGCCACCCCGCAGGCGGCGCTCACCGCACTACGCGCCGCGCACGCCGCGTACGAGGCGCGTTTCGGCCATGCTTTCCTGCTCTCCCTCGACGACTACCGGCACGACGAGCACCTCGACCAGGTCCTCGCCGGCCTGCGCAAACGCCTGGCGCACGAGGTGGACGAGGAGCGCAGCATCGCCGCCGAGCAACTGCGCCGGCTGGTGCGCGAGCGGATCACCGAGGCCCTGTTCGGACCGCGGATCCCCGCCGCGTACTGACGCACGCGCCCGCTGCGCGACGGCTGCGGGCCCTGCCCGACGGCTGCGTTTCCGGCCGCGTACGGGGGCAGGCGTACGCGCGGATACGTACGGACGTATACGCGCATAGGGTGAATTATCCGGGCCTGCTAGCCCGTCCGTGCCTGTTTGATCACACCTATAGACCCCCCGCCGGGCATACCGACACCTGGTCGATACGATGACGAGCGGCCGGTGGACCGTACCCGGCCGGGTCCGACCGACAGACAAGCCGGCCGACCCCGATCCCCGCTCCCGGAGGGTTCTTCCGTGCCGGCTGGAACGCTGTACCGCGGCCGGGAAGGAATGTGGTCCTGGGTGGCTCACCGAGTCACCGGCGTCCTCATCTTCTTCTTCCTGTTCGTACACGTCCTCGACACCGCTCTCGTCCGCGTCTCCCCCGAGGCGTACGACGATGTCGTGGCCACCTACAAGACGCCGCTCGTGGCGCTGCTGGAATACGGCCTTGTCGCGGCCATCCTGTTCCACGCGCTCAACGGCCTGCGCATCGTCGCCGTCGACTTCTGGTCGAAGGGCGCGCGCTACCAGAAGCAGATGCTCTGGACCGTCGTCGGCATCTGGGTGGTGCTGATGGCCGGCGCCGTCTACCCGGTGCTCGGCCACGCCGCTCGTGAACTGTTCGGGAGCTGAGGCAGATGTCTGAGACCACTACGCAGGGCATCGGCGAGGTCGAGGGCGTGGCCCTCTACGACGTGGACAACCCCGCCCCCGTCATCGAGCCGCCGCGCAAGCGCACCAAGAAGACCCCGAAGGCCACCCGCGGCAACTTCGAGATGTACGGCTGGCTGTTCATGCGCCTGTCCGGCATCGTCCTGGTCGTCCTGGTCCTCGGCCACCTGCTGATCCAGCTGGTGCTCGACGGCGGCGTCTCCAAGATCGGCTTCGCCTTCGTGGCCGGCCGCTGGGCCTCGCCGTTCTGGCAGGCCTGGGACCTGATCATGCTGTGGCTGGCGATGCTGCACGGCGCCAACGGCCTGCGCACGATCATCAACGACTACGCCGAGCGGGACAACACGCGCTTCTGGCTGAAGATGCTGCTCTACACCGCCACGGTGTTCACCGTCCTCCTGGGCACGCTGGTGATCTTCACCTTCGACCCGAACATCCGCTAGGCCCGGGGCTGAGGTAACCACTCATGAAGATCCACAAGTACGACACCGTCATCGTCGGCGCCGGCGGCGCCGGTATGCGTGCGGCCATCGAGGCCACCAAGCGCAGCCGTACCGCCGTGCTCACCAAGCTGTACCCCACCCGCTCCCACACGGGCGCCGCGCAGGGCGGCATGGCCGCCGCGCTGGCCAACGTGGAGGAGGACAACTGGGAGTGGCACACCTTCGACACGATCAAGGGCGGCGACTACCTGGTCGACCAGGACGCCGCCGAGATCCTGGCGAAGGAGGCCATCGACGCGGTCCTCGACCTGGAGAAGATGGGCCTGCCGTTCGGCCGCACCCAGGACGGGAAGATCGACCAGCGGCGCTTCGGCGGGCACAGCCGCAACCACGGTGAGGCCCCGGTCCGCCGCGCCTGCTACTCGGGCGACCGCACCGGCCACATGATCCTCCAGACGCTCTACCAGAACTGCATCAAGGAGGGCGTGGAGTTCTTCAACGAGTTCTACGTCCTCGACCAGCTCATCACCGAGGTCGACGGCGTCCGGAAGTCCGCCGGTGTCGTGGCGTACGAGCTGGCCACCGGCGAGATCCACGTCTTCCAGGCGAAGGCCGTGATCTACGCCTCCGGCGGCACCGGCAAGTTCTTCAAGGTGACCTCCAACGCGCACACCCTCACCGGTGACGGCCAGGCGGCCTGCTACCGGCGCGGACTGCCGCTGGAGGACATGGAGTTCTTCCAGTTCCACCCGACCGGCATCTGGCGCATGGGCATCCTGCTGACGGAGGGCGCCCGCGGTGAGGGCGGCATCCTCCGCAACAAGGACGGCGAGCGCTTCATGGAGAAGTACGCGCCGGTCATGAAGGACCTCGCCTCGCGTGACGTCGTCTCGCGCGCCATCTACACCGAGATCCGCGAAGGCCGCGGCTGCGGCCCCGAGGGCGACCACGTCTTCCTCGACCTGACGCACCTGCCGCCGGAGCAGCTCGACGCCAAGCTCCCGGACATCACCGAGTTCGCCCGTACGTACCTCGGTATCGAGCCGTACACGGACCCGATCCCGATCCAGCCGACCGCGCACTACGCGATGGGCGGCATCCCGACGAACGTCGAGGGTGAGGTCCTCGCGGACAACACCACCGTCGTTCCCGGTCTGTACGCCGCCGGTGAGGTCGCCTGCGTGTCGGTGCACGGCGCCAACCGCCTGGGCACCAACTCGCTGCTCGACATCAACGTCTTCGGACGCCGCTCGGGCATCGCCGCCGCCGAGTACTCCTCGAAGGCCGACTTCGTCGAGCTGCCCGAGGACCCGGCCTCGCTGGTCGAGGAGCAGGTCGAGCGGCTGCGCAACTCCACGGGCAGCGAGCGCGTGGCGGACCTGCGCAAGGAGCTGCAGGAGACGATGGACGCCAACGTGATGGTGTTCCGTACGGAGCAGACCATCAAGTCGGCCGTCGAGAAGATCGCCGAGCTCCGCGAGCGCTACAGGAACGTGGCGATCCAGGACAAGGGCAAGCGCTTCAACACCGACCTCCTCGAGGCCATCGAGCTGGGCAACCTGCTCGACCTGGCCGAGGTGATGGCGGTCTCCGCGCTCGCGCGCAAGGAGTCCCGCGGCGGTCACTACCGCGAGGACTTCCCCAACCGCGACGACGTCAACTTCATGCGCCACACCATGGCGTACCGCGAGGTCGGCGACGACGGCTCCGATTCCGTCCGCCTCGACTACAAGCCGGTCGTCACGACCCGCTACCAGCCGATGGAGCGTAAGTACTGATGGCAACTCCCGTCATGGACAAGGCCGAGGCCGAGGCGGCCAAGGCCTCCCCGTACATCACGGTCACCTTCCGCATCCGCCGCTTCAACCCCGAGGTTGCGGAGGAAGCGATGTGGGAGGACTTCCGGATCGACATCGATCCGAAGGAGCGTGTGCTCGACGGCCTCCACAAGATCAAGTGGGACCTCGACGGCACGCTGACCTTCCGCCGCTCGTGCGCGCACGGCATCTGCGGCTCGGACGCGATGCGGATCAACGGCAAGAACAGGCTCGCCTGCAAGACGCTGATCAAGGACATCAACCCCGAGAAGCCGATCACGGTCGAGCCCATCAAGGGCCTCACCGTGCTCAAGGACCTCGTGGTCGACATGGAGCCGTTCTTCCAGGCCTACCGCGACGTCATGCCGTTCCTCATCACCGAGGGCAACGAGCCGACGCGTGAGCGGCTGCAGTCCCCCGAGGACCGCGAGCGCTTCGACGACACCACCAAGTGCATCCTGTGCGCCGCGTGCACGTCCTCGTGCCCGGTGTTCTGGAACGACGGCCAGTACTTCGGCCCGGCGGCGATCGTCAACGCGCACCGCTTCATCTTCGACTCGCGCGACGAGGCCGGCGAGCAGCGCCTGGAGATCCTCAACGACCGCGACGGCGTGTGGCGCTGCCGCACGACGTTCAACTGCACGGACGCCTGCCCGCGTGGCATCGAGGTCACCAAGGCGATCCAGGAAGTGAAGCGCGCGCTGATCACCCGGCGCTTCTGAGTTCCCTCCCGTACTCCTCGTACGTGGGTGAGGGCCCCGTTTCCCGTCAGGGAGGCGGGGCCCTCGGCCGTTCGGGAGGCCGGGGGCGCCGTTCGGGAGGCCGAGAACGCAATCGTCCCGCGCCTCCGACGTGGTGGGGCGGGCCAGGCCTAATCTGACGTCATGTCACTGGAACTGCTCGGCTTCGACCATGTCCTGTTCCCCGTCGGGGACCTCGGTGAAGCCGTGGGCTTCTATGAGCGGGCCGGGTTTCCGCTGGGCTTCCGGGTGGACGAGGCCGGGATCGCCCTGTTCAAGGTGGGCGAGGAGACACCCGGTGTGCTGCTGCGGCAGGAGGACGGGCTGGCGCGGCAACCGGCCGGGCCATGGGCTCCACGGGTGTGGCTCGAGGTGCCGGACGCGCGGGCGGCGGCGGCCTCGCTGACGGCGGCCGGGCTCGCGCCGGAGGCTCCGTTCTCCTCGTCGACGGGGTGGACCGCCGAACTGACCGACCCGTGGGGCAACGTCCTCGGGTTCACCGACTACTCCAAGCGGCCGGAGCTGGCCCGGGGGCGGTGAGGGGGCGGGGCTTTCCCGGGGTGCGCCCCGGGAGGGCACGGGGCTTCCCGGGGTGCGCCCCGGGAGGGCGCTCGGCAGTTGTGGCCCGGAGGGCGAGGGCAGCGCGACGCCCCGCCGACGGGGATGGTCGACGGGGCGTGGAAGCGGCAGCTGCCGCCATGACGGCGGCGGTGCGGGTCAGCCGCGCAGCGGGCGGCCCTGCGCGTCGGTGCGGTCGTTGCTCGTGAGGAACATGATGCCGTCGATCAGCGCCCAGATACCGAGGCCACCGCAGGTGAGGAGCTGGGCGACGCCGACGCCCACGGAGCCCACGTAGAAACGGCCGATGCCGAGGCCGCCGAGGAAGAGCTGCAGGATGCCCGCGACGATCTTCGACTTGTCCGAGTAGGGGCGGCCCATCGGGTCGACGCCGTAGGGTGCCTCAGGGGTGGGGACGCTCATGTCAACTGCTCCTGGAATGCATGAATTGGCCCGGAGCCGGACGGCTCCAGGTGCCGAGGAGCGCACACATGTACAGCACGGCCACCCCCCGTGAAGGTGACTCTATTGAGGCCGGTGTGACCGGCGGGAGATGTGGGGCACGATCGTGCTGTGATCGTGACTGTTTTCAGTCAACTCCCGATCGCCCCCGGCCAACAGACGGCGCGCAGTCAACCCCACGGGCTCACCACACGTTGCGCACCACGGTCCAGGCCACCGCGGTCCCCAGGATGAGCGCCTGGGTGCGGCGGCTGAGGCGCGGGCGCCAGCTGCGACGGTGACGTACGCCCTCCCAGGCCCAACGGCCCACCAGGGCAAGGGCGAGAGGCGAGGCCAGAAGCAGGACACGGTTGTCGAGCCAGGCCTGTGCGAAATCGCCGTGCATCAGGTCGTACACCATCCGCGTGCCGCCGCAGGCAGGGCAGAGCTGCCCGGTGACCAGACGGAACGGGCACTGGGGCAGCAACTGTCCGGGCTCGTGCGGATTGGTGACGTACAGCCAGGCGGCGCCGGCCGCACCGGCGGTGAGGAGCGCGAGCGGTGGCACCTCCGGACGCCGCGCGAACACTCCCAGGCGCGATGCCCCGAGACGCGATGCGGAGACGATGTCAGCCACGCAGGACCCGGCCCTCCGCATCCGTGTGGTCGTTGCCCACGAGGATCAGGATGCCGTCGATCAGCGCCCAGATGCCGAAGCCGCCGCAGGTGAGGACCTGAGCGACACCGATGCCCACGGAGCCCATGTAGAAGCGGCCGATCCCGAAGGTGCCGAGGGCCAGTTGGAGGACGCCCGCGACGATCTTCGACTTGTCGGAGTAGGGACGCCCCAGGGGGTCGTAGCCGTAGGGCGCGTGGGGGTCACCGGTGGGGTAGCCGGGCGGTACGGAGCCGGGGGCGCCGTAGGCGGGCGGCGGGTAGCCCGGCTGCTGCCCGTACGGGGGCTGCTGGGCGTACTGGGGGTGGCCGTAG
Organism: Streptomyces lothianensis; assembly: GCF_047779955.1. Lineage (NCBI taxonomy): Bacteria > Bacillati > Actinomycetota > Actinomycetes > Kitasatosporales > Streptomycetaceae > Streptomyces > Streptomyces lothianensis. Next base: position 63,586 of record NZ_JBLMKT010000066.1, on the reverse strand, counting down.
GGGCCGGGCGCGCCACCCTGGTACGGCGGCGGGGCGTCCTGAGGGTAGCCGTATCCGGGCTGGGGCGGCTGCTGGGAGGACTGGGGTGGCTGCTGAGGCTGCTGGTTCGGCTGCTGGGGCGGCTGCTCGGTCATGGAGAGTCTCCACCGGGGTTTCTGGGCGATCTGAAGGACCACATCCTGCCCGAAGGGCGGCGCCCGGCAGACGGCGGGCCGCCCCTCTCCCGCCACACCCCCACCTTGAACGCGTTCAAAAGCAGCGCTACAGTCATGTCCACGAGGTTTTGAACGCGTTCAAGGAAGCGTTCGGAGCCGCCGGCCGCGGCATGCGCGCGCCGGTTTCCGGAGGGGATCGAGGACATGGACCTCACAGTCGTCGCATACGTCATCTATCTGGCCATCAGCATCGGGCTGACCGTCTGGGTCGCACGGACCCTCAGCCGCAACGGGCGGATCTTCCTCAGCGACGTACTGCGCGGGAACGAGAAGCTCGCCGAGGCCGTGAACCACCTCCTCGTCGTCGGCTTCTACCTCGTCAATCTCGGGTTCGTCGCGCTCTACCTGAACGCGGACGACCTGATCACCGACGCGCGGGGGATCTTCGAGGAGCTGTCGGTGAAGCTGGGCGTCGTGCTGCTCGTCCTCGGGGTCATGCACCTCGGCAACGTCTGGGTCCTGAACAAGATCCGGCGCCGGGGAATCATGGAGCGCGAGCAGCTGCCGCCCGTACCGCCGCAGGGATTCAGCGGCGGGCAGGGCGCGTGGGCGACGCCCACGGGGGCCTGAGCGATGGGGAGCGCTCAGGGCACGGGGGGCCGGGGCGCCGCCCCGAAGCAGGAGGGCCGGGGCGTCGCGTACGCCCCGGTCCGCCGGCTGACCGTGCTGTACGACGCGGAGTGCCCGCTGTGCACATGGGTGCGCGACTGGCTGATGCGGCAGCGCCGGCTTGTGCCGCTGGAGCTCGTACCGGCCGGTTCGCAGGAGGCGCGGCGGCGGTTCCCGGGGATCGACCACGGGCCGACGCTGGACGAGATCACCGTCGTCGCGGACGGCGGGCAGGTCTACCGGGGCCCCGCGGCCTGGGTCGTCTGCCTGTGGGCCCTGGCCGAACACCGCCCGCTCGCGCACCGGATGGCCACCCCCTCGGGGGCGCGGTTCGCGCGGGCCGCGGTGCTCGCGGCGGCCAAGTACCGGCAGGGGCAGCGCCCGACCGCGCAGTGGCAGGGCGGCGTGTACCGGCGCGGCGACGGGTGGACGTACCACCCGCAGCACGGCTGGTCGTACGCCGGGCCGCCAGAGGCGTGTGACTCCGATGGCTGCGCGAGTCGTTAGGCTCGGCACCGTGCCAGCAGGAGATGAAGGTGTGAACGGGCCGACGGAACCGAAGGATGTCGCCCCGGCGGCGGAGGCGAAGGATCTCGCCCCCGCAGCGGAGCCGAAGGGTGCCGCCTCGACGGCGGAGGCGAAGGGCTCGACCGCGCCGAAGAGTGAGCAGACGCGGACGCTGATCCTGGAGACCGCGATGCGGCTCTTCCAGGAACGCGGCTACGACAAGACGACGATGCGGGCCATCGCCAAGGAGGCGGGCGTCTCCGTCGGCAACGCGTACTACTACTTCGGCGGCAAGGAGCACCTCATCCAGGGCTTCTACGACCGGATCGCCGCCGAGCACCAGGCCGCCGTCCGGCCCGTACTCGACCGCGAGACGGATCTGGAGGCCCGGATCTCGGGCGTGCTGCGGGCCTGGCTGGAGATCGCCGAGCCGTACCACGAATTCGCGGCGCAGTTCTTCAAGAACGCCGCCGACCCGGACTCGCCGCTCAGCCCCTTCTCGACCGAATCCGCGCATGCGCGCGAGGCGGCGATCGCCGTGCACCGCGAGGTGCTCGCCGGTTCGAAGGCCAAGATCCCGGAAGAACTCAAGGACATCCTCCCGGAGATGCTCTGGCTCTCCCAGATGGGCCTCGTCCTGTACTGGGTCTTCGACCGCTCCCCCGGCCGCGAACGCTGCTTCCGCCTGGCGGACCGCGGCGCGAAGCTCACGACACGCGGTGTGGCACTCGCCCGCTTCCGCGTGTTGCGCCCGCTCGTCCGCGAGGTCCACGAACTGTTCGTCGACTTCCTGCCCGGCATGGCGGACGAGCCCACCCCCGGCCGACAGGCCGCCCGGGAGGGCGAACCCGCGCCCGCCGGCAAGTCCGCCCCCGCCAAGCGATGACGCTTCCGTCCTACGCGAATACCCCGTTCAGAGCCGGCTGCTGACCGTCGGTGCGGTGATCTCGCTCGCAGCGGGGCGTGGGCTCGGTCCGCGAAGTCGAGGAGACGTTTCACCGACGGGTGTGCCGGTCAGGTCTGTTTCGAGGCGAGGGTGACGACCGTGATGTCCGAGGGGGCGCCCACGCGGACCGGTGGGCCCCAGGCGCCTGCGCCCCGGGTGACGTAGAGCTGGGTGTCGCCGTAACGTTCCAGGCCCGCGAGGGTGGGGTTGGCCAGGTCGGCGAGCACGTTGCCGGGCCACATCTGGCCACCGTGGGTGTGGCCGGAGAGCTGGAGGTCGACGCCGTGTTCGACGGCGTCGTGGATGACCACCGGCTGGTGGGCCAGGAGGACCGAGGCGCGGGTGCGGTCGCGGTCGCCGAGGGCCGCCGTGAAGTCCGGACCCTGGCCTTCGCCCTCGCCCGCCACGTCGTTGACGCCCGCGAGGTCGAAGCCGTCGATCTCGACGCGGGCGTTCTCCAGCGGGTGGAGGCCGAGTTCGCGTACGTGGTTGACCCACTGCTGGGCGCCGGAGAAGTACTCGTGGTTGCCGGTGACGAAGTACGAGCCGTGGCGAGAGCGGAGCTGCGCGAGCGGTTCGGCGGCCGGGCCGAGGTCCGCCACGTTGCCGTCGACGAGGTCGCCGACCACGGCGACCAGGTCGGCCTGCGTGGAGTTGATGGTGTCGACGATCCGCTGGGTGTGGGCGCGGCCCAGGGTCGGGCCGAGGTGGATGTCGCTGACGACGGCGATGCGGAAGCCGTGCGCGCCGCGCGGGAGTTTCGCGAGGGGCACGGTGACGTGCTTGAGCTTCGGGCCGCGCAGGACGGAGTACGTGCCGTATCCGACGGTTCCGAGCGCGGTGGCCGCGGCCGCGCCGCCGATGATGCGGGAGACGAAGAGGCGGCGGGAGAGCTCGGACGGGGTGCGCTGGACAGTCCCCTCCCTCCCGGGGGCCGATCCCTCTTCGATCCTATCGGCGGCCACTGACAATGCCCCCGACGACGGCTCCTGTGAGGGTTCCTGCGACGGATGCTGCGAAGGTTCCCGCGCCGACGCGGGCTCCTGCTGCCGTGCGGCTCCCTCTACCCCGGCGCCCACTGTTTCCCGTACGGCCGAGGGGTCGGCCTCCGCAGCCGGAGCCGGTGCGGGTTCCGCCGTCGTGCGGGCCGCGTCACGGCGCCGTAGCCGGCGGAGCAGGAGCGGGCGGACGGCCTCGCCGGCGAGGGTGGACAGGCCCAGGTAGATGAACAGGGCCATCCACAGGTAGCCGGGCCAGGCGAGGATCTGTTCCAGCCAGAACGGGGCCCCGGCCCGTCCGCTCACCAACGCGCCGAGCATCAGGAGCAGCGCGAGGACGATCGCGGCCGTGCCCGCCTTGCGGGCCTTCGAGCCGGGCCCGGTCGTGTCGCGGATCAGGCGGCGCCAGAGGTAGTAGTGCAGCCCGAGCAGGACCGAGAAGGCGGCGAGGCCCGCGAGGACGAAGACGGCGATCACCGCTGACCGCTCGCGTGCTCGTCCGTGTCTCCGTCGGTCTGGCCGTCGGTCCGGTCGTCGGCCTGTCCGCCGTCCGGTGTACGGCGCAGGGCCCGTACGCCACGGAACCCGATGATGCCGACGGCCGTCCCCAGGAGAAAGGACACCACGGCGAGCAGCAGATGGACCCAGAAGTACCCGGTCGGATCACCCGCATCGTCGAATGCCAGACCGCTTCCGTCCTTGACCAGATTCTTGACGAAAGTGATCCAGATGATCCACGACCACACGCCGAAGGCGAGCAGGAACCAGGAGACGGATCGGCTGAGCTTCATACGCCCAGTATCGCGGTGGGCGGTTCCGTTCCCGTCCCGGGGTATCCCCTGGAAGACACACACGGGGAGGGGTGGGGAGAGTGATCCCGGCCGGACACAGGGCGACCCGGCACACATTCGTACTGGTATTACATGTACGTTCTCGACCGTGTCTGCCATGAAGAGGGCCGTACTCACGGTCGTATGCGCCAGTTTGATGACCATGTCTGCCATCTCACCGGCCGTGGCCGATGACAAGCCGGGCAGTAAGAAGGACGACAAGGCGAAGCCGCCGGCGAAGATGTCGACCGTCGGGGGCGCGCAGCTCGGCAAGGCGGGCACGCAGGTCAATCTCGGCCCCGGAGCCCCCGTCCTGCCCAAGGCCCTGACGGGCCGTTCGTGGATCGTGGCCGATGCCGAGTCCGGTGAGGTCCTCGCGGCGCACAACGCGCACTGGCGGCTGCCGCCCGCGTCCACGCTCAAGATGCTGTTCGCGGACACGGTGCTGCCGCAGTTCCCCAAGGAGCAGGTGTACACGGTCCAGGACGAGGACCTCGCGAAGATCGGCGAGGGGTCGAGCCTCGTCGGCATCAAGGAGGACCACACCTACACCGTCCACGATCTGTGGCTCGGGGTGTTCCTGCGCTCCGGGAACGACGCGGTGCATGTGCTGGCCTCGATGTACGGCGGCCTGGAGAAGACCGTCGCCGACATGAACACGCACGCCGAGGAACTGCAGGCGCTCGACACGCACGTGGTCAGCCCGGACGGCTACGACGCCGAGGGCCAGGTCTCCTCCGCGTACGACCTGACGCTGTTCGCGCGCTCCGGGCTGCAGAAGGCCGACTTCCGGGAGTACGCCTCTACCGTACGCGCGAAGTTCCCGGGCAAGGGCAAGGGCGAGAAGCGCGAGCACTTCGAGATCCAGAACACCAACCGGCTGCTGAGCGGCGACTACGGGCTCGACCCGTACAAGGGCATCGCGGGCGTCAAGAACGGCTATACGACGCACGCGGGCATGACCTTCACGGGTGTCGCCGAGCGCGACGGCAAGGTGCTGCTCGTGACCGTGATGAACCCGGACTCCGACGAGAAACTCGCCGTCTACAAGGAGACCGCCCGGCTCTTCGACTGGGGATTCAAGGCCGCGGACAAGGTGACGCCGGTCGGTGAGCTGGTGGCGCCGCGCAGTGTGGACACCGGTGGTGAGGACGCGGAGGGCACAGAGGGAGCGGCGGCTCCCGAGCAGGAGAAGGGGGACTCCGCCGCCGAGGGCCAGGCGCTCGGCGGCGCGGAGCACGTCGCCGCCGAGCAGGGTTCGAGCGGCGTCGGGATCGCCCTCGCGATCACCGGCGGTGTCCTCGTGCTGATCGGCGCCGGGGTCTTCCTCGTCAAGCGTCGCTGGCCGCTGCCCGACCTGGTCCGGAAGGTTCCCCGCGGCTGAGCGGACCCTGCTGCGGCGGTTGCTGGGGCGGCGGCTGCTGCTTCAGCGATCCTGCTGCGGTTCGTGTTCAGGTTTCTGCTGCGGTTCCTGCTGTGGTTCCTGCTCCGGTTCCTGCTGGGATTCCTGCAGCGGATTCTCGGGGACCTGCTTGCTCGATGTCGCCGTCCAGGCGGCGCAGAACAGCAGCAGTTTCGCGTTGAAGTTGATCCACAGGAGCAGGGCGACCGGGACGCCGAAGGCCCCGTACATGGACTTGGCGGCGACGCCCTTCATGTAGCCGCCGAGCAGCACCTTGAGGAGTTCGAAGCCGACCGCCCCGATCAGCGCCGCCACGACCAGGCGGCGCCGGGGCGGGTGGACGCCGGGCAGCAGGGTGAGCACGTAGAGCAGCAGCAGGAAGTCCGCGAGGACGGCCAGCGCGAAGACCACGACGACCAGCAGGGAGCCGACCCAGCCGCGGTCCTCCAGGCCCACCGTCCGGGTCAGCCACATGGCCGCGGTGGTGCCGATCGCGGAGGCGGCGAGGGAGACGAGGCCGGTGAGGCCTAGTCCGAGGAGGATGCCCGCGTCCTTGAGCTTCGCGAGGACCACGTTCTCGTCCTCGTCCTCCTTGCCCCAGACCTCGCGCAGGCACTGCCTCATCGTGCCGACCCAGCTCACACCCGTGAACAGCAGCGCGGCGCCGGCGATCACCCCTACCGTGCCGGCATTGGCGACGAGGGCGTCGATGTCCAACTGGTCGGAGATCCCGGGAACCTGATCGCTCAGCTTCTGCTGCAGGTCCTGCTGCTGTTCCTCCGAGAGGGTGGCGGCGGCGATCGCGGCGGCCACGGTGAGCAGCGGGAACAGCGCGAGGAAACTGACGAAGGTCATCGCTCCGGCGAGCCGCGACCAGTGTGCCCGGTCGAGGGTCTCGTAGGAGCGGTAGGCGTGGGTGGCCATGAGGCGTGCCACGAGCGGCCCGATGACGGGCAGATTCTTCAGCCAGTCCATGGGGTCATTCTGTCCCCGTCGGGCGCTCGTTCGTGGCAGGGCGCCGACGCCACGCAACGGGAGTGGACACCGCGTGTCCCGCGAGGGAGGGGGCTGGGCGGGTGTTCGGGGGGGGTGGCGCGCGTGTGCCCGCCGTCCAGGGAAGGGCGCGCGGATGCCCGCCGTCCAGGGGACGGCGGGCATCCGTCTGATCCGTAGCGCAGGGCGGCTACGTATCGATGTGTCAGCCGATGTGCACCGTGGCCTTCACCTTCTCCACCTTGCGGACCGTGATCTTCATGCGATTCACCTCCTCGGCTCCGGACTTCACCCGGTCCGGCGTGCGCCGGACGGGAGACCTCACCCCGCGTGTCAGGCTCTGGCCGTGATCCGCCGTGCGTGTTCACGGACGGAGAGAGCAGCGGGAAGAACGAAGGGCGTCAGATAGACCGCCGTGCACAGCAGCGCCCACCAGAAGGAGCCGGTGGCCGGCCCGTCGCCGAGCCCGTCGGCGGCCCAGCGCGCCATCTCCCAGGCGAACGGCGCCAGGAAAAAGCCGGCCCAGGCCAGCGTCAGCGCGGCCCCGAGCAGCCGCACCCACCGGAACCAGCGTCCGGCCCGTACGTCCGCCGGATGCGCATCGGCGAGTTCGGCGGCCCCGTCCGGGCTCAGCCGTCCGACACTCCGCCGGAGCATCAGGGACGAGACATGCCACAGGTTCCGGCAGCCGAGCGCGTTCACGACGACCGCGTACAGGTCCGTGCGCAGGAAGATCATGCACTGCCAGAGCATCCCGGTGAGCTTCACGTAGATCCAGGTGGCGAGGGCCGCGTCGAGCAGACCCGGCGCCGACCAGACCCCGGTTTCGATCAGCAGCCGCCCCGCGAGCGGTACGGCGAGCAGTACGGCGTCGAGGGCGAGACCGGCCAGGAGCGGTCCGTAGCGCTTGCGTCGCTCCACGGTCCACACCTGGGTCAGATCCGTCTCGAAGACGAGCAGGAACACCATGCGCCGGTCCATGCCGAACCGGGCGGGCAGATCGAGCGCCCGGGCCGCAAGCCAGTGCCCCAGCTCGTGGATCGCGGCGGCGACCAGGGCGAGCGGGATGAGGATCAGGCTGCCGAGGCCTATGTCGTCCACGATGAACGCGTCCGTGGCCGGATCGGGGAAGAGGGCGGGCCACAGCACGAACACGGCGAGCGCGAACACCGCGCACGCGGTGTAGAGGCTCCACGCCACCCGCCCGAAGAACGGCCGGACCCGCTCCTGGCGGACACCGGTCAGCCATCTGCTGCCCTGTACGGGGGCCGAGCGGACCGGGGCGCTCTCCTGCCCCTCGTCGAGGAAACCCAGCTCGCGCAGGGTGTCGACGAAGGACGGCACATCCACGGGCTCGCCCGCGAACTCCTCGGCCTCGGCGGCGGCCTCGTCCGTCGTGGCCCCCCGCCGCAGGGCCTCGATCACCACGCCGCCCACCTTCGGGATGGTGATGAACTCCCCGGTGGCCGGGTCGCCCACAAGGACCTCGTCCTCGCCCTCGTCGACGAGGGTCAGCGGGCGCAGCCGCACGGTCGCGGGAGAGTCGTCGTGCGGATCGGCCGCGGGCGTGTCGCCGGGCGGACCGGCCGGATCAGCCGGATCGGCCGGATCGGCCGTGGATGTGCCGGCTTGCGGCTCCGCGGGATCGGCCGCGGGCGTGTCCTCGTGCGGATTCGCCGCACCCGTCGTCACCTCGGTCATGCCGTGACCCGAGCGGGAGCCAGCGCGCACACCGGGCAGTCGGGGACGTCGGGGAACGGCACCTGGGTGGCCGCGAGCCCCTCCCGCAGATCGAGACGATGGCGCACCCCCGCCGCCACCGGCTCCTGGAACCCGGTCAGATAGCGCAGGCTCTCCAGCGTGATCAGGGAGCCGATCTGCATGGCCACCGCGCCGATCAGCGGATTGGTGGTCTGCATGCTGTGGACGAGATCCTCCGCGGCGGCCGAACTGGTGCCCTCCGGCGGCATGTCCGAGAGCTCGCAGGCCATGCAGGGGCTGACGCCCGGGTTCACCGAGACATACGTGACCATGGTGTGCGTCGCGCCGCCCGCGACCAGCGGGACCCCGGCCCGTACGGCCGCCTCGTTCACCCACAGACCGGCGTCGGGATGGCCGTCGAGGCCGCCCGCGATCAGATCGACGCCGGCGGTGAGATCGGCGAGGTCCTCGGGGGAGGCCACCCAGCGGTCGGCGGTGTGCACCTTGATCTCCGGGTCGTAGGCCTGCACCCAGGCCTTGGCCGCCTCGACCTTCGACCGCCCGATGTCCTCGTGGTGGTAGAGGAACTGGCGGGCGAAATTGCGGGGCTCGACGCGGTCGTGGTCCAGGAGCGTCAGCTCGCCCACTCCGAGGCCGGCGAGGCACTGCACGAGCGAGGAGCCGGCACCGCCCACACCGAGTACGAGGACATGCGCCTTGCGCAGCGGGGTGAGGAAGTCGGTCCTGGTCCGTTCGAGGTCCGCGAAGGTCCCGAAGAACGTGAGGTTGGAGAAGTGCCGCTCGTCCACGGCCGGATCGCCGGTGCCCCTGCCTTCGGCACGCTCGATGAGGCCGAGGCCCGCGAGCCCCTCGATGCCCTCGCCGAGGTCGTCCTCCGAGATGTGGACGCCGCCCGCGGCGAGCGAGGCGGACAGTTCCGGAATGGTCTGCGGGGCCGCGCGGAGCGCGGCGAGCAAGGCGGCGACCTGACCGTCCGGGTCCTCGAGCGTGATGGCCTCGCGGGGGTCGAAGACGACGACGAGTTCCTCGCCCACGGTCTGCCAGGAACATTCCTTCAGGGCAAAACGCATCGCTCAACCGCCTTCCGGCTCGCCGTCCCCGGGACCCCGGGATGCGCCAGTCATGTTGGTGAGCGGCGCTGAACTCCCGCTGTACCGGCACTTATCGCGGCCGAACCGCCCTCCTGCAAGGGCGACTTGGGCGATCTTCCCGCGCCCTTCCCGCGCCCCCTCTGACCTGTACGGGACACCGGCCGAGTGGAAAGATCGGCTCGCGCCCACCCCGCGCACCAACCGGCCCTGAACCCAGGAGCATTGAATGCGCTTTCGTGTGCTCGGCCCCCTGGAGGTGTGCGACGGAGCCCGCTGGACCGGCATCCCGGCAGCCAAGCAGCGCGCCCTCATCGCCACCCTGCTGATCCAGCGCTCGCGTCCGGTCGCCGTCGACGAGCTCAGCGAGGCGCTGTGGGGCGAGGAGGCGCCAGCGGCGGCGGGCAACCTGATCCAGCAGTACGTCATGCGGCTGCGGCGCACCCTGGGGGACACCGAACGTCGCATCCTTGTCACCCGGGCCCCGGGCTATCAGCTGGTGCTGCCCGATGAGGAAGCCGTGGACACGCAGCGCTTCGACCGTCTGGTGGCGAGGGGGGAGGCGGCCGCGCGTTCCGGCCGGCCGGTCCGCGCCGCGCAGTTGCTCACCGAGGCGCTGGGGCTGTGGCGCGGGCGGGCCATGGCCGATGTGCGCTCCATTCCGGCCGTCGACGCCGAGGCCGCCCGCCTGGAGGAGCAGCGGCTCTCCGCGCTCGAAGCCCGCATCGAGGCCGACCTCGCGAGCGGTCCGGGCGACCGTGTCGTACCGGAGTTACGTGGTCTCGTACGCGACCATCCGCTGCGGGAGCGGCTGTGGAGCCTGCTGATACGGGCGCTGTACCGGCAGGGCAGAAGAGCCGACGCGCTCGGCGCCTACCGGGAGCTGCACCGCCTGATGAGCGCGGAACTCGGCGTCGAGCCGATGACCCAGCTCCGCGAGATCCACCAGCGGATCCTCGATGGCGAGCCCCTGGAGGAGCGCCGCGTGGAGGCCCCGCAGGAGCGCACCACGGACTCCCCCGGCAAGCCCCGCGGCGCGCTGCCGCTCGCGGCGGCGGGTCTGCCGGATGTCACGACGGCGCCCCTGCCGCTACCCCGGCAACTCCCTGCCGACAACCCGTGGTTCGTGGGTCGCGAGGCCGAACTCCGGCGCATCTCCGGTCTCTTCCACGGCGCGTCCGAACGCGACGGGCAGCCGGGCATCTGTGTGATCTCCGGGGCTGCGGGCATCGGAAAGACCCTGCTCGCCGAACACTGGGCCCGGCAGGCGGCACCCCGGTATCCCGACGGCCAGCTCCATGTGAACCTGCGCGGCTTCGCCCCGTCCGGCCGACCGCTGCGGACCGGCGATGCCATCAGGAGGTTCCTCAGCGCCTTCGGCGTCCCGCCCGCGCGGGTGCCGGCCGATCCGGAGGCGCAGGTGGCGCTCTACCGCAGCCTGGTCGCCGATCGCCGGCTGCTCATCGTGCTCGACAACGCCCGCGATGCCGAGCAGGTGCGTCCGCTGCTCCCCGGCGGGCCCGGCTGCGCGGTGCTGATCACCAGCCGCAACCGCCTCACCGGTCTCGCCGTCACCCACCCCGCGAGCCTGGTCGGGCTCGACGTGCTCGATCCCGCGGAGGCACGCGAACTGCTGGTCCGCCGCCTCGGCGACGCACGCGTCACCGCCGAACCCGAGGCGGCGGCCGATCTGATCGCCTCCTGCGGGCGGCTGCCGCTGGCCCTCGGGGTCGTCTCCGCACGGGCCGCCGCCTACCCGGAGCGTTCACTCGACGACCTCGCCGGCGAGCTGCGCGGCCCGCGCACCCGTCTCGACCTGCTGGACACGGGCGACACCGCGAGTGATGTACGTGCCGTGTTCTCCTGGTCGAGCGGACAGCTGACGGCCCGGTCCGCGGCGGTCTTCCGGCTGCTCGGCCTGCACCCCGGCCCCGAGGTCTCGCTGCCCGCCGCCGCCAGCCTGGCCGGTATCCCACAGCGGCAGGCGGAACAGGCCCTGGCCGAGATGTCCGAGGTGCATCTCCTCGCGGATCAGGCGGCCGGCCGCTTCACCCTGCACGACCTTTTGCGCGCCTACGCCGAGGAGCAGGCCGTGGCGCAACTCGGCGCGGCGCAACGCTATACGGCCCTTGCACGCCTGCTCGATCACTATCTGCACAGTGCGCTCGGCGCGGACCGGCTGCTCAACCGGCATCACCAGATCCAGATCACGCCCGGACCGCTGCAGCCCGGTGTCTCGGTCACCCGCCACGCCGACGCCACCACCGCACTCGACTGGTTCACGGTCGAACGCGAGTCGCTCGCCGCCGCGGTGCGGAGGGCGGCGGAGGGCGGATTCGACACACATGCCTGGCAGTTGGCGAGGGCCTGCCGCACCTTCCTGTACCAGCAGGGCTTTCTCGCCGAGCAGATCGATGTGCACCGGGTGGCCCTGACGGCGGCGCAGCGCCTGAATGATCCGGAGGCCCTGGCCTACTGCCACTTCGGTCTCGGTCAGGCACTCGCGCGGCTGGGGCAACACGACGAGGGCCGGGCCCACCTGGATCACGCCCTGCGGCTCTACGAGAAGCTGGGCGACGACGTCGGCCGCGCGGTGGTCCACACCCAGATCGCCGTGCTGGTGGGTCAGCTCGGGGATGCCTCCGCTGCACTTGAACACAGCGAGAAGGCGCTCGCGTACTGCCGGGCCGTCGGCCACCGGGCCGGTGAGGCAATGGCGCTCAACAACGCGGGCTGGTGGCATGCCCAGCTGGGCGCGCTGGAACCGGCGGGCGAGCGGTGCGGCCAGGCGCTCGACGTGCTGCGCACGCTCGGCGACGTCATGGGAGAGGCCGCCACCTTGGACAGCCTCGGCTTCATCCACCGCAGCGCGGGCCGCCACGACGAGGCCATCGCATGCTACGAACAGGCCCTCGAACTCCGCCGCGGCCGCGAACGCATCTACGAGGCCGAGACCCTGCCCCAACTGGCCGAGACCCAGCTGGCCGCGGGCCGCGGCGAGGAGGCCCGGGAGAGCCTGCAACGCGCACTCGACCTCCTGCGCGGGCTCTCCCCGTACGAGGCAGCCCCGGTACGCGAACGCCTGCGCGAACTCGACCACCGGATGGGGGAGGCCGGGCTGTGATCGCCACCGGGCGTTCGTATCCCGGACAGGAGATCGTGACAGGCCGTGCGGCGGTAGGGTGACGCACGGGCCGTGACTGGCGCGCTTGGATGGGGTCAACCATCGGGAAGCGGCCCATGAACCGTGTGCCGTGCGCCTGGGCCGAACCGAGTACGACGAACCTGTACGCATCGTCTTCGTCCGGAGGTCCACCCTCATGACCGATCCTTCCGTCACCCCCTCCGCCTCCTCCGCCTCCGCCTCCACCGCCTCCACCGCCTTCAACAGCGCCCTGGACGTGATCCGCGGGGTCGAGCCGCGCATCGCCGATGCCATCGGCCAGGAGCTGCACGACCAGCGCGAGATGCTCAAGCTGATCGCCTCCGAGAACTACGCCTCGCCCGCGACACTGCTCGCCATGGGCAACTGGCTCAGCGACAAGTACGCCGAGGGCACGGTCGGCCGCCGCTTCTACGCCGGATGCCGCAATGTCGACACCGTCGAATCCCTGGCCGCCGAGCACGCCCGCGAACTCTTCGGCGCCCGCCACGCCTATGCCCAGCCGCACTCCGGGATCGACGCCAACCTGGTCGCCTTCTGGGCCGTGCTCGCCGACCGGGTGGAGGCGCCCGCCCTGGAGAAGGCCGGCGCCCGTCAGGTCAACGACCTCTCCGATGCCGACTGGGCCGAGCTGCGCGCGGCCTTCGGCAACCAGCGGATGCTCGGCATGTCCCTGGACGCGGGCGGTCACCTCACGCACGGATTCCGGCCGAACATCTCCGGGAAGATGTTCGATCAGCGCTCCTACGGCACCGATCCCTCCACCGGTCTGATCGACTACGAATCCCTGCGGAAGTCCGCCCGGGAGTTCAAGCCGCTGATCATCGTGGCCGGCTACTCCGCCTATCCGCGCCTCGTGAACTTCCGCATCATGCGCGAGATCGCCGACGAGGTGGGCGCCACGCTGATGGTGGACATGGCGCACTTCGCCGGGCTCGTGGCCGGCAAGGTGCTCACCGGGGACTTCGATCCCGTACCGCATGCGCAGATCGTCACGACGACCACGCACAAGTCACTGCGCGGACCGCGCGGCGGCATGGTGCTGTGCGACGACTCGCTCAAGGACCAGGTCGACCGCGGCTGCCCGATGGTGCTCGGTGGTCCCCTTCCGCATGTGATGGCGGCCAAGGCGGTGGCACTCGCCGAGGCGCGTCAGCCCTCCTTCCGTGACTACGCCCAGCAGGTCGTCGACAACGCGCGGGCGCTGGCGGACGGCTTGATGCGCCGGGGCGCGACGCTGGTGACGGCTGGTACGGACAATCACCTCAATCTGATCGATGTCGCTTCCTCCTACGGGCTGACCGGACGGCAGGCCGAGTCGGCGCTGCTCGACTCCGGGGTGGTCACCAACCGCAATGCGATCCCGGCGGACCCGAACGGCGCCTGGTACACCTCCGGCGTGCGGATCGGCACCCCCGCGCTGACCACCCGGGGCCTGGGTGTGGCGGAGATGGACGAGATCGCGGGGCTCATCGACACGGTGCTCACGGCCGCCGTGCCGGGGGTGACCAAGTCGGGTGCGGCCTCCAAGGCGCAGCATGTGCTGGACGCCAAGGTCGCGGACGAGGTGGCCCACCGGGCCGCGGATCTGCTCTCCGGCTTCCCGCTCTACCCGGGCATCGACCTCAGCTGAGGTCCTCGCCGCGCTGCCCGCGGCGGGCTCGGCGATCCGGGCCGGGGTCTGTCCGCCGGACAGGCCCTGGCGATCGACGCGCTCGCCGTCCGGGCCCTCTGCGCGGGCTGCCGCCCGTCGTTGTGGGGGCGGCTGCTCCGGGTCGTGCGCCGGCCGGCCGATCGGACTGTGTTCCTCGTCTCATTCACCACGAGCTGCAGCAGCCAGGTCTTGAACGAGGAGCCGTCCCGGAACCGCCCCAGCGACTGGTACGCCTTGAAGAAGCCTTGATACACCGCAGCCGCCCGATCGGTTCCCGGTCGCCGGAGACTTCCGTCACCCGAGGCGGAGCCCCCTCCGTAACCCGAGGCGGAGACCTCCCCGTCGCCGAGGCCGGAAACCCTCCGTCGCCGAGGCCGGAGACCCTCCGTCGCCGAGGGGGTGACCTCCCCCTCACCTGATACGGAGACCTCCCCGCCACCTGAGACAATGTGCAGCATGGCCACAGACCGACCTCGCGTGCTCTCCGGAATCCAGCCCACCGCAGGCTCGTTCCACCTCGGCAACTACCTGGGCGCCGTGCGCCAGTGGGTTGCGCTGCAGGAGTCCCACGACGCCTTCTACATGGTCGTCGACCTGCACGCGATCACCGTGCCGCAGGACCCGAAGGAGCTGCGCGCCAACACCCGGCTCGCGGCGGCGCAGCTGCTCGCCGCCGGACTCGACCCGGAGCGCTGCACGCTGTTCGTGCAGAGCCATGTGCCCGAGCACGCCCAGCTGGGCTGGGTCATGAACTGCCTGACCGGTTTCGGTGAGGCCTCCCGGATGACCCAGTTCAAGGACAAGTCGGCGAAGCAGGGTTCGGACCGCGCCACGGTCGGCCTCTTCACGTATCCGATCCTGCAGGTCGCGGACATCCTCCTGTACCAGGCGAACGAGGTGCCGGTCGGCGAGGACCAGCGCCAGCACATCGAGCTGACCCGCGATCTCGCCGAGCGTTTCAACGGCCGGTACGGCCGGACGTACACCGTGCCGAAGCCGCACATCCTCAAGGAGACGGCGAAGATCTTCGATCTTCAGGATCCGACGGCGAAGATGAGCAAGTCCACGGCCAACCCCAAGGGCCTGATCAACCTGCTGGACGAGCCGAAGACCACCGTCAAGAAGGTCAAGAGCGCGGTCACCGACACGGACACCGTGATCCGCTTCGACCCGGAGGCCAAGCCGGGCGTCAGCAACCTGCTCACCATCTACTCCACCCTCACGGGCACCGGTATCGCGGAACTGGAGCAGAAGTACACCGGCAAGGGCTACGGTGCGCTGAAGACGGATCTCGCGGAGGTCATGGCCGAGTTCGTGACACCGTTCCGTACGCGTACGCAGGAGTACCTGGACGACCCGGAGACCCTGGACTCGATCCTCGCCAAGGGCGCGGAGAAGGCCCGCGCGGTCGCCGCGGAGACCCTCGCCACCACGTACGAGCGGATCGGGTTCCTGCCCGCCAAGCACTGACCCGCCGAGCAACCGCCTCGCACTGCTCCTCCGAGCACTGACCCTCCGAGCACCGACGCACGCCGCGCCGTCCTGGCCAGGGAACGGACCAAGGACCCTGGCCAGAAGGCCGGTGTGCGCGCCACACTGAGCAGCGCCTGCAGCATCCGCCCCTGCAGCTGAACGAGACCGAAGAAGGAGCACGACGTGGGGACCGTAACGCTCGGCGTTTCGATCGCGGTCCCGGAGCCCCATGGCCGCCTGCTCCAGGAGCGGCGCGCAGGCTTCGGCGACCCGGCGGCGCACGGTATCCCCACCCACGTCACCCTGCTGCCGCCGACCGAGGTCGAGGCCGCCGATCTGCCCGCGATCGAGGCGCATCTCGCGCGGGTCGCGGCCGAGGGGCGGCCGTTCCCGATGCGGCTGCGCGGCACGGGTACGTTCCGTCCGCTCTCGCCGGTCGTCTTCGTCCGGGTGGTGGCGGGCGCGGAGGCCTGCACGCGGCTGCAGCAGCGGGTCCGGGACGCCTCCGGGCCGGTGGCGCGCGAGCTGCAGTTCCCGTACCACCCGCATGTGACGGTCGCGCACGGCATCGCGGAGGAGGCGATGGACCGCGCGTTCGAGGAGCTTTCCGGCTACGAGGCGCAGTGGTCCTGCACCGGTTTCGCGCTGTACGAGCAGGGCGCGGACGGGGTGTGGCGCAAGCTGCGCGAGTTCCCCTTCGCGGCCCCGTACGTTCCGCCGCAGGCCGCCGCGCCCGCGGACCAGGGCACGCTTCCGGCCCGCTGAGGGCCGCGCCACCAAGGCACTCCGCCCGCCCCTCCCGGGACCCGCTGACCCCGGCGCTCCCCCGGCTCACCGAGGGCCGTACCTCCCGTAGCCTCCCGTACCAGATGCCTCGGAACATGGCACGGCCACGGAACCCGCCGCTCGGTACGCTCAGTCATGGACACAAACCGTGCCTGACCTGGCACGGTCGCCCTCCGCGGCCGTGCTCCCGAGCGGTAGGCGAGGCGGATCATGACGGCACCACAAGCACTTGACGAAGCGAAGCTCGAGGCCTTCATGGGGAAGGTCGTCGGCGACATCAGCGGGATGATGGTGGTGGGGCTCTGCCACCTGGGAGACCGCCTCGGCCTGTTCAAGGACCTTGCTGCCAACGGTCCCCTCACCAGCCAGGAGCTCGCGGACCGGCTCGACCTGAACGAGCGGTACGTACGCGAATGGCTGCGCGGGCTCACCGCCGCGGGCTATCTGGAGGAACCGGAGCCCGGCCGCTTCCTGCTGCCCGCCGAGCACGTACCGGCACTGGCCGACGAGTCGGGAGAGATGTTCGTCGGAGGTGTCTACGAGATGACGCCCGCCGCCCTCGCCCCGCTGGACCGGCTGGCCGAGACGTTCCGCAAGGGCGGCGGCGTACGGCAGAGCGACTACCCGCCGATGCTCTGGAGCGGCATGAGCCGGTTCACCGGCAGCTGGTTCGAGAGCGTCATGGTCGACGAATGGCTGAGCACCTTCCCGCACATCGTCGAGAAGCTGAAGCAGGGCATCGACGTCGCGGACGTGGGCTGCGGCGCGGGCCGTGCCCTGATCGTGCTCGCCAAGGCGTTCCCGAACTCGCGTTTCACCGGGTACGACCTCTTCCCGGCCCAGGTGGAGCTGGCGCGGGCGAACGCCGAGGAGGCCGGGGTCGCCGAGCGTGTGAGCTTCGAGACGCTCGACGTGGCCAAGGGCCTGCCCGCCCGCTACGACCTCGTCTCCACCTTCGACGTCGTGCACGACGCGACCGATCCGAAGGGGCTGCTCGCCGCGATCCGGGCCGCGGTGAAGGACGACGGCGACTACCTGATGCTCGAGATCAACTGCCAGGACCGCGCCCAGGACAACGTGGGGCCCATCGCCACGATGTTCTACGGGTTCAGCATCTTCTACTGCATGACCACGTCGCTCGCCGGCGGCGGAGCGGCCCTCGGCACGTGCGGGATGCCCGAGTCGGTGGTGCGCGAGCTGTCCGCCGAGGCCGGGTTCGGCGAGGTGGTCCGCTCCACGGCGGAGGACCCGTTCAACGTGCTCTACGACATCAGGCCGTAGAGGCCGCGCGGGCAGGCGGTCCCCGGCCCCAGCAGGAGACCTCCTGGGCAGGAGACCGTCTGGGCGGGTGGCCGCATAAGGCCGGTCCGGGAGATCGCGGCACGCAAGGTTTCCTCGTGCGGGATGCGAGCGACGATAGGGACGGGGGCGAAACCCAGAACGCACCGCACGATGAACGGAGAACCCGTGTCGATGACGGAAAGCCGGACGGACGCGCTGATCGCGTCCGCCGACGCGCACAGTGCACACAACTACCACCCACTGCCCGTCGTGGTCGCCACGGCCGAGGGCGCGTGGATGACGGATGTGGAGGGCCGGCGCTATCTGGACATGCTGGCCGGGTACTCGGCGCTGAACTTCGGGCATGGCAACCGGCGGCTGATCGACGCCGCCAAGGCACAGCTGGAACGGGTGACGCTGACCTCCCGGGCCTTCCACCACGACCGGTTCGCGGAGTTCTGCACCAGGCTCGCCGCGCTGTGCGGCATGGAGATGGTGCTGCCGATGAACACCGGTGCGGAGGCCGTGGAGACCGCCGTGAAGACCGCCCGCAAGTGGGGGTACCGGGTCAAGGGCGTGCCGGACGGCCGGGCGAAGATCGTGGTCGCCTCCGACAACTTCCACGGGCGGACCACGACCATCGTCAGCTTCTCGACGGACCCCGAGGCGCGGGCGGACTTCGGCCCGTACACGCCGGGCTTCGAGATCGTTCCGTACGGGGATCTCGAAGCGCTGAACCGGGCGGTCACCGACGAGACGGTGGCCGTGCTGCTCGAACCCATCCAGGGCGAGGCGGGCGTCCTGGTGCCGCCGCCGGGCTATCTGGCGGGGGTGCGGGAGCTGACGCGTGAGCGGCGGGTGCTGTTCATCGCCGACGAGATCCAGTCCGGCCTCGGGCGTACGGGGAAGACCTTCGCGTGCGAGCACGAGGGGGTCGTCCCGGACATGTACCTCCTCGGGAAGGCGCTCGGCGGCGGGGTCGTGCCCGTCTCGGCCGCGGTCTCCTCGCAGGAGGTGCTCGGGGTGTTCCGGCCCGGCGAGCACGGGTCCACCTTCGGCGGAAACCCG
Source organism: Streptomyces lothianensis (assembly GCF_047779955.1). Taxonomy (NCBI): domain Bacteria; kingdom Bacillati; phylum Actinomycetota; class Actinomycetes; order Kitasatosporales; family Streptomycetaceae; genus Streptomyces; species Streptomyces lothianensis. The sequence continues at coordinate 44,851 of NZ_JBLMKT010000066.1, read as the reverse complement.
CTGGCCTGCGCGGTCGCGCTCGAGGTGGTCGCGATGCTGGAGACGGGCGAGTACCAGGCGAAGGCCACCGAGCTGGGTGAGCATCTCCACCACGAGCTGGGGCTGCTGGTCGGCGGCGGCGCGGTGCGGGCGGTGCGCGGGCGCGGCCTGTGGGCGGGGGTCGACATCGATCCCTCGTACGGGACGGGCCGGGAGATCTCCGAGAAGCTGATGGACCGGGGTGTGCTGGTCAAGGACACGCATGGCTCGACGATCCGGATCGCGCCGCCGCTGGTGATCTCCAAGGAGGATCTGGACTGGGGGCTCGACCAGCTGCGGGCCGTGCTCGCGGGGGACGCGTAGCGCCCGGGGACGCGTAGGGCCGGGGGCGCCCTCGCCGCGCCCCCGGCGTCAGAGGATCACGTGCGGCAGGAAGCGGGCGTACTCGTCCGTGACCAGGCCGGATGATTCGCGGATGCCGAGTCCCGCCGCCTCGTCCTCGACCACCCACGCGCCGAGTACGACGTGGTTGCCGTCGAAGGCGGGCAGCGGGGCCAGCTCCTGGTAGCAGCGGGGTTCGTCGTCTTCGGCGGGAGCACCGTGGCGTACGGGCGGGGCATCCCCCCGTACGGCCGGGGTTTCGTCGCGTACGGCACGGTCCTCGTCGGGCGTGTGGATCGTGACGCCGGCGCCTTCGCGGCCGAGCAGGGGCTTCGCCACGTACGAGGTGAGGTCCCGCGGGCCGTCCAGGTAGGCGGGGAGCAGGTTGGGGTGGCCGGGGTAGAGCTCCCAGAGGACGGCGAGGAGCGCCTTGTTGGAGAGGAGCATCTTCCAGACCGGCTCGATCCACAGGGTGCTGCCGGTGCCGCCGCCGTTGTCGAGCGTGTCGAGGACGTGGCCGCCGAAGCGGTCCGTGGCCAGCCACTCCCAGGGGTAGAGCTTGAAGCAGGCGCGCAGGAAGCCGAGCCGATGGTCGACGAAGCGGCCGGACAGGCGGTCCCAGCCGATGTCCTCGACGGGCAGGGCGGCCGTCTTGAGGCCGGCCTGTTCGGCGGTCTCCTGGAGGTAGGCGACCGTCATCAGGTCCTCGCCGATCTCGTCGGCTGTGGTGTGCACGAAGTGCACGGGGGCGCCGGGCGGGAGGAGCTTCGCCTGCCTGCGCCAGGCCTCGACGAGGCGTTCGTGCAGGGAGTTCCACTGGTCGGCGCCCGGGAAGACGTCCTCCATCCAGAACCACTGCGCGCTCGCCGCCTCCACGAGGGAGGTGGGGGTGTCCGCGTTGTACTCGAGGAGTTTCGCCGGGCCCGTACCGTCGTAGCGCAGGTCGAAGCGGCCGTAGAGGGAAGGGAGTTCGGCGCGGCGGTGCCAGGCCTCGCGGATGCGGGCGACGAGCTGCGGATCAGTGATGCCGAGGTCGGCGAAACGGTCCTGCTCGACGATGTACGCGGCGGCGGCCAGGCACATCGCGTGCAGTTCCTCGACGACCTCTTCGAGCGCCTCGACCTCGGGCAGGGAGAAGACGTAGTGGGCGCTCTCGTCCCAGTACGGGCGCAGGGAGTCGTCGGGGTAGCGGGTGAGCGGGTAGATGACGCCCTGGTCCTCGACGGTCTGCTGCCAGCCGGGGCGGGGCGTGCGGGTGCGGCGTTCCATGTCCGGTCCGTCGGCTCTCTGCTCAGCCGCCGCCGGAGCCGGAGCCCGAGCAGCCGAAGCCGCCGCGGTCGACCGCGGCGGAGCGGCTGAAGGTGCCGTGCTCGGCGCGGCCGCCGGAGACGTCGGCGTCGTAGTACCAGTCGCCGTCCACGCGGTCCCTGCCGGAGCTGCCCGAGCGGCTCTTGCGCGAGCTCGAACTCGAGCTGCTGCCGCAGTACTTGGAGTCGACGACCTTGTAGCCGGTGACGTAGTCGTAGTCGTCGCGGTCCACGCACCGCTTGTCGGGGTCCGAACTGCACGCGGACAGGCCCGCGGCGAGGACGCCCATGCCGCCGAGTATCACCGTGCTGGAACGCATCCGGCGCGGTTTCCCGTCCGGCCGCTTCTTGGCTGTCATGTTCACTCCCCCGTACGACTGCGAAAGAGAGCTTAAACCAGCCACCCGGCGCAACCAGAAGCCCCCTCACGCCTCTTACATGCCTCACACGCCCCGCCCCGTGAACGCCGCTCCACCAGGCGCTCAGGCCAGCGCCGCGCACAACGCCTCGAGCGCCCCCGCCCAGGCGTGCTGCGCCGGTCGTCCGTAGCCGACCACCAGCCCGTCGGGTCCCGGGACACGTGTGTCGGGGTGGCGCAGGGCGCCGAGACCGGAGACCTTCAGGCCGTGCCAGGCGGCCGCGCGCAGAGCCGACTGCTCGGTGCCGGGCGGGAGTTCGAGTACGGCGTGGAGTCCGGCGGCGATCCCCCGGATCCGTACGTGCGGGGCGCGTTCGGCGAGTGCGGCCACGAGTTCGTCGCGGCGACGGCGGTACACCAGACGCATGGAGCGCACATGACGGTCGTACGCCCCGCAGTTCAGGAACTCCGCGAGGGTGAGTTGGTCGAGTGCGCCGGTCGCCCACTCGGAGATGCCCTTGGCGGCGGCCACTTCGGCGGCCAGGTCCTCGGGCAGCACCATCCATCCCAGTCGCAGCCCCGGGGCGAGCGACTTGCTCGCCGTGCCGAGGAAGGCGACGCGGTCCGGGTCCAGACTCTGCAGGGCGCCCACGCTCTGCCGGTCGTAGCGGAACTCACCGTCATAGTCGTCCTCGATGACCAGCCCGCCGGTGCGCCGCGCCCAGTCCACGGCCTGCGCCCGGCGCTCGGGCGCGAGCGGGTCGCCGAGCGGGAACTGGTGGGCGGCGGTGAGGAGCAGGGCACCGACCGGGCCGGGCTCACCGACAGCGGTGCCCCGCTCGTCGTGGTCGAGCGGCGGGATGCGCAGCCCTTCGTCGGTGAGCAGGCGCCAGTGGTGGGCCAGGCCGTAGGACTCGACGGCGACGGCCTGTACGGAGCGGCGTCGGTGCAGCACCTGGCCGAGCAGCAGCAGCCCCTGCTGGAAGCCGGCGCAGACGACGATGCGGTCCGGGTCCGCGTGGACGCCGCGGGCCCGTGCGAGGTAGTCGGCGAGTGCGGTGCGCAGTTCGGGGCGGCCGCGCGTATCGCCGTATCCGAAGGCGTCGTTGGGGGCGGCGAGCAGGGCGCGGCGGGCGGCCTTGGCCCACTCGGCGCGCGGGAAGGAGCTGGTGTCGGGGGTGCCGGGCGTGAGGTCGTGCGCGGTGCGGGGCAGGCGCCGGGCCGGGCGGTTCACGGCACGCCGCCGGGCGTGACGGGGTACGGCTCGTTCGGCCACCCGTGTCCCGGAGCCCTGGCGTGCCGTGAGCCAGCCCTCGGCGACCAGGTCCGCGTAGGCCTCGGCGACCGTGTTGCGGGCCAGGCCCAGGTCGACGGCGAGGGTGCGCGAGGACGGCAGGCGGGTGCCGGGGCCCAGGCGGCCGCCGCGGACGGCTTCGCGCAGGGCGTCGGTGAGGCTCCTGCGCACGCCGTGGCGGCCGACGTCGAGGTGCAGATCGACACCGAGGGCCCTGGCCCCTGCGCCCCGGGCGCCGTCCGCAGGGATGCCGTCCGCAGGGACGCCATCCGCCGGGATGCCGTCCGCCATCCGATTGGCCCACGAATCCACCATGGAAATGGACCATACATGCGGGCCGACCCGCGCATAGCTTTGTTGCCATGAGCAACGGATACGTAACCGAACACACGCCCCGCTTCGACATGGCGAAGCTGGCCCCGGACTTCTACCGAGCCATGGTCCGCCTGGACGGCGCGGCCGCGAAGCACATCGACCCGGTGACGGCGGAGCTGGTCAAGATCCGCACCTCGCAGATCAACCACTGCGCGTTCTGCCTGGACATGCACACCAAGGACGCGCTGGCCGCCGGCGAGAAGCTGGAGCGGATCGTCCAGCTGAGCGCGTGGGAGGAGTCGAAGCACTTCTACACCGAGAAGGAGATCGCCGCGATCGAGCTGACCGAGGCGGTCACGGTCCTCACCGAGGGCTTCGTGCCGGACGAGGTGTACGAGAACGTCGCGAAGGTCCTCACGGAGGACGAGGTCGCCGCGGTCGTCGCGCAGGTCATCGTGATCAACGCGTGGAACCGGATCGCGGTCACCAGCCGGGCCGTACCGGGGCACTACACGCCGGGCTCACTCGCACACCGCCCGCAAGGCTGAGCACCGGTCCGCGGGAGGCGGCCCCAGGAAGCGCACGTGCCGGTGCCGGGCGCACCGCGGGGCGCCCGGCACCGGCACGTGTGTCAGAGCCGCTGAGTCAGAACTCCTGCGTCAGAACTCCTGAGTCAGAACTGCTGCTCGCAGCTGCTGCGTCAGAGCTGCGGGGTCAGCTCTTGGGAAGCCACTGCTGCCAGATGTCCTTGTTCTCCTCGACCCACTTCTTCGCGGCCTCGGAGCCGGACATCTTGTCCTTGGCGATCCACTTCGAGACCTTGTTCTGCTGGTCGTTGGTCCACCGGAAGTTCTTCAGGAACTCGGCCGCGTCACCGCCGTTCTCGGCGAAGTCGGCGTTGAGGTACTTCTGCAGCGGGGTGTTCGCGTAGCCGCACTCGGTCTTCTCCTTGGGCTCGTTGCAGCCCTCGGTGAACTCCGGCAGCTTCACCTCGACCAGGTCGATGTCGGCGTTGAGCCACTGCGGCTCCCACCAGTAGGTGATGAACGGCTCCTTGTTCTTGTACTTCTGCTGGATCTCCTTGATCTGGGCGGCCTCGGCGCCCGTCTCCTTGATCTTGAAGTCCAGGTTGTGGTTCTTGATGAGCCACTGGTCGTACGTGGTGTACGAGGGGGCCGCACCCAGGAACTCGCCCTTGCCCTGGGACTCCGAGCTGGCGAAGTCCTTGGCGACCTTGTTCAGGGTCTTGTAGTCGAGCACCTCGGGGTGCTCGTCGGCGTAGTACTTCGGCACGAACCAGCCGATGTGGCCGGTGACGCCGAGGTCGCCGCCCTTGACGACGGTCTTCTCCTCGTCGATGTACTGCTTCTGCTTCTCGGGCTGGCCGTTCCAGTCCTCGAGGATCGCGTCGGCGTCGCCGCTGTTGAGGGCGTCCCAGGCGATGGGCTCGTCCATCGTCTTGAGGGTGACCTTCTTGACGTCGAGTTCCTCTTCGAGGATCACCTTGGCGACCTCGGCGTTGGCCTGGGCGCCGACCCACGACGGGACGGTGATGGTGACCTCGTCCGAGTTGCCGCCGTCGCCGCCGGTGTCGGCGGCGCCGCAGGCGCTGAGGGCGAGCATGCCGAGCGCGCCGGCGCCGGCGATGAGCGAGGTGCGCATCCGCTTACTGAGCTTCATGAGTGTCGGTTTCCTTTGTTTCAGCAGAGGTTGAGCTGTGCGTGGACAAAACTCGGGGGCGGTGACGGCCGTCAGCGCATGGTGCGCTCCTTGACCGAGGCCGCCGGCTGGGTGATGCGGTCGAGCAGCACACCGAGGCAGACGATCGCGATACCGGAGGTCAGGCCGAGTGCCAGATCGCCCTTGGCGAGGCCCTTGACCACGTCGTAGCCGAGCGCGCCGCCGCCGATCATTCCGGCGATGACCACCATCGAAAGGACCAGGACGACGCCCTGGTTGACGGCGAGCTGCAGCGCCGGGCGGGCCAGCGGGAGCTGGACCTGGCGCAGCTGCTGCGAGGTCGAGGCGCCGAGCGAACGGGCCGCTTCGAGCGCGGACGGGTCGATCTCGCGGATGCCCTGGGTGGTGATGCGGATGACGGCGGGCAGTGCGTAGAGCACCGAGGCCGCGACACCGGCGAAACGGCCACCGCTGAACAGGGCGATCATCGGGATCAGATAGACGAACTGCGGCATGGTCTGCAGCGCGTCGAGGAACGGCCTGATCAGCCGCGCCACCCAGGTGACCCGGGCGGCCAGCACACCGATCGCGAAGCCGATGAGCAGGGTCAGCGCCAGGGCTGCGAGCACCTGCGACAGGGTGTTCATGGAGCGGTCCCACAGCCCCATCGCGCCGATCGCACCGAGCGCGAGGACGACGGTGACGGCCGCACGCAGGCGCCCCACGAGGAACGCGATGACACCCGCGACCAGGATCAGCGCCCACCACGGGGTGCCGACCAGGGCACTGTGCAGCGGGTTGAGCACGTGCTCTGCGAAGCCTTCGGCCCAGGTGTGCGTACCGCCGATGACCGGGATGCCGGAGGAGAGTTCGCGTTCGATCCAGCCGGTGACGTCGTTGACCGGGTCGGCCATCGACAACGACCACTCCTCGGGCCACTCGGTGCGGCCGATGGCCGAGCCGATGACGCTCGCCGCGGCGACGGCGGCCGCGAGGGCGCCCCGCAGGATCCACGCCGTCCGAGGCGTACGGACCGCCGCGGCGGGGTCGTCGAGGCGCTCACCGGCGGCGGCCGTGGTGCGGTCCAGCCAGATGGCGAGCAGCACGATGGCGATGCCGGGCGGCAGCGCCAGACCGACGTCGAGAACGGACAGGGCCCGGTAGATGGGCTCGCCCAGACCGCCGGCTCCGATGATCGTGGCGAGCACGACCATCGACAGACACATCATGATCGTCTGGTTGAGGCCGAGCAGCATCTGCCGGCGGGCCAGCGGCAGCCGGGCCGTCCACAGCCGCTGCACCGGGCTCGCGCCGAGCGAGGCGGAGGCCTCCAGGGCCGCCGGGTCGGCGCCGCGCAGACCGAGGGCGGTCAGGCGCGCCATCGGCGGCACGGCGTAGATGACCGTGGCCACGAAGGCCGAGGGGACACCGATGCCGAAGATCAGCACGAACGGCAGCAGATACGAGAAGGCGGGCAGCACCTGCATCGTGTCGAAGACCGGGCGCATGATCCGCTGGCCGCGGTCCGAGAGACCGGCGAACAGGCCGAGCAGCACACCGATGGCGGCGGCCACGGTGACGCAGACCACCATCAGCGACAGCGTGTCCATCGCCGGTTCCCACATGCCGAACAGGCCGATGAAGGCGAAGGTGCCGAACGCGGTGCCCGCGGTGACCAGGGCGCGGCGGCGCAGGTCCGCGCCGCCCGCGTACCAGGCGATGAGCACGGCGGCCACGGTGACACCGATGAAGCCGAGCGTCTCCAGGAAGCTGAACACGCCGTCGACGGCGGAGTCGGCGGTGTTGGAGATGTGCAGCAGGAAGTACAGGAAGACCGGGTGGCTGGTGCGGTTGTCGACCAGCCACTCGTTGAAGTCCCGCAGCGGGCTGCGGACATCGGCGGTCAGGCCCTCGGGCCAGGCGCCGCTGCCGGCGACGGCCGCGGAGACCACCGCGACGAGCAGCGCGGCCACCAGGGCGATGACCTTGGGGTGGGCGGCGAGCCGGGCGAACGCACCGGGCGGCCGCACCTCGTCCGTTGCATCGCTCTTCACGGGACGGTCAAGGGTCGGGGCGGTCATATGGAACGCCCCCTTCTGCTACTGCCGGAGTGGCTCATACGGCGGCCACCGCCTTGCCCTGCTGCTCACCCTCGCCGTCGAGTCCGGCGATGACGGCGAGCAGCATCGACTCGTCGACGGAGCCGAGGCAGACGTCGTCCTGCACGACACAGGTGCTCTCCCCGCGGCGGACGACGGTCTCGATCGCGTCGGCGACCACCATGTCCGGGTCGAGCACGGGCAGGGTGTGCTCGGCGGCTCCGCAGCCGCCGGGACGCATCGCGCGGCGCACCGAGATGACCTGCTCGCGGGCCACGTCACGGACGAAGTCCCGTACATACTCGTCCGCCGGGTTGGCGACGATCTCCTCGGCGGTGCCGAGCTGCACGATGCCGCCGTCGCGCATCAGCATGATGCGGTCGCCCAGGCGGAGCGCCTCGGAGAGGTCGTGGGTGATGAAGACCATGGTGCGGCCCTCTTCGCGGTGCAGGCGGATGACCTCCTCCTGCATGTCGCGGCGGATCAGCGGGTCGAGGGCGCTGAACGGCTCGTCGAAGAGGAGCACTTCGGGGTCGACGGCGAGCGCGCGGGCCAGGCCGACGCGCTGCTGCTGGCCGCCGGAGAGCTGGCCGGGGCGGCGCTGTTCGAGGCCGGCGAGGCCGACCTTCTCGACGACCTGCATCGCCTTGGCGCGCCGCTCGGCCTTGCCGACGCCCTGGATCTCCAGGCCGTAGGCGACGTTGTCGAGAACGGTGCGGTGCGGCAGCAGGCCGAAGTTCTGGAAGACCATCGCGGCGCTGTGCCGGCGCAGTTCGCGCAGCCGGTTCTTGTCCATGGCGAGGACGTCCTCGCCGTTGATGGATATGGAGCCGCTGGTCGGCTCGATGAGCCGGGTCAGGGTCCGTACGAGGGTCGACTTGCCGGAGCCGGAGAGGCCCATGACGACGAAGACCTCGCCGCGCTGCACCTCGAAGCTGACGTCACGGACGGCGGCGGTGCAGCCGGTCTTCGCGCGCAGTTCGGCCGTGGAAAGGCCCGCGTTCTCCGGGTCGGCCGGGACACGGTCCGCCTTCGGTCCGAAGACCTTCCACAGGTCCCGTACCTCGAAGACGGGGCCGCTCTCGTTGTCCTTGCTCAGGTCGGCGGTCATCAGGCATCACTCCCGGTCAGCAGCTCGGCGCATTTCTCGCCCACCATCAGGACCCCGATCATCGGATTGACCGCGGTCATCGTCGGGAACACCGAGGCGTCGGCGATCCGGATGTTGCTGAGCCCACGAACCGTCAGATCCGGGGACACTACGGCAAGTTCATCATCAAAGGCACCCATACGGCAGGTGCCCGCAGGGTGGTACACGGTGTGGGCGACCTGGCGCGCGTAGGCGCTCAGTTCCTCGTCACTTGTCACCTCGGGGCCGGGGGCGACCTCGCGCTTCAGCCAGGAGGCGAGCGGCTCGGTCTTGGCGATCTCGCGGGCGATCTTGATGCCGTCGACGAGGGTGCGGCCGTCGTAGTCGTCCTCGTCGGTGAAGTACCGGAAGTCGAGGGCCGGCTTGACCTCGGGGTCCGCGCTGGTCAGGTAGATCCGGCCGCGGCTCTTCGGCTTGGGGATGTTCGGCGTCATCGAGACACCGTGCTCGGGACGCTCGTAGCCGATCCGCTCCGGGTTGTCCGTGAACGGGATCTGGTAGAAGTGGAACATCAGGTCGGGGCCCTTGAACTCCGGGTCCCGCTGCACGAAGAGGCCCGCGTCGGAGTCCATCGCCGAGTTCTCGGGGATCGGTCCGTTCGTCTCCCAGACGATCACGGACTCGGGGTGGTCGAGCAGGTTCTCGCCGACGCCCGGCAGGTCGTGCACCACGGGGATGCCCAGCGCTTCGAGCTGCTCGCGCGGGCCGATACCGGAGTGCATCAGCAGCCGCGGGGTGTCCACCGCGCCGGCGCAGACCAGAACCTCGCGCGTGGCCTCGATGTACTGCTCCTCGCCGTCCTTCGTACGGACGTGCACACCGCGGGCGGTGGTGCCGTCGAGTTCCAGCTTGTACGCCCAGGTCTCCAGCATGATCGTGAGGTTGGGGCGGTGGTCCATCACGGGGTGGAGATACGCGACGGAGGCGCTGGAGCGCTTGTTGTTCTCCGGGTGGTACGCGAGGTCGAAGAAGCCGACGCCCTCGTCGAAGGCCTGCTTGTTGAAGCCGTCGACGCGCGGCACCCCGAGCGCGGTCTGCGCGGAGTCGACGAAGTCGCGGGCTATCTGGTTCCGGTCGAGCTCGCCGACCGGAACTATGTTGTTGAGGAGCTTGTCGAAGTACGGGGACATCGACTCCGCGTCCCAGCCCTTGGCCCCGTTCTCGGCCCACTCGTCCCAGTCGGACGGCAGCGGTTTGAACGCGATCAGGGTGTTGTGGCTGGAGCAGCCGCCGAGCACCTTGGCGCGGCTGTGCCGGATGTGGGAGTTGCCGCGGGGCTGCTCGGTGGTCGGGTAGTCGTAGTCGAGTTCACCGCCCAGCAGACCCATCCAGCGGCGCAGCGTGAGCACGTCGTCGCGCCCCACGTCGCTGGGGCCGCCCTCGATGACGGCCACTTTGACGCCGGGGTCCTCGGTCAGCCGGGACGCGATCACCGACCCTGCGGTGCCGCCCCCGATGACCACGTAGTCGTACTGAGGCATTGTGCGGTGCTCCTCTTCGTGATGCTGCAAGGTTCTGCGCTTATTGGCTTCTTGCTGGGTGTGCTGTGGGGAGGGGAGGTGGCGCGGGGGATCGGCCCGCGCCACCGGATGACGCCGTGATCAGCCCGCGAACCAGCGGACCGGCTTCGGGTCCAGGTTCTGGTAGACGTGCTTGGACTCGCGGTACTCGGCGAGGCCCGCGGGGCCGAGCTCGCGGCCGACACCGGACTTGCCGAAGCCGCCCCACTCCGCCTGCGGCAGGTAGGGGTGGAAGTCGTTGATCCAGACGGTGCCGTGCCGCAGCCGGCGCGCCATGCGGCGGGCCCGGCCCGCGTCGGTGGTCCACACGCCGCCGGCGAGACCGTATTCGGTGTCGTTGGCGAGGGCGACCGCTTCGTCCTCCGTCGTGAAGGTCTCGACGGTCAGGACGGGTCCGAAGACCTCCTCGCGCACCACGCGCATCTCGCGGTGGCAGTGGTCGAGGACGGTCGGCTGGAAGAAGTAGCCCTCGGCGCTGCGGTGCTCGTTCGGCTCGGGGCGCTTGCCGCCGGTGCGCAGCACCGCGCCCTCCTTGAGCGCGGAGGCCACGAAGCCCTCGGTCTTCTCCAGCTGCTGCTGCGATACGAGGGGACCGCACTCGACACCGTCGCCGGTGCCGCGGCCGAGCCGGATGCGCTCGGCGCGGCGGGTGAGCTCGTCGACGAAGCGTTCGCGGACGGACTCCTCGATGATGAGCCGGCCGCCGGCCGAGCAGACCTGGCCGCTGTGGATGAACGCGGCGTTCAGCGCCTGGTCGACGGCCGTGTCGAAGCCCTCGTCGGTGGCGCAGGCATCGGCGAAGACCACGTTGGGGTTCTTGCCGCCGAGTTCGAGGGCGACCTTCTTGACCGACTTGGCGGCCGCCTCGGCCACCTTCGTACCGGAGACGAGGCCGCCGGTGAAGGAGATGAGGTCGACGTCCTCGTGCTCGGCGAAGCGGGCGCCGACGGTGTGGCCGGGGCCGGTCACGATGTTGGCGACACCGGCCGGCAGACCGGCCTCTTCGAGCAGGCGGATCAGCGCGACCGTGGTCAGCGGGGTGATCTCGCTGGGCTTGATGACGAAGGTGTTGCCCGCGGCGAGCGCCGGGGCGATCTTCCAGCTGGCCTGGAGCAGCGGGTAGTTCCAGGGCGTGATCATCGCGCAGACGCCGACCGGCTCGTGCACGACGACGCTGTGCACGGTGTCGCTGCCCGCGTCGACGACCCGGCCCGGGCCCTCGGCGGCGACGAGATCGGCGAAGTAGCGGAAGGCGTCGGCCACACAGTCGACGTCGACCCGGCCCTCCTCGACGGTCTTGCCCGCGTCCTGGGCCTCGAGCCGCCCGAGCTCCTCACGGTCGCGTACGAGGAAGTCCGCGACCCTGCGCAGCAGCGCGGCCCGCTCGGCCACCGGGGTGGCGGGCCAGGGGCCCTCGTCGAAGGCGCGGCGCGCCGCGGCGATCGCCAGATCGGCGTCCCGGGCGCCGCCCTCGGCGACGCTCGTGAACGGGCGGGCCTCGGCGGGGTCGAGGATGTCGCGTGTGGAACCGTCGAGGGCACTGCGCCACTCTCCGTCCACATGGATGGTCTGTTGTGCCGACACTTCTCGCCTTGCCTTCCGATCACGGTGCTTTTGACCCCGCGTACTCCACGGTGATCGGATGCCCCTGCCCTGAAGGCGGGAAAGCATGCGTCTCCGTACACGGAAAGTGGCTGGGGTCACTCGACGTCAGGGCCATCTATACCAAAGCACCGCAAACAGGCAGGTGCGACAGACGAAGGGGAAGCAATGCCCAAGTTGCAGCGACGGACGATGCGTGCGGCGGGAATCACACTGTGTGCGGGACTCCTGGTGGGGACACTCGCCGCATGCGGTGACGATTCGAGCGGCTCCGGCGGGAACGGGATCGCCGACAAGAGCGCCAAGGAGATCAGCGACGCGGCGCAGCAGGCGCTGCTCGAGGCCAAGTCGCTGCGGATGAAGATGGAGAGCGGCGAGGCGGGAAGCGACGGCCCGCAGGCCTTCGACCTCGCCGTCGACCAGGACGGCAACTGCGCCGGCACCTTCGACATGGCGCCCGGCAAGGGCAGCTTCGAGATCCTCAAGGTCGGCGAGAAGGTCTGGATGAAGGCCGACAAGGACTTCTGGAAGGCCACGGGCGGCCCGCAGGGCGAGGCCGTCTCGGCGCTGGTCGGCGACAAGTACCTCGTCGGCGATGCGAACGACCCGCAGATGCAGTCCTTCTCCTCCTCCTGCAACCTCACGGCACTGCAGGCGGACATGAAGTCGGACAACAACTCCGGCGACATGAAGAAGGGCGACAAGGGCTCCGTCGACGGTCAGGAGACCATCGCGATCCACGGGACCGAGGACGGCGAGGAGTCCACCATCGACGTCGCCACCGAGGGTGAGCCCTACCCGCTGCGGATCGTCAGCGAGGAGGACGGCAAGAAGAACACCGTCCTGTTCTCGGACTTCGACGAGCCGGTGCCGAGCGAGACCCCGGCGGCCGGCGAGACGGTGGACCTGGCGGAGCTGCAGAAGCAGCAGGGCTGATCCCGGTCCCCGAACGGGCAGCAAGCCGAAGTCCCGGCCCCCATACGGGGACCGGGACTTCGGCTCGTGCGACCGGCTCAGATCAGACCGAGGGCGCGGACCGCCTCACGCTCCTCCGAGAGCTCCTGGACCGAGGCGTCGATCCGGGTGCGCGAGAACTCGTTGACCTCAAGGCCCTGGACGATCTCGTACGTGCCGTCCTTGGTGGTGACGGGGAACGAGGAGATGAGGCCCTCGGGCACACCGTACGAACCGTCCGACGGGATACCCATCGAGACCCAGTCGCCGTCCGCGGTGCCGTTGACCCACGAGTACACGTGGTCGATGGCGGCGTTGGCGGCGGAGGCGGCCGAGGAGGCGCCACGGGCCTCGATGATGGCGGCACCGCGCTTGGCGACGGTCGGGATGAAGTCCTCGGCCAGCCACTTCTCGTCGTTCACGACCTCGGCGGCGTTCTTGCCGCCGACCGTGGCGTGGAAGATGTCCGGGTACTGGGTGGCGGAGTGGTTGCCCCAGATCGTGAGCTTCTTGATCTCGCCGACCGGCACGCCGGTCTTCTTCGAGAGCTGCGAGAGCGCACGGTTGTGGTCGAGGCGGGTCATCGCGGTGAAGCGCTCGGCCGGTACGTCCGGGGCGGCGGCCTGGGCGATCAGCGCGTTGGTGTTCGCCGGGTTGCCGACGACGAGCACCTTGACGTCGTCCGCGGCGTGGTCGTTGATGGCCTTGCCCTGCGGCTTGAAGATGCCGCCGTTGGCCTCCAGGAGGTCACCGCGCTCCATGCCCTTGGTGCGCGGGCGGGCACCGACGAGCAGACCGACGTTGGCGCCCTCGAAGCCCTTGTTCGGGTCGTCGAAGATGTCGATGCCCTGCAGCAGCGGGAAGGCGCAGTCGTCGAGCTCCATGGCGGTGCCCTCGGCGGCCTTCATGCCCTGCGGGATCTCCAGGAGACGCAGCTTGACCGGCACGTCCGGGCCCAGCAGGTGCCCGGAGGCGATACGGAAGAGCAGCGCGTAACCGATCTGGCCGGCCGCGCCGGTGACGGTGACATTCACGGGAGTGCGGGTCATGGCGATCTCCGTTAAGACAGCTGGCGGTGGGGGTCCCTGCCCCAAGTCCTGTGGTTCCCCCGCTGACGCCGGATGATCGATCTCTTGACGTCAAGGGAGATCCACGGGCCAGGCTATACCGCGAGACGAGCACTGCGTTCCGGGGCATGTGTGGTCCGGCCCACACGGGCAGGGGGACGCACCCGATCGGTGGGCGACACCGCGGAACTCGCCCCCGGGTCCCGCGCCCTCGGCTACTTCGTGCAGCCCTTCTTGCCGTCGAGGAGGGTGGCGCAGGCCTTGACGGAGTCGGGGGAGGCTGCCGGGAGCATGGTCGTGTAGGCGTTGAAGTCGGCGTCCGCCTCGGCGGTTCGGGCGGTCTCGCCGTCCGCGCGGATCTCCACCTTGTCGCCGGGACTGGCGGCCGTGATGCGGGCCCAGGCCGCGCCGCAGGCCTTGCTGTAGCGGACCTCGACCTTGGCCGGGCCGACCGTGACCTCGCGGGCCGTCGTGGCGAAGGCGCCGCCGCAGCCCATGGTCTCCGGGTCCTGGCCCGTGCAGGAGTCGCCGTGGCACTCCACGCCCTCCGGCAGCTCCGGGGCAGTCGTGGCAGGTGCGGTGGGGGACTTGCCGGCGTCGGGATCGCCGTCGTCGCCCTTGCCGAAGTCGGTGAGGAAGAAGACCGCCGCGATGACGACCGCGGCGCCCACGAGGCCCGCGAGGAGCATCGTGAGCCTGCCCCTGCGGGGCGGTCCGTCCGGAGAGCCGCCGGAGGGCGCGCCGCCCCGGGGGCGGCCCGGGCCCGACGGCGGGCCGTAGGAGCCCTGGTCGGCGGAGGGGGCGCTTGTGCGCGGCGGGTACGTCGAGGCCGGCTGGGTCGGGGGGTGGGCCGTTGAGGCGGACGGGGAGCCGGTGCGGGGCTTTCCGGTGCCGTCCCTCGGGGGGTTGGGGCCGAATTCGCCCAGCGCCGCGCGCGCCTGGGAGATCCGGATCGCCTCCATCGTCATGTCATGCCGCATCTCGGAGCGGCTCCAGGCGCGCTCCGCGAGCTCCCACATGGTGGTGAGGTGCATCGGGTTGGTGCCGGTGACCTCGGCAAGGGCCACGATGGCGCCCTTGGGGGCGAGCAGCCTGCCGTTGAGATAACGCTCCCACGACGTCTTGCTGTAGCCCGTACGGTCCGACACCGCGGCGATGCTCAGCCCGCTGCGGTCGACGAGCCGCCGCAGCTGGCTCGCGAACTCGCGCACCTGCGGGTCGAGTTCCTCCGGCAGCGCCCTCCAGCGAGGCATTGCTTCCCCCTTGTCCCCCCGTGTCGTGCCCGGACGTACCCTCGTGTGACGCCCTGCGTTCCCTCTGGCGCCCGCGCCGACCAGGCAGGACGGTCGGCCGCTCCCCCATGGCTAACCACAGGGATGCCCAAAGGCAAGGTGTCGGTTCCCCCGGCACCGGCGCACGGGAGCCATTCGGGTCAGGGCCCGCCACGGTGCGCGCCCTGTTCAATCTTCTGAAGTGTCCCATCCGCGGAGGCCGGACCGGCGGGAACCCCTGGTCAGTGGTCGGTGCTCACAGTACGCGACGGCTCCGACAGCGCGGGCCGGGCCGAGGGCCGGTGCCCGGCCGGTCGGCTGCCGATGCGGGCCCGTCGACTGCCGATGCGGACCCGTCAGCTGCCGATGCGGACCCGTCAGCTGCTGATCGTGAAGTGGAGGGTGTCGTCCAGGAACGGGATCTCCAGGACCGGATCCGGCTGTGCCATCAGCGCGAGGAGCACGATCGCGGTGCCCAGGATCCCGTACGTGAGCAGGTCGGTGAAGCGTGAGCGGACCGCGAGCATGCCGACCGAGGGGAGCGCCCAGCGCAGCACCGCGCCCGTGAGCAGGGCGGCGCCGATCGTGATGATGCCGGGGCGCCAGACGTCGAAGGCCGTGAGGAGCAGACCGGTCCCGGTCAGCACGAGCACCGTGAGCATGGGCCACTGCCGCGCGGGCGCGGGCGCGTCCCCGGGCGCCGCCCGGCCACCGCCCTCGGGCCGGGCCGTGTCCTTGGTGATGGAGGGGAAGCGGCGGGACTTCTTCCTGGCCGGCGCCTCGGAAGTCCCGGAGGCCTCGGAGACGGCCGGGGCCCGCGGAGCTTCGGAGGCACCCGAGGCCCGGGCGGCTTTGGAGACACCCGAGGCCCGCGGCGCCTCGGAACCGGACGCGGGCTCCGCGGACGGCTCCCCCGCGGACGGCTCCCCGGCGGCCCCGGTCACCGGCCCCTCAGCCGACACCGTGCGCTCCGGCCGCCAGCTCCGCCGCCTCGACCACGTTGACAAGCAGCTGTGCCCGGGTCATCGGGCCGACGCCGCCCGGGTTCGGGGAGATCCAGGCCGCGACCTCGGCGACCCCGGGGTGCACGTCGCCGCGGATCCTGCCGCTCTCGTCGCGCGAGACGCCGACGTCGAGGACGGCGGCGCCCGGCTTCACGTCCTCCGGCTTGATCAGGTGCGGTACGCCCGCCGCCGCCACGATGATGTCGGCGCGGCGCAGGTGCGCGGCCAGGTCCCGGGTGCCGGTGTGGCACTGGGTCACGGTCGCGTTCTCGGAGCGGCGGGTGAGCAGCAGCGGCATGGAGCGTCCGATGGTCACGCCACGGCCGACGACGACCACTTCGGCTCCGGCGATCTCCACCCCGTACTGCCTGAGCAGTGTGATCACGCCGTTGGGCGTGCAGGGCAGCGGAGCGGGCTCGTTCAGGACGAGGCGGCCGAGGTTGGTCGGGTGCAGTCCGTCGGCGTCCTTGGCCGGGTCCATCAGGCCGAGGATGCGGTTCTCGTCGATGCCCTTGGGCAGCGGAAGCTGGACGATGTAGCCGGTGCAGGCCGGGTCGTCGTTGAGCTCGCGGACGACCGCCTCGATCTCCTCCTGCGAGGCCGTCGCGGGCAGTTCGCGCTGGATGGAGGCGATACCGACCTGGGCGCAGTCGCGGTGCTTGCCCGCGACGTACTTCTGGCTGCCGGGGTCTTCGCCGACGAGCACGGTGCCGAGTCCGGGCGTGATGCCGCGTGCCTTGAGCACCGCCACACGTTCGGCGAGCTCGGTCTTGATCGCGGCTGCGGTGGCCTTGCCATCGAGAATCTGGGCGGTCATGGCCCCCATCCTCGCCGATCGGGGGTTCCGGTCTCCAATCGGCTGCCGCGGTTCTCCCGGGGGCGCGTCACGTGATCGTGACATTTTGCCGGTTCAAGATCGAAGAGGTTGCACTTGCACAACACATACGGAATGCGGGTGGACAAGTACAGGCACGCCTAGAAGCATGGGCGGGCACAGTGCCGCGGGAGTGACCGGGGGGACGGCCGCTGCGAGACTCAGACCTTCCTCCGTACAGCGAACCGCGTCGTCCCCGCATCACCCACGGAGGAGTCAACCGCCATGAGTTACGGCGATCCGAACAACCCCTACGGCCAGCCGCCCCAGCAGCCGCCCGCCGCACCCGGTTACGGCTACCCCCAGCAGCAACCGCCCTCCGTGCCGCCGCAGCAGCCGGGCTACGGCTACCCGCAACAGCCCGGATACCCGCAGCAGCCCGGATACCCCGGTTACCCGGGCGGCAACATGATGCCGATGACGATGCCGGGCCTGCTCGTGACGGCCCGCGTGTTCCTGTTCATCATCTCCGCCGTGCAGATCATCGGCGCCCTCGGCCTCGTCTACCTGGCGGCCTTCGCCAGCGACATCGGCGACGCCGCCGACGACATCGGCTACGGCTTCGGCTCCGACGGCGCGGACGCGGCCGCCGGGGTGTTCTTCGTGTTCGCGCTGATCGCGGCCGGTCTCGCCGCGCTCTCCATCACCCTCGGGGTGAAGTTCGGCAACGGCGGCCAGGGCATCCGCATCACCGCCATCGTGTACGGCGCGCTCGGCGCGGTCTTCGGTCTGATCTCGCTGTTCGCCGGCCTCGACACCGGCACGGCCAGCGCCACGGTCTTCCCGATCCTGTGGATCGTCTTCGGCGCCATCATCGCGGCCGCCCCGGCAGTGCCCTCGGGCTCGGCCTGGTTCGCGCGTCCGCGGTACTGAGCCGGGCGGTACTGAGCCGGGCGGTACTGAGCCGGGCGGTACGGGGGACGGGCGGTACGGGGGGACGGGCCGCGAGGGGTCGCGGCCTGCGGACCGGCCATGCGGAATCCGATGGTCCGCAAAGCGGCCGCGTCCTGCCTCGACCGAGGCGGGGCGCGGCCGCTTCGCGGACCGGGGCCGGGCGTTCACCTCAGTCCCTTACGCTGCATGCCGTCGTGAGGGGGGATCACAACTATGTTCAGTGTCATCGTCGTGCCACCGGGCGGTGCGGGGCCGGAGCGGCAGTTCCGGATCGGGAGCGGTGAGC
The DNA here is from genome assembly GCF_047779955.1 of Streptomyces lothianensis. Taxonomy (NCBI): domain Bacteria; kingdom Bacillati; phylum Actinomycetota; class Actinomycetes; order Kitasatosporales; family Streptomycetaceae; genus Streptomyces; species Streptomyces lothianensis. The sequence goes on along the minus strand of NZ_JBLMKT010000066.1, from coordinate 26,816 downwards.
GGGTCGCGTTCGGGCGGGCGGCTGCCGCGGACGGCGGGCTCGTCATCGATCACGAGGGTGTGCCGCGGGCCGCGGGCGAGATCACCGCGCACCGCTCGTTCTGGCTGATCAGCAACTTCAGCACGGACCAGACATACGTGGTGGAGAACCCGGAGGGCGCCGGCGAGCACATCAAGATCACGCCGGGGCGGCTGGACGCGCCCGTGCCCTTCGAGTTCGCGCGGGTGGTACTGCCGGCGGGCGGCGATCTGCTGAGCTTCGACGTCTGGGCGCCGCGGCACGCCTTCCGCAGCGCCGACCGCAGTGCGCTGCCGGGCCCGGCCACCGCGCCGGCCTTCTCACTCGACCCCACCAAGCGCTACTACGCGGTCCTCGCCGCCCTGTGCGAGCCGCGGCTGCGCGGCGCCCCGCGGGCGCCGCTGCCGACCGTCGAGGAGCTGGTGGAGCGGCTGCGCCCCACCTGTCCGGCGATCAGCCGCACCTCGGTCTACTGGAACATCGACTACCTCACGATGAAGCTGCGGCTGCGCCCCGAGGACGCGGAGAGCGGACGGCGCGCCAACGGCAAGAAGGAGTCGCTGGTCTCGCTGGCGCTGCGGTTCGATCTGGTGCGCGAGAGCGATCTCGTGGTCCTCGCGCCCACGGGCGGAGGGGCGGACGACTCCGGGAAGGCCGGTTCCGGAAGGCCTGGTTCCGGAAGGCCTGGTTCCGGAAGGGCCGGGTCCGGGCCGGCCCCCTCCGGAAGGACCGTCGCCGGGAAGGCAGCCGGATGAGCGGGCCGCCGCGCGCGGAGGAGAGCCTCGCCGTCGACGTGCCGGCCGGTTTCCGGGTCGGCCCCTGGAAGGTCCGCGAACCGGTCGGCTCCGGGGCCTTCGCCACGGTGTACGCGGCGGAGCTGGTACGGGCTGAGGCGGACGGGTCCGTACGAGCGGAGCCGGACGGGTCCGTACGGGGTGAGGCGGAGGACTCCGTACAAGCGGAGGCGGAGGATTCCGTACGGGTGCACAAGGCGCCGGAGTCCGGGCTGCCGGGCGAGGTGGCGCTGAAGTTCCTGCCCACCGGCACCCGCACCCCCCGCCAGCTGCGCCACCTGCGCGAACTCGCCGAGCGCGAGGTCGAGCTGCTGAGCCGGCTGCGCGCGCCCAGGCTGATCCGGATGTACGAGACCCGGACGGCCGAGGCCCCGGAGGATCCCGAACTCGACGGCGCCACCGTGCTCGTACTGGAGAAGGCCGGGCAGTCCGTCGAGGACCTGCTCGCCGACGGACCGGCGCCCGGGGCGCCCGCGCTGCTCGCGCAGGTCGCCGAGGGCATCCACCAGCTGCATGAAGCGGGCTGGGTGCACGGGGACCTCAAGCCCGCCAACGTCCTGGTGATGGCGGACGGTTCGGTGCGGCTCGCGGACTTCAACATGGCCGCCGAACTGGAGGGCACGCATGCGTACACGCCCGCGTTCGCGACGCCCGACTACACTCCGCCCGAGCTGCTCTGGCCCGAGATGGACGAGCGCGGCGCACGGATCCGTCCGAGCGCCGACATCTGGGCCTTCGGGGTGCTCGCGCACCTCGTGCTCACCGGCACGTATCCGCTGCCCGGCGCCACGACCGAGGCGCGCGTCGACGCGGCGACACGTTATGCGCGCGGTACCGACACACTGCGTCTCTCGCCCGAACTCACCGATGCCTGGCGGGAGATCATCACCGACTGTCTCGCGCCCACGCACACCGGACGCTCGGCGCTCGACTCGGCCACGCTGCTGCGGCGGGTCGAGGCGGTCACGGGCACGGGTCGCCCGCCCCGGCTGTTCCGCCCGCCCCGGCTGTTGCGCTCGCCCCACCCGTCCCACACCCAACTGTCCCGCGCCCGCCGGCCCCGCACCCGCCGGATCCGCCGTCCCGCCCTGCTCGCCACCGTCACCGCGGTCGTGGCCCTGCTGGCCGCCTCGGCCTTCACCTATCTCGGGCTGCGCCCGCAGAGCGGTGACGGGCTCTCGTACGGCTATGCCCGCTGCCCGCTCGGATCCGTCTGCTTCTTCAGCGAGCAGAACGGGATGGGCGACATGTGCGCCTGGGAACAGGACGACCGCGACTGGCTCTCCGGCAAGGAGCACTGCCTCTGGACGCGGGAGAAACCGGTCCGCTCGATCTTCTACAACAGCGGTGAATCCTCGGGCCGGGCCGGTGTCGCGTACTACCGGGGCCGCGACTTCACTCCGGTCGGCGAGGACATCACCCGCCCCGACTCCCGGATGCGCACCGGGTGCACCGCCCAACGCGCCCAGGGCAACCTGGCGGGCACGTACGCTCCCCGCTCACACCGCTTCATCGAGCACTGCGGGGTCGGCGCGGACAGCGCGGACAGCGCGGACAGCTGAGGGCGACTGAGATCGGCTGAGGTCGGCTGAGGGCGACTGAGATCGGCTGAGGTCGGCTGCGATCCTGGAAGATTGCAGGTTCCGTCCGAGGGCAGGCACGGGAGATCATGGGCGGTCGATCTCGTCCCACCGAAACCGGAGTTGCCGCATGCATCCCGTGGCCCGCACCTTCCAGATCCTCTTCCTGCTCGCCGGGCTCGGCATGTTCGGCTACGCCCTGGACGACTCGTCGAGCAACGGCAAGCGGAGCCCGGTGAGCTTCCGTTACGAGTGCACCACCGTCAACACCGGGACGGCCGAGCGGCCCAGGCCCAAGGAGACCTGCCAGACGATCGGCGAGAACAGCATGTATCTGCCCGGCACGGACGAGCCCATGGTCAGCGCACTGGCCGGGCTCGGCCTGATGGTCGGCGCGGCGGCCATATCGATCGGCTCCGCGCGCCGCACCCCGGCTGCCGTGCCGCCCGCCGCGCTCCCGCAGCAGCCCGCGATGCCGGGCTACGGCGCCTCCGGCTACCCGGCGCCGCCCGGCCGGACTCTGCACGCCTGATCCGTCGGCCCCTCCATATCCCGACCCTGGAAAGTTCCAGGTTCCCTTCCTGCCGCCGTGCGGGCACGGTGGGGTGTGCGCGCCCCAACGGGGGAAGGGGCGCTCGCTGTGGCCGCGGCGTCCCCTGAGACGCCGCGGCCCCAAATGGCTTCCCGCACCGGCCCGTGCCAGCCCGTCTCTTCCCGGATCTGCACCGGATGCGGCAGCTTCCCCCGTCAACGGACGGTAATCTCCGCCCTGTTGCTGCGCCGCGGACGCAGCCGATGAACAGCGCGCAGAGTCGGGGGACTCCAGATGACTGACCAGCGGCCCACGGACGCGCCGTACACGCCCGAGGCGGGCCGTGCGGCACGGGAACAGGCAGGGGCGGACCCGCTGCAGTCCGGTGATCCGGAGCGGATCGGGCCGTACGCACCGCTCGGGAAGCTCGGCAGCGGCGGGATGGGGCGGGTGTATCTGGCCCGCCCGGCCGATGACGCGCCGGGGCTCGCCGCGGTGAAGGTGATCCGGGCCGAGTACGCCGACGACCCCGAGTTCCGGCGGCGGTTCGAGCGCGAGGCGGCCGTGCACGCGCGGGTGCAGACCTCGTACGCGCCGAGGTTCCTCGGCACCGGCTTCGACGCTTCGCTGCTGTGGATGGCCGCCGAGTATCTGCCCGGCCTCGATCTCGCCCAGGCCGGGCGCGACTGCGGGACGCTGGACGCGGCCGGGGTGTGGCGGCTCGTCGACGGGCTCGGGCGGGCGCTCACTGATCTGGCGGCGGCCGGTGTCGTGCACCGCGACCTCAAGCCCTCGAACGTCATCCTCACGCAGCACGGCGTGCACCTCATCGACTTCGGCATCTCCCAGGCCGCGGACGCCAGCGCCATCACCACCACCGGTGCGCGGGTCGGCACGCCCGCCTACATGGCGCCCGAGTATCTGCGCGAAGGGCGCTGCGAGGCGCCGTCCGACGTTTTCTCGCTCGCGGGAACGCTGATCTACGCGGCCACCGGATACGCGCCGTTCGGCGACGGCACGGGGGTGGACGTCATGCACCGCGTCGCCTTCGAGGAGCCCAAGGCCGAGGTCATGGCACAGGTGGCGGCGCTCGATCCCGCGCTCGGCGCCCTGCTCGCGGCCTGCCTGGCCAAGGACCCGGGCGGGCGACCCACCTCGCAGCAGCTGATCCAGGCCGCGCAGGCCTCGGGACACCTGCAGAACGGGCCGCGGCCCTGGCCCGGAGCTCTCGGCGCGCGCCTCCGGGAACGGCAGCAGGCCCACGAGGTGCTCGTACGTGCCACCGCCCAGGAGACCGGCCACTTCCGGGCGCCGACGCAGCGGGTGACGGGCGCGGAGCCGGGACCCGGGTTCGGTCCGGGGCCGGGAAGCGGGGCGGGATCCGGAGCAGGATCCGGGTCGGGGTCCGGAGCGGGGTCCGGAGCGGGGTCCGGAGCGGGCTTCGGTCCGCCGGTTACTCAGGGCGCGTACGGGGCGCCGGTGCCGCCCGGCGCGAACGGTGGGCAGACGCCGCCGGGATCCTACGGACCGCAGACCCCGCCCGGCTCGTTCGGGCCGCAGACCCCGCCCGGCGCGTACGGTCTCCAGACACCGCCCGGCGCGTACGGTCCCCGGACACCGCCGGGTTCGTACGCACCAGGAACCCCGCCCGGCGCCTTCGCGGTGCCCGGCGCACCGGAGGGGCACGCACACCCCGGCCCGCACGCGGCCGCATCGACCTCGCGTACCCGCGCACCCGGCAGGCGGCGGGTGCAGTTCGCCGTCGTGGCCGCCGTCGCCGTATGCGCCGTGGCCGTCGGGGCGTTCGCGCTGACGCGGCAGGGCTCGGACGACGGCGGGCAGAACGCCGCGGACCGGCCGGCCGTGACCGGCAGCGCATCGCTCCCCGAGAACGGCAACGCGCCCCACCCCGAGGACATCGGCACGTCCCCGTCGTCGAAGGAGACAGACAAGGACAAGGACAAGGGGGACGAGGGCGGCAGCGGCGACGACAGCGCGTCCGGGGACACCGGCCAGGGCGGCTCGGGCGGCTCAGGTGCCCAGCCGACCGGATCGACGGGCGGCGAGGCCGACAAACCCGCCGAGGGCGGCACCAGCGGCGGTACCTCCGGCGGTTCGGGCTCCGGCGGCGATCCGGAGCCCGCGCCCACCAAGACCACGACGAAGCCGGCCACCCCGCCGTGGATCTCCCAGTGCACGTACTACTCGGGCACCACGGAGACCGTCTACGGCGACAAGGGCCAGCGCGTGGTCCAGGTGCAGTGCATGCTCACCAAGCGGGGCTACAGCGTCGGCGCCGCGGGGGTGGACGGCGAGTTCGGCCCGGACACGCGGACCGCGGTGAAGAAGTTCCAGAGCGCCAAGGGCCTGGGCGTCGACGGCATGGTGGGCCCGAACACCTGGGCGGCCCTGCGCAGTTCGACCTGAGCGGCCACCGCCCGAGGCCGGGCGGCCACACCCGTCTGCCCGGGGCCGGACACAGGTCTGCCCGACCCCGGGCGAAGCTTCGTCCAAGGGGCCGGGCAGACACGGAAACCACGCAGCAGACGCGGGGACCATTCAGTCCTGGTCGCCGAGGACCGACCTCAGCGGGCCGGGCAGCAGCTCCTCGCACTGCTGCTGCGCGGCATGCGTGTTCGCATCGCGCTCGCAGACGTAGTAGTCGCGGTAGACCAACTGGGCCAGGAAGGTCAGCCCGACCAGGGCCAGCGCCAGGCCGCCCGCCACGAGGCCGCCCATCGCGGCGGTCCGCTGCGGCTTGGCGGCGGCGTCGGGCCGCGCCGCGGCGGCCTGCGTGGGATCGGGGGTGCGGGCCTTGCCGCGCAGCGAGGTCAGGGCCCAGTACACGGCGAACGCGCCGAGCGGCAGCGCCAGATACGGCCAGCCGAACAGGCCGAAGAAGAATCCCCACATGCCGGCGAGCAGCGCATAGCGCGCCTTGCGCTGCACCGGATCCGTCGGATCCCAGCGCATCGGGCCCATCGGACCGCCCGAACCACCGGAACCGCCCTCGGATCCGCCGGGACGCTGGCCGAAGCCGCCGGAGGAACGCCCGGGCTGCCGGTCGCTCCAGCCCGGCCCCGAACCGTTCCGGCCCTCGCCGTCCCCGCCGTTCTCTGGCTGGCGCGGCCGCCAGGGCTGCTCCGGGGTGCCCTCGGGCGGCGGTGCGAAGGGGTTGTCACCGCCCTCGCGGTCCGTCCCGCCGTCCCGCGCGGACTGCGGGGACACCTGGGAGGCGGACTGGGGTGAGGCCTGCGGGGAGGACTGAGGGGTGGACTCATCCTGCGGCGACGAGGGCGAGGGCATGCGGTCCGGCATCAGGTGTGCGTCTTCCCCATGGTCGTGGTCGGCGGCGCCCAGCTCGCTGTCGCGCCCGGCTGCGGTTCGTACAAGGCGTGCTGCAAGGCTTGTCAAGCAGCGCCATGCTCCCCAGACGCTACCTGCCGGTCACGCCACCGTCCCGTGGGGGCTCCCGTGTGTGCCGGTATCGTTGCTGACGGTCGGGCGCTTCGTAGAGTTCCCCGTATCGGGAACCCCGAAGCATTCGTATGACCGTACAAAGCACTGGTGCACCCAGCATGCGCCAGGCAGCCTGCGCCGCCGATGTGAAAGGGCCCCGCCGTGGCCACCCCCGTAACAGCCCGTTCCCGAACCCCCGCCTGCGCCCGGCCGAAGCGGCTTGTCGTACTCGTCTCGGGCTCGGGCACCAATCTGCAGGCCCTGCTCGACGCGGTGGCCGACCCCGGTTTCGGGGCCGAGATCGTGGCGGTGGGCGCCGACCGCGGGCACATCGCCGGTCTGGAGCGCGCGGAGAAGGCCGGGCTGCCGACCTTCGTCTGCCGGGTGAAGGACTTCGACTCGCGCGCCGACTGGGACCGCGAGCTGACCCGGGCCACGGCGGCGTACGAGCCGGATCTGGTGGTGTCGGCGGGGTTCATGAAGATCCTGGGCAAGGAGTTCCTGGCCCGGTTCGGCGGGCGCACGGTCAATACGCATCCGGCGCTGCTGCCGTCTTTCCCCGGGGCCCACGGCGTACGCGACGCGCTCGCGTACGGCGCGAAGGTCACCGGCTGCACCGTCCACTTCGTCGACGACGGTGTCGACACCGGGCCGATCATCGCGCAGGGCGTGGTGGAGATCCTGGACGAGGACGACGAATCCGCGCTCCACGAGCGCATCAAGGAAGTCGAGCGCAAGCTGCTCGTCGAGGTCGTGGGACGGCTCGCCCGCCACGGCCACCGTATTGAGGGACGAAAGGTATCCATCCCGTGACCGCCGCTTCTTCTGGGACCGCCGCTTCGGCCGAGACCGCCGCCACTTCCGGACAGCGCCCGATCCGCAGGGCCCTGATCAGCGTCTACGACAAGACCGGCCTCGAGGAGCTGGCGCAGGGCCTGCACGGGGCCGGTGTCCAGCTGGTCTCGACCGGCTCCACCGCCGGCCGGATCGCCGCGGCCGGGGTGCCCGTCACCAAGGTCGAGGAGCTGACCGGCTTCCCCGAGTGCCTGGACGGCCGGGTCAAGACGCTGCACCCGCGGGTGCACGCCGGGATCCTCGCCGACCTGCGCCTCGACGCGCACCGCGAGCAGCTCGAGGAACTGGGTGTGGAGCCCTTCGACCTGGTCGTCGTGAACCTGTACCCGTTCAAGCAGACCGTCGCCTCGGGCGCCTCGCCCGACGAGTGCGTGGAGCAGATCGACATCGGCGGGCCCTCGATGGTCCGCGCCGCCGCCAAGAACCACCCCTCGGTCGCCGTGGTCACCAGCCCCGCCCGCTACGCGGACGTGCTCTCGGCCGTACGCGACGGGGGCTTCGACCTCACCGCCCGCAAGCGCCTTGCGGCGGAGGCCTTCCAGCACACCGCCTCCTACGACGTGGCGGTGGCCTCGTGGTTCGCCGATGACTACGCGGCGGCCGACACGGCATCCATCAGCGGCTCCGCCGCGGGCGGCCTCCCGGACTTCCTGGGCTCGGCCTACGAACGCGCGAACGTCCTGCGCTATGGCGAGAACCCGCATCAGCCGGCCGCGCTGTACGTGGACGGCACGGGTGGCCTGGCCGCCGCCGAGCAGCTGCACGGCAAGGAGATGTCGTACAACAACTACACGGACACGGACGCCGCCCGCCGTGCCGCGTACGACCACACCGAGCCCTGCGTCGCCATCATCAAGCACGCCAACCCGTGCGGGATCGCCATCGGCGCGGACGTGGCGGAGGCCCACCGCAAGGCGCACGCCTGCGACCCGCTCTCCGCCTTCGGCGGCGTGATCGCCGTGAACCGGCCGGTGTCGGTGGCGATGGCCGAGCAGGTCGCCGAGATCTTCACCGAGGTCATCGTGGCCCCGGACTACGAGGACGGCGCCGTCGAGGTCCTGGCCCGCAAGAAGAACATCCGCGTCCTGCGCTGCGCCGACGCGCCCGCCTCCGCCGTCGAGGTCAAGCCCATCGACGGCGGCGCGCTGCTCCAGGTCACCGACCGGCTCCAGGCCGACGGCGACGACCCGGCGAACTGGACGCTTGCCACCGGCGAGGCGCTCTCCGCCGAAGAGCTCGCCGAGCTCGCCTTCGCCTGGAAGGCCTGCCGCGCGGTCAAGTCCAACGCGATCCTGCTCGCCAAGGACGGCGCCTCGGTCGGCGTCGGCATGGGCCAGGTCAACCGCGTCGACTCGGCGAAGCTCGCGGTCGAGCGGGCCGGCGAGGAGCGGGCGGCCGGCGCGTACGCGGCCTCCGACGCGTTCTTCCCCTTCCCCGACGGCCTGGAGATCCTGACCGCCGCGGGCGTCAAGGCGGTCGTCCAGCCCGGCGGTTCGGTCCGCGACGAGCAGGTCGTCGAGGCGGCGAAGGCGGCGGGCGTGACGATGTACCTCACGGGGACGCGGCACTTCTTCCACTGAGCGGTACGCACATACGCGTACCGGTACGCGTACGCGTGAGCGGGCGGGGTCCGGGAGTTCGCACTCCCGGACCCCGCCCGTGTCTCACGGCTGCTTCAGGTGCCGGGCGAAGAAGCGCTGCGCGGCCACTCCCGCGTGCTGCGGGACGCCGGTGTGGCCGCCCATGTTCGCTTCCAGGGCCTTCTCCTTCGAGCCGAAGGCGTCGAACAGGTCGAGGGCGGCCTGCCGGTCGTTGCCCTCGTCGTCCCACTGCAGCAGGACGTACAGCGGAATGGTGACCTGCCGTGCCTCCTCGAAGGTGGCACGCGGCACGAAACTCCCGGCGAACAGTCCGGCGGCCGCGATCCGTGGATCGGTCACCGCGAGCCGGACCCCGACAGCGATCACACCGCCCGAGTAACCGACCGGGCCGCCGATCCCGGGCAGCGCGAGCAGCGCGTCCAGGGCGGCCCGCGCTTCCGGGACCGCCCGGTCGACCAGCGGCAGGACCAGGCGGTCGACGATCTCGTCGCCGACCGGTTCACCGGCTTCGAGGGCCCGGCGCAGATCGGCGCGCGCCTGGTCGACGACGGGGAGGCGGGGGCGGTCGCCACTGCCGGGGAGTTCGAGGGTCGCGGCGGCGAAGCCCTCGCCGACGGCTTGGCGGGCGCGGGCCATGAGGCGGGGGTACATGCGGTTGAGGCCGAGGGGCGGGAGGCCGAGGAGGATCAGTGGGGTGTCGGTGCCGGTGTCAATGCCGGTGCCGGTGCCAATGCCGGTGCCGGTGCCGGTGCCGGTGGCAGTGGCAGTGGCAGTGGTGCCGGGTTCTGCCTCTGCGGCTGGTTCCGCCGCCGACTCTGCTGCTGCGGGGGTCCACAGGTAGCCGGGGATGCCGTCGAGGGTGAAGGCGCGTTCGCGGATGTTGCCGTCGAGGCGGTGGTCGGAGGTGAAGTGAAGGCTCATGGTCGTGCCTTTCGGGAGAGCTCGTGGAACGGCGCTCCCGGACGACCTGCCTACCGTCCGACCGTGACCCCTGAGGGGAGCACCCATGTCGTTGTTGCGGTCACGGGTACCACCTCCTCGTTCTGTCGCACGGCCGCCGGCAGGGTAACAACCGCTCGGCGCGTCGCGCCAAGGGTTTTCCGGCGGGTGCGCGGCTACGGGGCTTCGGGCTTGTCCGGCACGTCGGTGGGATCGGGGGCCGGAGCCGGCTTGGCCTGTTCGGTGGGGGCGGCGGGAATGGCGGGATCGGTCGGATCGGGGGGATCGGGGGGATCGGTCGCCGGGACCGCGCTGAGGAAGTCGTACGGCTCGAAGGACGGTACGGGCGGGGGCGCTTTCACGGGTGGGGGCGCCGTGACGGACGCGGCCGGCGAGTCCGGCTGCTCCGCATCCGAGCCGACCGGCTGCTCCTCGTCCGGATCGTCCGGCTGCTGCGCCTCCGGCTGCTCCGAGCTCCGCCGCGGCCACCAACGGGGCAGCCGTCGCACGCGTGCGACGAAGTACCGGCCGGACGGGCCGGACCCGGGGGCCGGGGACGCGTCGGCTTCGCCGGTCATGGCCTCCGCTTCCGACGCCACCTTGTCCGACGCCGCCTCGCCCGGCCTGCTCCCGTCCGACGTCGCCTCGCCTGGCGCCACCTCGCCCGACCTCACCTTCGGCAGCCGCGCCCGCCATCCCCGTACGCCCAGAGCCACCGGCATCCCGGCAAGCAGCACCCAGCCGCAGGCCGCGGCCCCCGTCTGCCACCAAACCGGCCCGAAGTCCGCCAGCCTGCCGGTGCCGAGCGGGCCGCCCGCGAGGGTGGCGAGGAGAGCGAAGGCGAGGCCGGTGGCGAGGGCCGCGAACGCGGTGGTCAGGGCAGTGGTCCCACTGCTCCAGGCCTGGGTCCGCTCGCCGCCCGCCGGGGCTGCCGCGCGGGCCACCCACCAGCCGGCGCTCAGGCCGGCGAGCGCGGCCACACCGGTGCAGGCCCAGTTCAGCGCGGTTCCGGGACCGGGCGAGGGCACGGCGGCGAGCAGCGGGAACGTCGGCAGCAGCGGGCCGCCGTCGGCGGCGGCGGCCGGGGCGCCGAGGGGCCAGGCGAGCTGGCCGGTGCCGAGCAGGACGCCCGGGCCGAGCGCGTAGGCCGCGCCCCAGACCGCCGCGTTCGGCACCAGCGCCACGGCGAGCAGCAGTACCGCGGCGCGACCCGACCAGGCGCCCGTGAGCTGCAGGAACGAAGCCTGTACGGCATCGAGGTGCAGCGCGAGTGAGACCGCCACGAGCAGCGCGCCGCCGCCCGCGAGCACGAGCGTGCCGGCGGCCGCCGCGCGTACGGCGGCGGCCAGCTGGTCCCTGCGGGCCAGGAGGGTGCGTACGGGGGCGGAGTTCCGCAGGCCGTACGCGGACTCCGGCAGCCGGCCGAACGGACGGCCGTACGCCGTCCACAGCCCGATGGCCGTGACGGCGAGGGCGAGCAGCGGCAGGTGGACGGCGGCGCTGAACGGGTTCGCGGTGACGGGGCCGCCGGCCACGTAGAACAGCACGCCGGTGCCCACGAGGAGGTAGCCGCCCACCACTCCGCAGACCGCGGTCCGCGCGTCGGGCGTGGCATCGGCGGCGTCACGGGCCGCGCGGTGCAGGAGGAGGGCGGGCAGGGCGAGCAGGAGCAGCGGGGTGAGGCCCACGGGCGCGGGGGCGCCGGTGAGGGTCTCGGGGCGGACGAGTTCGGTGCCGTGGGCGAGCAGCCACAGGCCGGCCGCGATGTGTAGGGCCTGGCCGGGGGTGCTGCCCGGGTACGGCGAGGTGGTCCAGAAGGCCATCACCAGAACCGCGAAGGCGCCGAGGCCGAGGACCGCGGCGAGGACGCCGCCCAGGAGACAGGGCAGCAGGGCGGCCGGTCTGCGCCGGGTGGCGAGTGCTCTGAGCAGGGTCTGCGGGGTCGTGGTCCGCGGCGGCGCCGCGGGCGCGTTCGCTGCCTTCGAGGAGGCCGTCTGCGGTGTCGGCGCCAGGCCCTGGGGGTGTGCGCTGCGGTCGGTCGTCCGGGTCACGCCCGCCATGGTCCCAACGACACGCGTGCACATCGGGTAACGGGCGATTGCCCGAAGTGTCGATCAATATACGTTTATGTACTTATCGGGGCTCGGGGCTCTGTACCGCCGTGCGCCCCGTGCCACGGCACACGGTGTGGAGAGTCCCAGATGCCCCAGAGCCCCGCAGCACCCCTGCCCGGCCCCGCGGAACGCCGTCGCCTCCGGGAGGCCAACGGCCTCTCCCAGTCCCAGCTCGCCAAGCACATCGGCGTCACCCGCGAAACGATCCGCTCCTGGGAAACGGGCCGCACGTCCCCGCGGGGGCGGACGCGGGAGGTGTACGCGGAGGTGGTGGCGGGGTGGCGTGCGGGTGGGTGTGCGGGTGCGGGCCCGCGTGAGCGTGAGGATGCGGGTGGGCGTGAGGATGCGGGTGGGCGTGAGGGTGCGGGTGGGCGAGGGACGGGGGCGCAGGGTTCGGGGGCGGACGGTCGCGCGAAGGCGGCCGGGACGGGAGCTGGGGCGGGGGCTTCCCGGGGTGGAGCAAGGGGGGCACATGGCGCGGCGGCGGGGGCGGGGGCGGCAAGGAGCAGTCGTACTGAGGGAGCGGGGAACGACCGTACGGAAGGAGCCGCGGGCGGCGGCGCGGGGGCGGCCGAGGACAGCCGTACGAGGGGGGAGCAGCCCGGGGCCGCGGTTGACAGGGCCTCGGCGGCCCGGCCCACGCCCGCCCTGCTGGCCGAGTTCACCAAACGGCGGGCGGGGCCGAGGGAACCGGACGGCGAGCGTCCGCAGACGCGGCCCGCGGCAGCGGCAGCGGCAGCGGCAGCGGCCAAGGGCGAGGGCGAGGGCGAGGGCGAAACCTCCGGTCCTCGCACGGGTGGGCGTGGCGCCACCTCGCAGCCGGGCACCGGACCGCGCCGGAAGCAGAGCCGCGGCCGGGCCGACGCGGCCCGTCGGCCCGATGCCCCGGACCGAGCCGCCACCGCCCCGGCGTCCACCGACGCGCCGCCCCCGGACGCCCGGCCCCCAGCCGAACCCTCGGAACCGGCCGAACTCGCTCAACCCGCGAAGCCTTCCGAGCCCGCGAAATCCGCGAATACGGCGAAACCGTCGAAGCCAGCGCCGGGCGATATCGCCGCGGCGGCGCCCGTTCACACGTCCCGGCCAGTCCACTCCGCAAAGGCTGTCGAGCACACCATGTCCGTGAAGCCCGTCGAACCCGCCCAGCGTGGCGAGCACAGTCAGTCCCACACGGCCGCCGAGGCCGCCGTACTCCCCCGGACCGCCGAAGTCGTCGATCTCGTCAAGGGGGACGAGCGCGGGCGTGAGCGCAAGGGCCGCAAGGGTGCCCGGACGCGCCCGAAGCCCGCGAGCAAGCGCGCGGCGAAGCCGGCGGGCACCGGTCCGGCGCGCGACGAACACAGCGGCGTGCCCCGCGACCACCACGGGGAACACGGAGGCACCGGTCCCCGGGCGACACAGGCCACGGACGGGCGAGTCCTTGACGTCCAGACCGGTGACGGCCGGGCACGTGGCGGGCCGGCCCTCGACGGATCGGGCGGCGACGGGCAGACCCGCGCCGGATCGGCCTGCGATCGGCGGGCCGGGCATCGGCGACGGGGCCGTGACGGGCGGAGCATCGAGCGGTCGCCCGCATCGGGCGTACGCGGGGAGGTCGGAGCCGGTGCCGGGCCTGGTGCGGGCGCCAAAGCGGGTGCGGGCGCCAAGACGGGTGCGGGTGTCGAGACGGGTGCGGGTGTCGCGCCCGATACGGGTGCCGCGACCGGCGCCGACCCCGGTGCGGGTGTGGGTGTGGAGGAAGGCTCAGGGCTGACGCCCGCTCAGGCATTCGATGCGCTGTACGCCTTCACCGCCCCCGGCCTCGTACGGCAGACGTACCTGCTGACCGGGCGGCGCGCGCTCGCGAAGGAGGCCGTGGAGCGGGCGTTCCACAAGGCGTGGGAGCAGTGGCCCGAGGTCGCCCGCGACCGTGACCCGGTGGGCTGGGTGCGGGCGGCCGCGTACGAGTACGCGCTCTCGCCGTGGCACCGGCTGCGCCGCAGCCACGGGCACCCCGACGTACCGCCCGCCGAGCCGGAGGACCGCAGGCTGCTCGACACGCTGCTCAGCCTGCCGCCCTCGTACCGCCGCACGCTCGTCCTCCACGACGGCGTGGGGCTCGGCCTGCCGGAGACCGCGGCGGAGACCGAGGCGAGCACCCCGGCCGCGGCGAACCGCCTGGTGCATGCGCGCGAGGCGGTGGCCGCGCGGCTGCCGGAGCTGTCCGACCCGGACGCGCTGCACCGCAGGCTGGAGGAGTTGGCGTGCGCCGAGAAGCTCGGCACGCGCAAGGCGCCGGCCGTGCGCGGGGAGGGCGAGCGGCGGGTGCGGTTCTGGACGCGGGCGGCGATCGCGTTCACCGCCTTGATCATCGGCGCCTCGGCGATCACCTGGGTCACCTCGGCGAAGGACTACGAGCCCCCGCAGGCCCCGGGCCAGACGGTCACCGGTGTGCCTCCGATGCCCGGCCCGGAGTCCCTCGACCGGAAGGAGAAGAAGCTGCGGAAGAAGCTGCAGGGGGAGCCGGGGGCGGGGCCGGAGCGGATCCATCCGGTGGTGGGGTAGGGCACGGCGGGTGCCGGGTCGGGGGCCGGGCCGCGCCCGGGTTTCCCTGGGCAGACCCCTCCCGCCCTGGGGGCCGAGCCCTTTTCAAGGCTATCGCCCGCCACTGACAACGCCCCACTCACGCACGCCGAAGGCCCGCACCCCTTCCAAGGAGGAGTACGGGCCTTCGTCGTTGTCCATCCGGTGTCGCACCCACCACGGACCGCAACAGCCAGCCTTTCAAGGCACCGCAGTCCGAGGGCGGCATGATCCGCCGGACGCCCCCTAGGCGCTAAGGGCAGCGCGCGCGAGCTTGGCCGTCTCGGTCGGGGTCTTGCCGACCTTGACGCCCGCGGCCTCGAGGGCCTCCTTCTTCGCGGCGGCCGTGCCGGAGGAGCCGGAGACGATGGCGCCGGCGTGGCCCATGGTCTTGCCCTCGGGCGCGGTGAAGCCGGCGACGTAGCCGACGACCGGCTTGGTCACGTTGGCCTTGATGAAGTCGGCCGCGCGCTCCTCGGCATCGCCACCGATCTCGCCGATCATGACGATCAGGTCGGTGTCCGGGTCGGCCTCGAAGGCCGCCAGGGCGTCGATGTGCGTCGTGCCGATGACCGGGTCGCCACCGATGCCGACGGCGGACGAGAAGCCGATGTCACGGAGCTCGTACATCATCTGGTACGTCAGCGTGCCGGACTTCGAGACCAGGCCGATGCGGCCCGGCTTGGTGATGTCGCCCGGGATGATGCCGGCGTTGGACTGGCCCGGCGTGATGAGGCCGGGGCAGTTCGGGCCGATGATGCGGGTCTTGTCGCCCTTCGACTTCGCGTACGCGTAGAACGCGGCGGAGTCGTGGACGGCGATGCCCTCGGTGATGACGACGGCGAGCGGGATCTCGGCGTCGATCGCCTCGACGACCGCGGCCTTGGAGAAGGCCGGCGGGACGAAGAGGACGGAGACGTTGGCTCCCGTCTTCTCCATCGCCTCGGCGACGGTGCCGAAGACCGGGATGTCGTTGCCGTCGATGTCGACCGACGTGCCCGCCTTGCGGGGGTTCACGCCGCCGACGATGTTGGTGCCGTCACCGAGCATGAGCTTGGTGTGCTTCATGCCCGTGGCACCGGTCATGCCCTGGACGATGACCTTGCTGTCCTTGTTCAGGAAGATAGCCATGGTTCTACAGTCCCTCTTCCCTTACTTCGCAGCCGCAGCGAGCTCGGCGGCCTTGTCGGCCGCGCCGTCCATGGTGTCCACGCGCTGTACGAGCGGGTGGTTGGCGTCGCTGAGGATCTTGCGACCCAGCTCCGCGTTGTTGCCGTCGAGGCGCACGACCAGCGGCTTGGTGACCTCTTCGCCCTTGGACTTGAGGAGCTCCAGGGCCTGGACGATGCCGTTGGCGACCTCGTCGCAGGCGGTGATGCCGCCGAAGACGTTGACGAAGACGGACTTGACGTCCGGGTCGCCGAGGATGATCTCGAGACCGTTCGCCATGACCTCGGCGGAGGCGCCGCCGCCGATGTCGAGGAAGTTCGCGGGCTTGACGCCCGAGTGGTTCTCACCGGCGTACGCGACGACGTCCAGGGTCGACATGACCAGACCGGCGCCGTTGCCGATGATGCCCACCTCGCCGTCGAGCTTGACGTAGTTGAGGTCCTTGGCCTTGGCAGCAGCCTCGAGCGGGTTGGCTGCGGCCTTGTCCTCGAGGGCCTCGTGGCCGGGCTGACGGAAGGCGGCGTTCTCGTCGAGCGAGACCTTGCCGTCGAGCGCGAGGACCTTGCCGGACTCGGTCTTGGCCAGCGGGTTGACCTCGACCAGGAGGGCGTCCTCCTCGACGAAGGTCTTCCACAGCGTCTGCAGGATCTCGACGATCTGGTCGGCCACGTCGGCCGGGAACTTCGCGGCCTCGACGATCTCGCGGGCCTTCTCGGGGGTCACACCCTCGTTGGCGTCGATCGGGGTCTTGGCGACGGCCTCCGGGCGCTCCTCCGCCACCTGCTCGATCTCCACGCCGCCCTCGACGGAGGCGATGGAGAGGAAGGTGCGGTTGGTGCGGTCGAGCAGGAAGGAGACGTAGTACTCCTCCGCGATGCCCGGCGCCATCTCCGCCAGCATGACCTTGTGGACCGTGTGGCCCTTGATGTCCATGCCGAGGATGTTGGTCGCGTGCTCGACCGCCTCATCGGCGTTGCCGGCCAGCTTGACGCCGCCCGCCTTGCCGCGGCCGCCGACCTTCACCTGCGCCTTGACGACGGACTTGCCGCCGAGACGCTCGGTCACCGCGCGCGCCGCCTCAGGCGTGTCGATGACTTCACCGGCCAGCACCGGTACACCGTGCTTGGCGAAGAGGTCCCTCGCCTGGTACTCGAACAGGTCCACGCGCGTCCGTCCCTTTTCCGTGTCGCGTCGGTATCACGTACACCGCGATCGCTCTCATTGCATCGTCGTCGACGTCATCGCACCGAGGCCGATTGCGTTGCGCTGATCGCGATCGCTTCTGTCGCGTTCGTTGTCTGCGTGGGCGTGCCGCGAAGGGCAACGTGACGGCGCTGTCACAGAGGGAGTGCGTACACGGTGTCCGTGGACGCGGCATGTCCGTCTCGCAGGTTATCGCCGCCGGACGTAGGTCCCTAAATCGCAGATCACACTGCGGCGGTGATAACGGTCACAGGATCCGGCCCGGAAGGTCACGGAATCCCAGCCCGGCCACGGGCCGTGGCACCCGCTCGCGTGGTGGGTCCCCGCCACCGTACGAGAGGAGGACGCCCCGGCCCGCGGCCGCGCGGGGACCGGCCTGGCGGGCCGGTCCCCCGTCGGTCAGGACCGGCCGAATAGGTGACCGGTCCGACTCGGTTGCGGCTCGCTCAGAAGCCGGGGGTGTAGCTGGGAGCCACCGCGTCGGCCGTGCCGTCGATGCCGGAGGCGAGGTTCGAGAGCAGCGGGTCCGCGTCCGAGGTGACGGTGCCCGTGAGGTCCTGCGAGAACGAACCCACCTCGGAGGTGACCCCGCGCGCCAGGCCGTCGGCCTCGCCGCCGACGCCCGTCGCCAGGCCGGTCGCGGCCGTGGAGACGTCCTCGACCAGCGGCTGCACCTGGTCGACGACGGCATCGGCCACCGGGCGCACCTCGCCGACGACGCCTTCGGCGAAGGGCTGCACCTCGGAGGTGACGCCCTGCGCGAGCGGCGTGACATCGCCGGCCACGCCGTCCACCAGCGTCCCGGCATCCGTGACCGCCTGGTGCGCGACGGGGAGCACATGCGCGACGGCGGCCGCGGCGACCGGCGGCAGCACGGCGGCGGCGGTCTCGTCGACCACGGGCGCCGCGGCCCGGGTCGCGGCCTGTGCGTGTGCGGTGGCCCGGCCCGGGGCCCGGTCGACCAGCTCGGGGGCGAAGTCCTCGAGCGAACCGAAGAGGTAGTCGATCTCGCCGACGGCGGCCTGGGCCTGGCCCGCGGCCTCAAGCGCGCCGTCCGGCAGGGCGGCCCGCTCGGCACCGAGGTCCACGCCCTCGACGCCCTCGACGTGCGAGACGGCCTCGGCGCCGCCCGCCGCCGCCTTCGCCTTGTCCTCGACGGTCCCGGCGCCGTCGCGCGCGGTGTCGAACCCGTCGACGGCGGCGTCCGGGGTGCTGACCGGTGCGGAGACGGGCAGCTCGGCGGCGCTCGCGCTCGCCGAGGCGAGACCGACCACGCCGGTGGCGCCCGCGGCGGTGATGACGATGGAGCTGCGGAGCTTCCGTGCGTTGACGGAGGCCGCGCTCGGCTTCTTGTGCTTGCTCATGGTGGCTTCGGATCCTTCGAATTCGAGGGTACGAAGGGGCCGTCGGCGGCTCTCCTTCGCAGCGGGCAGACCTGTCCCGCCCCCGCGCGGCAGGTCACGAGAGCCGGTGGCCGGCTCTCAGGCGGGGGAAGGGGCTGCCCTAGCCGGGGAATTCGAGTACGTCGCGATGACGGTCGCGGATCCGGTCGTACGAGGTGGAGTCACCGCCGCCGACGAGGAGCCGCGCACCGGGGTGCCGGTCCGGGAGGGTCGCGGCCTGCGCATCGGCGTGCCGCTGGGCACCGGACTCGGCGGTGCTGTGGGCTCCGAGGCCCTGGGGCGCGCCCGGCACGGGCGCGGCGCCGGACGGCGCGCCGGTCCCGCCCGCCGGGTGGGCGGCGGGGTGGGCCGGGTGCTCGGGTATGGAGGGATGCGGGGCGGCTGTCGGGCCGCGCCGGGTGAGGGGGTGCTGCGAGGCGTCGGTGCGCGGGAGGTCGGTGGCATCGGCGGGCTCGTCCCCGCCGTTCACCGGCTGCGGCTGCGGCTGCGGCTGCGTGCCGTCGGCGGTGTCGCCGCCGGTGCCGCCGGTCGGCAGCAGGTCGTACGGGAGCGGCAGCTCGGGCAGCCCCACGGGTTCGAGCACCCCGGCCACGCCTTCGGCGACCCGCACGGTCCGCTCGGCCAGCGGCTCGGCGGCCTCCCGTATCGGCTCCTCCAGGGAGCCGGCCACCGCGGTCACCGGGGCGGTCACGGAGGCGGTCACCGGAGCGACGACATCCCGGACGGGGGTGGCCACGCCGAGGTCGGGCACGGGCTCGGTGAGCTCACGTGCGGGCGCAGTGAGTTCGCGTACGGGCTCGGCGTGCTCACGTACGGGCTCGGCGTGCTCACGTACGGGCTCGGGTGCGGGGTCGGCGAGTTCGCGTATCGGCTCACCGAGGGCCGCCACGGGCTCGGCAATGCGCCACTCGCGTATGGGCTCGGTGGGCGCTTCGTGCCGTACCGGCTCGGTGAGCTGTTCCTGCGCGGGCGCCGCAGGGTCGGCTTCCGCCGCTTCGGCCCGCTCCCCGCACAGCACTCCGAACGCCAGGAACGCGCCGAGCAGCAGCGCCAGCCGCAGCGCACGCCGCACCGCCGTCGGGCGCAACAGGCGCCGGACGGCCGGGAACAGCGTGGCTGCGTGGGTCAACAGGACTCCATGTCGTGGGGAGGCGGGAGCGTGGCGTGGTGGGGGGACGGAACCGTTCGCTCCGGCGACGCGGCCGATACTCGCACGCGGCAACCGGTCCCGCGCAAGCCCCCTGTTACCGATGGGTCTCCTTGTCCGGTATGGGCAGTGAGCGCTTCTCGATCGCCGCCGCCATCACTTCGGGGAAAAGGTCCGGCGTGCAGGCGAACGCCGGAGCACCGAGCTCCGCGAGCGCCGCCGCGTGCTCACGGTCGTAGGCGGGCGCGCCTTCGTCGGAGAGCGCGAGCAGCGTCACGAACTGCACTCCCGAGGCCTTCATCGCGGCGACCCGCTTCAGCATCTCGTTGCGTATCCCGCCCTCGTAGAGGTCGGAGATGAGGACGACGACGGTCTCGGCGGGGCGGGTGATCTGCGCCTGGCAGTAGGCGAGCGCGCGGTTGATGTCGGTGCCGCCGCCGAGCTGGGTGCCGAAGAGGACGTCGACCGGGTCGTCGAGCTGGTCGGTGAGGTCGGCGACCGAGGTGTCGAAGACGACGAGGCGCGTGTTGATCGAGCGCATCGAGGCGAGCACCGCGCCGAAGACCGAGGCGTAGACGACGGAGGCGGCCATCGACCCGGACTGGTCGATGCAGAGGACGACTTCCTTCTTGACGGACTGCGCGGCCCGCCCGTAGCCGATGAGCCGTTCTGGGACGACGGTCCCGTATTCAGGCAGGTAGTGCTTGAGGTTGGCCGCGATCGTGCGGTTCCAGTCGATGTCGTGGTGGCGGGGCCTGTTGATCCTCGCGCTGCGGTCGAGGGCGCCGGTGAGGGTGGCCCGGGTGCGGGTGGCCAGGCGTTTCTCCAGGTCCTCGACGACCTTGCGGACAACGGCCCGTGCGGTTTCCTTCGTGGTCTCGGGCATCGCCTTGTTGAGCGAGAGCAGCGTGCCGACGAGGTGGACGTCCGGTTCGACGGCTTCCAGCATCTCCGGTTCGAGCAGCAGCGTGGACAGGCCGAGCCGGTCGATGGCATCGCGCTGCATCACCTGCACGACGCTGGACGGGAAGTACGTACGGATGTCGCCGAGCCAGCGGGCAACGGAGGGCGCGGAGGCGCCGAGCCCCGCGGAACGTTCCCGGCCGCCCCCTCCCCCGCCGCGCTTTCCGTAGAGCGATTCGAGCGCGGAGTCCATCGCGGCGTCACGTCCGGCCAGGTGGCAGCCGGTGCCGTCGGCCTCCTGGCCGCCGAGGACCATCCGCCAGCGGCGCAGCCGCTCGGTGTCTTCGGCCGTCGGTGGGGTGTGGGTGCTCATCCGGCAACCTCCGCGAGGTCGTTGCTGTGCGGTGTGCGATCACGGTCGGGGGCGGGTGGGTCGGCGGTGTCCGTCATTGCGTCGGCTGTGTCCGTCGTCGGGTCGGGAGTGTCCGTCGTCGCTCCGGCCGCGGTTCGGGCCGGGCCATCGGCGGCGGCCTGTGGTGCGTCGAGGCCGAGCAGCAGGCGCACCACGGGCAGGGCGGCCGCCGCGCGTTCCTCGTCCGGCTCGTCCGCGAAGCCGGGCACCCCGGCCGTCCGCTGCGCGGCGGGCCGTGCGGCCGGGTCGCGGCGCACCAGCTCTCCGAGAGTGCGGCGGACCCCCGCTTCGTAGGCGGAGAACGTGCGCCGCAGCAACGGCAGTACGTCGGTGAAGGCGGTGTCCGGCACCGAGACCAGCCAGGCGTCGACCAGGCCGAGCAGCCGCTCGTCATGGACGAGCAGCATGCCGCCGGAGCCTCCGCCGACGAAGCCGTCGATCCACGTGGCCGCCTCGGCGGGCGGGGTACCGGCCGAGAGCGCGAGCCCCATCAGCCGCCCGGCTTCATCCGCGCTCAACTCTCCCTCGTCGAGCAGCAGGCGCACCGCCCGCCCTCGGATCACTCCGGGCACGGTGTCACGGGTGGCGAGGGTGTGCAGGACGCCGTGCCAGCGCGGGCGTATGCCGTCCGGAGCCGAGTCGTCGGGGCCGCCGGGGTTGCCGGTGTCCCCGGGCGCGCCGCGGTCGCCGCCCCCCGTCGCCCCCGCCGACTCCGCGGCGTCGTCGAGGAGTGAGACCGCCGCGTGGACCGCGTCCACATGGGAACGCATCTCGGCCGCGCCGTCCGCGTCCAGGCCCGCGCAGGCCGGGGCGAGGCCGACGAAGAGCCGCTCGGCCAGCCCGGCCGCTACCTCGGTGAGTGCGCCGGTGTCGGTGCCGCGTACGTCGCCGTACCGCAGCGAGCGGACCAGCGCGGGCAGGGCCTGGGCGAGGTGGCCGACGTCCGCGTCGAGCGCCGCGCGGTCGGCGAGCACCTGCATCACCACGGGCAGCGCGGCGGGCAGTTCGGCCAGGAGGCAGCGCTCGGCGAGGGCCGTCACATCGGCGAGCGCCGCCGCGCCCACCGCGTCCGCCTCGGCCTTCGCGGTGGCGGCGCCGAGGACGGTCGTGCCCCAGACGCCTGCCTCGGCTACCCGGACGGCGAGTTCGGGCTCCCAGCGCAGCCGCCAGCTCTCCCGGAAGGTGCCGGTACTGCCGCGGGTGGCCACCGCGGGCTCGCCCCAGCCGATGCCGAGGAGCCGCAGCCGGTGCAGGAGGCGGCTGCGCTCGGCATCACCGGGCTTGCGCAGGTCGAGCTCCAGCTCCCGCTCCAGCGCCTCCGGTTTGAGCCGGAGGCGCTTCTGGATCCGGTTCAGATCGCGCTGCAGCGGTACGGCGGGGGCGGATGCGGGCACCTCGCCGAGCACATCGCCTACGACGAGGCGGTCGTGGATGAGCGCGAGCGGTACGTCGGAGCCTTCGCAGAGCACCGCCCGCATGGCGTCCGTGGTCTCGGACAGGCCCGGCAGCGGGCGGCCGCGCAGCACGGCGAGGGTCTCCGCGAGGCGTACGGCCTCGATGACATGGGCCGAGGAGACGAACCGGTCCTCGTCGCGCAGCAGTCCCGCGACCTTGGTCAGCCAGCGTTCGACGGGCCGGTCGGGGGCGGCGAACAGGTGCGCGTACCAGCCGGGTGAGTCGATGCCCGCCCCGTAGCCGCCGGCGCGGGCGAGCCTGCGGTGCGTCCAGGGGACCCAGGTCATGTCGGTCTTCGCCTTGGGCAGGCCTCTGAGTAGTGCACGGTCCGCTGTGAGGGTGGTCCTCGCCCGCAGTGCAGGGGCGTGCCAGGCGCCGCAGACCACGGCGTACGCGGAGCCGAACTCCTTGGCGGCGGCGCGCATCTGCAGCCGCATATACGCCTCGCGTACGAGGTCGCGGTCGTGCCCGCCCGCTCCGTACACCTCGCGCAGCGCGCCCATGGCTTCGTCGAGCGCGGCGAAGGGCGCGAGGGCGTCCCCGTCGGGTGTGGTCCGCCGCCGGTATTCGACGACGTCCTCCCACCAGCGCTCCGGATCGTCGTACCCGGCGGTCTCGGCGAGCACGGCGATCGGATCGACCCGCAGGTCCTCGACGGGCGCCTCGGCCACGACTTCACCCGGATCCGCCGTCCCGTTTTCCCCCGGATCCGCTGTCCCGTCGCCCGGATCCGCCGTTGTGTGGCCCGGATCCGCCGCGGAACCGGGCTCCTCCCACGCCGACTGCTCAGCCTCCCGCTCCGGCTCGGCCCTCTGCTCGGCCTCCCGCTCCTCCTGCGCCCTCAGCGCAAGCGAGTGCGCCGCCGGAAGGTCGATGAAACGCACCGGAATCCCGTGTTCCAGCGCCCACGTGAGGGCCACCCACTCCGGCGAGAACTCCGCGAACGGCCAGAACGCCGAGTGCCCCGGATCGTCCACGACATGCGCGAGCAGCGCGACCGGCGGCCGCATCTCCTCGTCGGCGGCCAACGCCACCAGGGCGTCTGCCTCGGGCGGCCCTTCGATCAGTACGGCCCGCGGGCGCTGCGCGTCGAGCGCGGCCCTCACCGCCCTCGCCGATCCGGGCCCGTGATGGCGCACCCCGAGGATCCACGGACCCTCCGTGGCCCCGGCGTGCACCGGCTCCCCGTTCATCAAGCCTCCCCCTTTCACCTTCGTGACGTACTCGCCTTCGTGACGTACTCACGCTTGTGACGTACTCACCCTTGTGACGTACTCACCCTTGTGACGCATCCACTGCTTCAGCCGAACCGCGGGCCGCTCCTCGGCCGGCCGTCCCCCGCGCGCCCGGCGCCCCGCCCGCGCCCTCAGCCGCTCACCTCGCGGCAGGCCCGGTAGAAGTCCTTCCAGCCGTCCCGTTCACGCACGACCGCCTCCAGGTACTCCTTCCAGACCACCCGGTCCGCCGCCGGGTCGCGGACGACCGCGCCGAGGATGCCCGCCGCGACATCACCGGGGCGCAGCACGCCGTCGCCGAAGTGGGTGGCGAGGGCAAGACCGTTGGTGACCACGGAGATCGCCTCGGCCGTGGAGAGCGTGCCGCTCGGGGACTTGAGCTTGGTGCGGCCATCGGCCGTGACTCCGTCGCGCAGCTCGCGGAAGACGGTGACGACGCGGCGGATCTCGGCGATCCCGTCGAGCCCGTGCGGCAGGTCGAGCGAGCGGCCCAGCTGGTCCACGCGGCGCGAGACGATGTCGACCTCGGCGTCGACGGTCTCGGGCAGCGGCAGGACCACCGTGTTGAACCGGCGCCGCAGCGCGCTGGACAGCTCGTTGACCCCACGGTCGCGGTCGTTGGCCGTGGCGATCAGGTTGAACCCGCGGACCGCCTGCACCTCCTGGCCCAGCTCCGGTATGGGCAGGGTCTTCTCGGACAGGACGGTGATCAGCGTGTCCTGGACGTCGGCGGGGATACGGGTGAGCTCCTCGACGCGGGCCGTCATGCCCTGGGCCATCGCGCGCATCACCGGGCTGGGCACAAGGGCCTCGCGGCTGGGGCCGTGGGCGAGCAGCTGCGCGTAGTTCCACCCGTACCGGATGGACTCCTCGGGCGTGCCCGCCGTCCCCTGCACGAGAAGTGTGGAATCGCCGCTGACGGCGGCCGCGAGGTGCTCGGAGACCCAGGTCTTCGCGGTGCCCGGGACGCCGAGCAGGAGCAGGGCGCGGTCGGTGGCCAGGGTGGTCACGGCGACCTCGACGATGCGGCGGGGTCCGACGTACTTCGGTGTGATCAAGGTGCCGTCGGGCAGCGTGCCGCCGAGGAGATAGGTGGCGACCGCCCAGGGCGAGAGGCGCCAGCGCTCGGGCCGCGGGCGGTCGTCGGCGGCGGCGAGCGCGGCGAGCTCGTCCGCGAACGCGTCCTCCGCGTGCGGGCGCAGCACCTCCGTGGCGTCATCGGCGATGGCCTCGGCGGCGGTGGCTTCGGCGGTGCCTTCGGGAGCGCGCTGCGTCCCGTTGTCGAGCATGGTCATGGGTCCCCCTCAGGTTCACGCGGAGCGCTCGCCCCGCGGCCGTTCCCGGCGCTGCATCCAAGGTGCACCACGCCACTGACAATCGGCCTCGGCGACCGCCCCAACCCGCCTCACTCATCGATGAATTCGCAGGTCAGAGGCGATTGTCAGTGGCGGGTTCTACCTTCGCAGACATGACTCAGCAGGGGGCGCGCTGGACGGCTGATCAGGTGCTGGCACTGGCGCCTGACGCCGCCTCACGCAAAGCGGGAAGCAAGCTCGGGGCGGCCGGTCCGTGGTCCG
The DNA here is from genome assembly GCF_047779955.1 of Streptomyces lothianensis. Taxonomy (NCBI): domain Bacteria; kingdom Bacillati; phylum Actinomycetota; class Actinomycetes; order Kitasatosporales; family Streptomycetaceae; genus Streptomyces; species Streptomyces lothianensis. The sequence continues at coordinate 1,857 of NZ_JBLMKT010000066.1, read as the reverse complement.
AGGCGGGCAGTTCCAAGGAGGGGGCGGTATGGGGTTTGTGCAAGGGCAGCGGCAGCAAGCCCTATCGGACCGTGGTCGATACGGCGGGGCCTGCGTACAAGTGCAGTTGCCCCAGCCGGAAGTTCCCGTGCAAGCACGCGCTGGGGCTGCTGCTGCTCTGGGCCGGCGACGAGGAGGCCGGCCCGGTGATCGAGGAGGCGGAGGCGCCCGAGTGGGCTGAGCAGTGGCTTGCGGGACGGCGCAGACGCACGGAGGAGAAGGCGGCTTCGGGAAGGGGGGACGGAAAGCGGGCTGACGAGGAGGGGGCGCGGCGCCGGGCGGCGCAGCGGGCCGAGCGGGTCACCGCGGGGGTGACCGAGCTCGAGCAGCGGCTCGCGGATCTGCTGCGCGGCGGCCTCGCCACCGCCGAGCAGGCCGGATCAGGGCTCGGTGAGGAGACGGCCCGCAGGATGGTCGACGCGCAGGCGCCCGGACTCGCCTCGCGGGTACGGGAACTGGAGGTGATACCGGCGTCCGGGCCCGACTGGCCGGTGCGGCTGCTGGAGGAGTGCGCGCTGCTGCGGCTGCTCGACCAGGCCTGGCTGCGCCGGGAGCAGTTGCCCGAGCGCCTCGCGGCGACGGTGCGTTCGCGGATCGGGTTGCCCTTGTCGGCCGAAGGCCCGGCGCGCCGCGACCGGTGGCTCGTGCTCGCCCAGTACGACACGGCGGACTCCCGGCTCACCACACGCCGGATATGGCTGTACGGGGCGGAGTCCGGCACGACGGCGCTGCTCCTGTCCTACGGGGCGGCCGGACGCGCACCCGAACTGGCGCTGCCGGTCGGGCTGTCGCTCGACGCCGAGCTGTCCGCGTATCCGGGCAGTGGGCACCGCCACGCGCTGGGCGAGCGTTTCGCACCGGCCGCACCGGCCACAGCGGTCGCAGGGGCCGCACCGGCCACAGCGGTCGCAGGGGCCGCAGCGGCCACAGGGGCCGCACCGGCCGCAGCGGTCGCAGGGGTCGCAGCGGTCGCACCAGCCACGTCGACCGAAGTGCACCCGGCCCGGGAGCGCCCGGCCGGGGTGGGCACGCACGCGGCGGCTGCCGCGTACGGTGCGGCGCTGTGCGAGGACCCCTGGCTGAAGTCCTGGCCGGTGATGCTGCGGAACGTCATACCCGTGCCGTCCGGGGAGGGCATGCAGCTAGCCGACGCGGACGGTTCGGGTGCGCTGCCGGTCGTGCCGGTGTCCCGGCCCGGCCTGTGGCGGCTTGCGGCCGTCTCGGGCGGGCACGGGGTGACCGTGTTCGGCGAGTGCGGTCACCGCGGATTCACTCCGCTCACGGTGTGGGCGGGAGACGGGGAGAACGACGGGGGTGCGGTGTCGCTGTGCTGATGCACGAGGAAAGGGGGACTCGGATGGAGTCGGGGAACGGGCTGACGAGCACCTGGGAGGAGCTCGTCACGACCGCCCTGCTCGGCACGGACCGCCGCGGGGGCACGCGCCAGGCGGGGCAGGGCAGCGCGTACCCGGCGGGGCCGGGCAGTACGCAGGGCGTTGGGCCGGGCAGTACGCAGGGCGCCGGGCAGGGCGGTGTGCCGGGCAGTACGCAGGGGGCTGGGCAGGGCGGCGCACACGCCGCGGGGGAGGGCGGTGCACGTGCGGCCGAACAAGGCGATGCGCGTGCGGCCGGGCAGGGCGGTGTGCGTACGACCTCGCGGGGGCGCAAGGACGCGGCCGCCGCCCTGCTCGACGAAGCCGCGCTGCACACCGTGCACCGCAGGGCGGGGCTGCGTCCCGGGCCCGCCGCCACGCCGCCCGAACCGGCGCGGCCCGACGCGCGCCCCGCGCTGCCTGCGGCGGCGCGGCGGCGGCTCGA
>NZ_JBLMKT010000046.1:0-94006 GCF_047779955.1 Streptomyces lothianensis | reverse complement strand
AGGGGATGCGGATCCAGGTGAGGAGGAGGTCGAGGGCGAGCAGGACGCAGATGCCTGCGTCGATGCCGATCGGGAAGACCAGCGAGAAGTCTCCGAAGCCCTTGTTCTCGGCGAGCTCGCGCACCGCTGCGTAGGAGCCCGCGAACCCGATGGCGGCGATGACGACCGCACCCGCGACCACCACCCCGATCAACATGCGGTGTGTCCGCGTCAGCTGAAGTGGCCCTGCCACCCGTGATCCCCTCCAAGTGCCTGCCCGCGCTTGCCGCCGCCCGGGCCCGTATGCGCGCAACAGCCTGGCACATGCGTGCGGGTGGCCGTGGGCCGGTATGGGCGAAGGCCGGGCCGGTACCGGCGAAGGCGGGGCCCGTACTGGCGAAGCCCGGCCGTCGGATGAACGGCCGGGCTTGCGGGTGCGGGGGGTTCCGGGAGGTCTACGACTTGTCGGAAGCCTCGTCGGAGGGCTTGTCGGAGGCCTCGTCCGAGGCCTTCGCCGAAGGGGAGGGGGACGGCGAAGCGGCTTGAGAGGCCTTCTCGTTGGCGTCCTGCACGGAGGCGACCGCCTCCTTCGCGGCCTTCTCGGCGGCCTTGACCATGGATTCGGCCTTCGGGGTCTTCTCGCCCGCGAGGCCGGCGCCGTTGTAGTCCAGGGTCACCACGACGTTCTCGATCCGGGTGACGACCGTCTGCTGGCGGTAGTCGCCGAGCTTGCCCTTGTCGAGCTCGTAGCGGACGGTCACGGCCGCATCGCCGATGCCCTTCACCGGGGCCGACTTCACGTTCTTCGCGCCCTCCGTGCCGGTGGCCGCGGAGACCTGCTTCTCGAAGTAGTCCTTGGCGCGCTCCTCCGCGCTGCCCAGGCCCGGCTCCGAGTCGAAGCGGCGCAGGGAGGTGGACAGCCAGCGGTACTGCGAGCCGTCCAGGCCGTTGTCGTCGAGGCCCTTCCAGGCGCAGCTGCCGCTCGTCGTGACATCCGAGGACTTGCCCGACTTGCCGGACTTGTCGTCAACCTTGGGTACCAGGTCCTTGACGGTCTTCGACGACAGCACCTTGCACGCCGCAGGCAGCTGCGCGAACGCGGCGGCCTCCAGGCTCGCCGCCCCGTCCTTGCCGCCGGTCTCCTTCGAGGCGGAGGAGCCGGCGCCGGAGTCGCTCTTGCCACCGTCGCCGTTGCCGTCACCCGAGCCCGAGGAGCACGCCGCGGCGGTCAGCACCACCGGAACGAGCGCGCAGGCGGCCAGAATGCGGGTGAATCGCGGTCCTTTTCGGTGCATGGTTCCTTCGCTCATCAGTCGTGCGGGTCCGTCACGGGCGCCTGTACGGCGGCGGCCCCCTGGGTTCCGCCCAGCCACGGTAGCCGGTGCCGCACCGCCGTGAGGCGAAACCGGAACCCGCCCGCGGTGAACCCCGACACCCTCAGTCCGTGAAGCGCTCCGCCAGCCTTCCGGCCAGAACCTGGGCCCTGTCCTGCAGTTCCTTGCTGTCCGGCACTTCCTGCACGGAGGCGGGACGGGCCTCGTACTCGACGGTCACCAGGACGTTCGACGTGCGGAACACCACAGTCACCACGCGGCGCCGTGCCGCCGAATCGGCCGCGCTCAGCTCGTCGTCGAGGAAGGCCTCGTCGGCCAGGCCCTCCAGGATCCGTGGCTCCAGGCCCTCCGGGGGCGGGGTGGTCGAGGGCGAGGTGCTCGGGGTGCCGTGCTCGGGGTCCGCCGAGCCCGAGGCCGTATCCGAGGCCGTATCCGAAGCCCTGTCCGGAGCCGATCGCGAAGCCGACCGCGAGGCGGCGTCGGAGGTCCCGCCGGAGGGCTTCCGGGATTCCTCGCCGTCGTCCGCGCCGTCCTTCTCGTCGCCTCCCCCGCCTGTTTCCCCGTCGGTCTCGCCGCCCGTCTCCTCGTCCGTTTCCTCGTCCGTCGACGTCGGCTCCGGGAGGTCCGCTGCGATCCTCCGATCCAGGAAGAGGCTCTCCGCGAGCGCGTCATCGCTGACCGCGTTGTCGTACGAGACCACGCGCTCGAAGTCGACATGGAGCCGGTGCGTGGCGTCCGGCGAGTCAACCGTCCAACTGCACCCCGCCCTGCGGTCCGTGTCGAACGTCACCGCCGCGGAACCCGCGTACAGCTTCTCGCGCCGGCGCTCCTGCAGCGCTTCGAGGCCCGGCAGCATCGAGTCCAGGGCGTCACGGCCCACCGCATCGCAGGGATCCGGCAGCGAGCGGTACTTGCCGGGCTCGGCCGTCCGGCTCGGGCTCGGTGCGAAGCCGCCGCCCTTTCCGTCCGTGCTCCCGGTCTCGTCCCCGGAACCGGAGGTGCAGCCCGAGAGCAGCACGGCGGCGAGCGTGGCCGCGCCCGCCAGATACCCCTTTTGCCGCACGCTGCGGGCCCTCCTTCGGATGCGGTCTCGCCGGTCTGACCCGGCCCCGTACGGCGAAAAGCATTGGCGTCGCGCACAGGCCGGTGAACACAATGTGTATCGCACGCACCGCCGCGATGGCCGGTCAACCGTCCCTTTTGTCGACCAAGGCCCCACTAATTGCGTTACGCGCACCTTGTGCGCACTGCGGTCTCTACTTGTTTTCTTCTTCGGGGGTTGAACGATCCATGAGTTACGTAGAGGTGCCCGGGGCGAAGGTCCCCATCCGCATGTGGGCGGACCCGGCGACGGTCGAGGCGGGCGCGATGCAGCAGCTGCGGAACGTCGCCACGCTTCCGTGGATCAAGGGCCTCGCCGTCATGCCCGACGTCCACTACGGCAAGGGCGCGACGGTCGGCTCGGTCATCGCCATGCACGGCGCGGTCTGCCCGGCGGCGGTCGGTGTCGACATCGGCTGCGGCATGTCGGCGGTCAGGACCTCCCTGACGGCCAACGACCTCCCGGGCGATCTGTCCCGCCTCCGCTCCAAGATCGAACAGGCCATCCCGGTGGGGCGCGGCATGCACACGGAGCCGGTGGACCCGACCCGTATGCACGGATTCGCGACGTCCGGGTGGGACGACTTCTGGGGGCGCTTCGACGGCGTGGCCGAGGCGGTCAGGTTCCGTCAGGAGCGGGCCACGAAGCAGATCGGAACGCTCGGATCGGGAAACCACTTCATCGAGTTCTGTCTCGACGAGACGGACTCGGTCTGGCTGATGCTGCACTCCGGCTCGCGCAACATCGGCAAGGAGCTCGCCGACTTCCATATCGGCGAGGCGCAGAAGCTGCCGCACAACCAGGGGCTCGTCGACCGCGACCTCGCGGTGTTCATCGCGGACACCCCGCAGATGGCGGCCTACCGGAACGACCTCTACTGGGCGCAGGAGTACGCCAAGTACAACCGCGCGATCATGATGGGGCTCTTCCGGGACGTGATCCGCAAGGAGTTCAAGAAGGCCAAGCCGACCTTCGAACCCGAGATCTCCTGCCACCACAACTACGTGGCTCAGGAGCGGTACGAGGGTATGGACCTGCTCGTCACCCGCAAGGGGGCGATCCGCGCGGGCTCCGGGGAGTACGGGATCATCCCGGGCTCCATGGGTACCGGCTCGTACATCGTGAAGGGCCTCGGCAACCCGGACTCCTTCAACTCCGCCTCGCACGGCGCCGGTCGCAGGATGAGCCGCAACGCGGCGAAGCGGCGCTTCTCGACGCGCGACCTGGAGCAGCAGACGCAGGGCGTGGAGTGCCGCAAGGACTCCGGTGTGGTGGACGAGATCCCCGGCGCGTACAAGCCGATCGAGCAGGTCATCGACCAGCAGCGGGACCTGGTGCAGGTGGTGGCGAAGCTCAGGCAGGTGGTGTGTGTGAAGGGGTGAGAGCCGCTGAGGCGGGGGCCTCGGTGAGGGCCGGTCCGGCGGGGTCCGCCGGACCGGACCGGTGGCCGGGAAGTCGTGTGGGAGCGGCTTCCCGGCCTTTCGCGTGCTTGCGTGGCTCTCCGCGTTCGCGCGCGTGGGCCCTTCGCGTGTTTGCGCCGCGGCCCTCTGCTCAGAGCTCGCGGTGGACCTTGGTGTTGGAGGCCTGGGCCCGGGGGCGGAGCAGGACGAGATCGATGTTGACGTGGCTGGGGCGGGTGATGGTCCAGGTGACGGTGTCGGCCACGTCCTCGGCCGTGAGGGGCTCGGTGACGCCCTCGTAGACCTTGGCGGCCTTCTCGGTGTCGCCGGCGAAGCGGGTGGTGGCGAATTCCTCGGTCTTGACCATGCCGGGGGCGATCTCGATGACGCGGACCGGGCGGCCGAGCAGTTCGAGGCGGAGGGTCTCGGCGAGGACGCGGGCGCCGTTCTTCGCGGCGACATAGCCCGCGCCGCCCTCGTACGTGGCGTGGCCCGCGGTGGAGGAGAGGACCACGACCGTGCCGTCGCCGCTGTCGGTCAGGGCGGGGAGCAGGGCCTGGGTCATGTTGAGTACGCCGATCACGTTGACCTCGTACATCCGGCGCCAGTCCGCGGGGTCGCCGGTGGCGACCGGGTCGGCGCCCAGTGCGCCGCCCGCGTTGTTGACCAGGACGTCCACGCCGTCGAGGGCGCCCGCGAAGGCGTCCACCGCCGCGCGGTCCGTGACGTCGAGGGCCTGGGCGTCGGCGGAGAGCCCCGACTCGGTGAGTTCGGCGGCGAGGGCCTCGATGCGGTCCTTGCGGCGGGCGGTCAGCACCACGTGGAAGCCCGCTTCGGCCAGCTTGCGGGCGGTCGCGGCTCCGATGCCGCTGCTCGCGCCGGTGACGACTGCGGTACGGCGGGCTGCGGCGGCGGTCATGGGCTGCTCCTCGTGCGGTGGGTGCGATGGGTGCGATGGGTGCGGTGCACGCGGCTCGTGTGGCTTGTGCGGCTCGCGTGGCTCCTGCGCGGGTTCCTGGCGGGTGGGGTCAGGCTAACCGGGGTGGCCGAGGCGCCTTCGGTCAACCGGTTGGTGTGTGGGTGTTCGTGGGCCGGCTCGGGCCCTGTCCGAGCGTGCCGAACTGCCTGATATCGGTATGTTGCGCGCGGATCGGACTGCTGGTTCTGGGAACGGCGTGGGAGCGGATATGCGAGTTCGGGTGAAGAACGCGGGACTTGTCGCGGCCGCGGTGGGTGCCGCCGCGCTGGCCGTGGCGGTGCCCGCGGAGGCGGTGCCCGCGGAGGTGGTGCCCGCGGAGGTGGTGCCCGCGGAGGTGGTGGCGCCGGAGGCCGATGTGGCCTACCACGGCCATACCGCGCTGTGGCAGGGGCGGCTGGGTGTCTGGCTGACACCGCAGAACCACGGGCCCGCCGACGTCTCCGATGCCACGGTCCGGCTGCGCACCTCGGCGCCCCTGGCGGACGGGCAGGAGCTGCCGGACCGCTGTCTGCGGGGCGGTCAGCGGGTGGTGCTCTGCTCCACGGGCGGGATCGGGGCCGGGGGCTGGAGCGAAGAGCTCGCCCTCGACCTGCGCCTCAAGGGCTCGCCGAGTGAGGTCACGGTCCGGATCGACACGGTGTGGAACGGCGGTGCCCAGGACCGGAACACCGCCAACAACCGGCACAAGGTGCTGACCCTTGAGACCGGGGACCTGTACGCCTTCTAGGCCTGCTGGCCCCGGGCCCAGGCCACGTACCCGTCGGGGCGGACGAGCTGAGCCAAAGGCCGGCCGTCCTGGCGCTGGGCGCGTATGTGGCGCTTGCCCGCGAGGGTCTGGAGGTCGGCCGGAAGCTCCGTTCCCTCCGGGGCGATCAGGACGAACTGGCCGGTGCGCAGTGCCTCGTAGAGGCGGGTGCCGTCGGTGAGCAGGGTGTCCTCGGCGCGGTGGCCCACCAGGCGGTGGGCGCCGAGGGGTGCCTCGTAGGCATAGCCGATGCCGGTGATCTGGCCGAGGGCCTTGCGGCTGACGGGTGCCGCGGTGTTGACCACCTTCGCGGCCAGCCAGCGGGCCGCGAGCTGGGCCGGGTTGTGGGCCATCGCGAGGCGGACGATCGCTCCGCTGCTGCGCAGCACGGCGGTGCCGACGGGGTGGCGCTCGCTCTGGTAGGTGTCGAGGAGGCTTTCGGGGGCGCGGCCGGTGAGCACGGCGGCCAGTTTCCAGCCGAGGTTGTTGGCGTCCTGCAGGCCGGTGTTCATGCCCTGGCCGCCCGCGGGGGAGTGGGTGTGTGCGGCGTCTCCGGCGAGGAAGACGCGGCCGGTGCGGTATTCGGGAACCTGGCGCTCGTCGCTGTGGAAGCGGGAGAGCCAGCGCGCGTCGTGCATCCCGAAGTCCGTGCCGAAGGCACGGCGGATGATGCCGCGCAGTTCGTCGAGGTCGACCGGGGCGTCGTCGGGGATGTCGGCGCGGTCGCGGTACCAGCCGCCGACCCGCCAGTATCCGTCGCCGAAGGGGATCAGGAATCCGAAGGCGCCCTTCTGCCCGTCGACCGCCACCGTCAGGTCGGGCTCGCTCTTGAGCCGTACGTCGGCGAGGACGATCGAGCTGATCACGGAGTGTCCGGGGAAGGGCTGGCCGACGGCCCTGCGGACGGCGCTGCGCACCCCGTCCGTGCCCACGGCATACGCCGCCCGGTACGCACTGCTCGTGCCGTCCGTGCTCCGTACGTCCAGCGTCACGCCCTCGTCGTCCTGGCGCAGCCCGGTGACCTCGGCGTCGTGCACGAAGATCGCGCCGTGCTCGCTCGCCCTGCGGTGCAGCAGCCGCTCCACCTCGTACTGCGGGGTGGACAGCAGGAAGGGGAAGCGGGAGGGCAGCCGGGAGAGGTCGAGGGAGAGCGAGCTGAACAGGCGCAGCTCGGTGATCTTCCGGCCGGTGGGGAGCAGTTCCTCGGCGAGGCCGCGGGCGTCGAGCACCTCCAGGGTGCGGGCGTGCACGCCGAAGGCGCGGGTCAGGTTGCTGAGCTTGGCCGGGCGCTTCTCGAGGACGGTCACCTTTATCCCCGCGGCGGCCAGATCGCCCGCGAGCAGCAGGCCGGTGGGGCCCGCGCCGACGATGACGACGTCTGCGACAGGGGTGGTGCTCTGCTCTGCGGTGCGGTTCTCGGTCGTGCCGGTCATGGCGGCCTCCTCGGAATGCCAACGGGTGTTGGTCAACGCTCGTTGGCAACGATAGGCCGACTCGCGCTGGACTGTCAACGCTTGTTGGCCTACATTTGTTGGCATGCAGAGCTCGAAGGTGATGAGCCCCAGGCCCCGGCGCTCCGACGCCACCCGCGCCGCGATCCTCGCCGCCGCCCGCGAGCGCTTCGCGGCCGACGGCTACGAGCGGGCGACGATCCGCGCCATCGCCAAGGACGCCGAGATCGACCCGTCGATGGTGATGCGCTACTACGGCAGCAAGGAGGGGCTCTTCGCCGCCGCCGCCGATATCGACCTGAACCTGCCGGCCGCGATGGACGTACGGATCCAGCCCACCGGCCACGGCGACCGAGACGGTGAGGGCGGCGAAGGGAGCCAGGGCGATCCTCGCGACCACGTCGGCCGCTTCCTCGTCTCCCACTTCCTCGACCGCTGGGAGCAGGACGAGGTCCTCACCGCCCTGCTGCGCGTCGGAGCCACCAACCCCGCGGGCGCCGAGCGGATGCAGCAGGTCTTCCGGGACCAGATCGGCCCCCTGGCCGCCCAGGTCTGCCCCGACCCGGCCGAGGCGCCGCGCCGCGCCGCGCTGGTCGCCTCCCAGATCCTGGGCATGGCGCTCGCCCGTTTCGTCCTGCGCTTCCCGCCCGCCGCCGAGATGCCGAAGGAGGAGGTGGTCGACTGGCTGGCGCCCACGGTCCAGCGCTATCTGACGGCGCCGGAGCCGTAGACCGGTGGCGTCGGAACCGTAGACCGGTGGCGTCGGATCCGTAGGCCGGTTCAGCAGCCGCCCTTCACAGCCATCCCCTGCGCCGGAACAACCGGTGCACCGCGAAACACGCCACCGCCGTTACCGAGAGGACGAGGAAGTACCCGTAGCGCCACTGCAGTTCCGGCATCCGCGTGAAGTTCATCCCGTACACACCGCACACCATGGTGGGCACGGCGATCACCGCCGCCCACGCGGTGATCTTCCGCATGTCCTCGTTCTGCGCGACCGTCACCTGCGCCAGATGCGCCTGCAGGATCGAGTCGAGCAGTGCGTCGAAGGCGGCGATCTGCTCGACGGTGGTGGTCAGGTGGTCGCCGACGTCACGGAAGTACGCCTGCACGCCCGGGTCGATCAGCGGGTTGCGGCGCTCCGAGAGACTCGCCAGTGGCCGGGTGAGCGGCTGCGTGGCCCGTTTCAGCCCCAGGAGTTCCCGCTTGAGCTGGTAGATGCGGCCGAGGTCGACCTGGGCCGCATCGGGCGAGAACACCTGGCTCTCGACCTCGTCGACATCGTGATGCACCGCGTCCGCGACGCTCAGATACTCGTCGACCACGAAGTCGGCGATCGCGTGCAGCACCGCCGAAGGCCCCTTGGCCAGCTGCTCCGGATCGGCCTCGAGCCCTTCGCGTACGGGCCCGAGCGAGCCGTGCCGCCCGTGCCGGACCGTGATGACGAAGTCCCGGCCGGCGAAGACCATGATCTCGCCGGTGTCCACCACCTCGCTCGTGGCGGTGAGCTCGTCGTGCTCGACGTAGCAGACCGACTTGAAGACGGCGAAGAGCGTGCCGTCGTACGGCTCCACCTTGGGCCGCTGATGCGCCTTCACCGCGTCCTCGACGGCGAGCGGATGCAGCCCGAAAGGCTCGGCGAGGGCGGCTATTTCCTGCTCGTCCGGCTCATGCAGCCCGATCCATACGAAGCCCTCGCCCTCCTCGCGCACACGGCGCAGCGCTTCCGGTCCGCTCAGCCCTTCCCAGGGGCCGGACTGCCGCTTCCCGCCCCGGTAGACCACGCAGTTGACCACTGCACTGCCCAGCGGCGAACGCGCGGGATGGCTGAGATCCACCGTCGTGCGCCGCGCACGGCGCACGACGCGGCGCAGTCTGCGGATCACCGGCATCGGTTGCACGCCCCCTTGTGTCCTGCGGCACGGCCGCCGTCCGGTTGCGAGGCAGCCTGCCACGCCCCTGCCCGTACGCCACCGGTCCATGCCTCCTTCCAGCGATGCTGACCTGCGGTGATTACGGTACGAATCGGATTGCGCATGCGGGCTTACGCCAATCTGCTTACAGTCGACTCCCGGAGGACTCCGGCCATACGGAGTGACCTTTTGGCTCGGGGAGCCGAAGGAGAGCACGCGATATGAGCAGCGGTATACCGGACGCCCACCAGTACGCCCGCCGCAAGCGGCTGCAGGCCACCGCGAGAATGCGGGCCCACCGGATGGAACTCGCCCTCGACCGGGCCCGCACCCGCGCGGCCCAGGCGCTCAGCCCCGATCCGGACAGCGTCGCCGTCCACCGCCGGTCGTTCGCGTCCGCCCGGCGCAAGCTTGCCGAACTCGATGCGCAGGGGCGGGTGTTCACCCGCCGCGACACCGGTGCGCGGACCGTACTGCGGGACACGCTCGGTCCCCAACCGGGGCGGCGTCCGGCGCGCACCGACCGCTACGAGGTCGAGTGCCTGACACACCGCAGCGATCCGCTGTACTTCGACGACTTCACCGCCGCGGGCCACGCGGCCCGGCACTCCGACACCTGGTGCGAGGCCTGCCGCCAGCTCGCGGCCACGCACACGATGCGTGCCCGCGCCCGCAAGGCCCTCGCGCCGTCCAGGTCCGAGGTGCGCTACCTGCCGCCGACGGAGACGGCGCGCCTCCGCCTCGACCCGCCGGCCGCGTAGCCCTCGCGAGCTGCCCGGCCGCGTAGCCCCGGCCCCACCCGTGCCGCGCCACGCGCCACCGGCTGCACAGCCCCCCAGCGCCGCCACCTGCGGAAAGCCCGCAGCCCATCCGCCACTTGGGACTCCTTGCGCCACAGGAGCCCAAGTGGCAAGGTGCACACGATCGAACATGCATGGCCTTCCGAAGACCTGGTGGGGGATGGACGAGCAGGCCTTCGACGCCTTCTATGCCGGCAGCGTGGGCCGGCTCATCAGCCAGCTCTACGCGATGATCGGCGACCGGGCCGAAGCGCAGGACGTCGTCCAGGAAGCCTTCGTACGCGCCTGGGAACGCCGCACCGCCCTGGACAAGGACGGCGCGCCCGAGGCATGGGTGCGCACCGTCGCCTACCGCCTCGCGGTCAGCCGCTGGCGGCGGGTGCGCACCGCGCTGAGCTTCGCGAAGCGGCAGGGGCCGCCCCCGAACGTGGCGCCGCCGGACGATCACCATGTCCTTCTGGTGGGCGCGCTGAAGCAGATCCCGGCGGCGCAGCGGCGGGCCATCGTGCTGCATCACCTGTGCGATCTGGAAGTGAAGCAGGTCGCGGAGGAGACTGGTTCACCGGTCGGTACGGTCAAGGCGCAGCTGAGCCGCGGACGGGCCGCGCTGGCGAAGCTGCTGACGGATACCGAACTGGATCCGCGGGCGGGCCGGGTTTCGGAGGTGGGGCGTGGTTGACGAGAACGTCTTGGACGAGCGGCTGTCCGGCTTTGCCGCCGACAGCGCGCAGGTGGTCGTGCCGCTGCCCGCCGAGCTGATCCGGGCGCGGGGCGACCGGCGCAGGCGGCGCAAGCGCGCGGCCCAGATGTCGGGCGGCGCGCTGCTGGCCGTCGCGGTGGCCGTGGGCGGCCTGACGCTGTTCCGGCCCGAGCCGGGCCCGGGACCGGCCGCGGATCCGGACCCGTCGGCGAGCGCCTCGCTGTTCGTGGCGCCGACGCCGGTGCCGGGCCAGGAGTACGCCACCGAACTCGGCTATGTGTACGACGCCGTGGCGCTCGACGGCGACCGGGTCCGTATCACCGTCGAGCAGGTCCGTGAGGAGCCGGCTCGGCTCCGGTCCACCGGCGTGGTGCACGAGCTGACCCTGGCGGCGGTGACTCCGGTCGAGGTGGCGGAACTCGCGGGCGGGAAGCGCGGCGACATGCGGCTCGTGGATCTCGTGGACCGCCTGAAGTCCGGCCCGCCGCAGTGGGTGTTCGCCCTCGACTACGACGGCGAGGGCCGGGTCCAGTCGCTGCGGGAGGCGTACTGGCTGAGCGGTCGGTGACCGGTCGGTGAGTGGCCGGTGAGCGGTCGGTGCGCGGTCGAAAAAATTCTGCGGACGGATGCAACCCGGCGTACGGGCCAGGGCGTAGAGACCGTGTAACCCGATCGCACCGTCCCAGGAGAACGATGACCATGCGCACTTCCCACCGCCCCGTCACCCTGCGCCTCCTCGCCGCCGCCGCCCTCGGCGCACTCGTCCTGACCGGCTGCGGCGAGCAGACCAAGGACTCCGCCGCTCCCGCCGGGAGCGCGAAGACGGCCGCTCCGGCGCCCACGACGGCCGCTCCGGCGCCCACCGCGGCCGGCGACGAGAGCACGGCCGCCACGCCGTCCGGCAAGAGCCCCTTCGCCGGTACGAAGCAGTTCGTCACGATCGAGAAGGCCTGGACCGAGGACGGGCTGACCAAGCTGTCGGTGCGGACCGCCGAGAAGAAGGTGAACACCCAGTTCGACACGTGGGAGATCACCCCCGGCACGGGCGACTTCAGCACGGTCACCCTGGCGAAGGACGCCCGCGTCCTGCTGACCGTCCCGGTGCGGGAGGCCGATGTCCCGGCGGGTTCCGGGCGTGCCGTGCCGGTGGAGACCGCGCAGGCCGATTTCGTCACCCAGTTCACGAAGCTGGACCCCCGTGAGAGCGCGGGCGTCGGCTTCGACCTGAGCTTCGACGGTCAGGGCCAGGTCACCAAGGTGGCTTCGCTGTTCCGTCCGTGAACCGGCCGACCTGACTTCCCTTGCGGATGAGGTCCGAAGCCGGGCCGATCCGCGGGAAGGGACAGGTCGGAGACGTGCCGGGCAGCACCGCCCGATCGTCACTCAGTTCGACCGATGCGGCATGTACCAACTGCGCTCACGCGGGCGGCCACTCGTAGCCAATGGGCGGTGAACCGGCAGGAATCCTGCGGGACAGCACGGCATTCAACTTCAAGCCGCAGCTGACTTCTTCCTGTACGGCTGCGGGCGGCTTCAGCCCCAAGGCCCGGTAGAGCCGCACTCGGTGAATGGCGAAGACATCAGTCACATGGCGGCAGTAGGCGTCGATGCCGACCCGGAGGGAGCGGTGCGCGGCCCAGACGAGACCTGCGCACATGGACACCCACAACAACCGCGGCCAGATGCCCGGGATGAGGATGGCCCAGAATCCGGCTGCCGCCGCGCACATCAGCCCCTGTACGCGCGCGAAAACCCGGGTGGCAGCAGCGATGAGCTCGTCCCGTACCTCCGCGTCAAGGGCCTTCACGAACGGATCCCAGCACAGGGCGAGGTCGAGTCCGTACTTCCGTCTGGTCTCCGTCGACACCGAGACGAGTGCGTTGCCGATGGCTGTGGGAAGTACCGGCACGCGGTCTCTCTGTCGTGGATAGCGGGCGTGCGCGGCCCGCTTGCGTGCGGTGCGCCAACCGTTCTGGCTCAGCCAGGCCTTGCGGCCTTCGGCGCTGAGCCCGACCGGCGGCTCCTCCTCCTGCGCGGCGTGGAGCTCGGAACGGCGGGCATGGTGCCGGGCCATACGGAGGCGAGTCCAGGCGAGCGCGATTCGCGACATGCCCCAGCGGCCTGCGAGCACTTCGAGGGCGAAAGCCGCCGACGCGGACAGCGCCCATGCGGACATCACGATGATTGCGGTCGCGGCCGCCGTCAGGAGGACAGGCCCCAGCGGCCGCTGCGTGGCGATCATGCACGGGACCGATACCGGCGAGTCGGACGTGCGGCAGACATGAGTCCCGGCACCACGCCGCCACAGCACGACCAGTGCGCCGGTCAGCCAGTACAGGAGCAGAGGGCCGCCCATGACCGCACTCCACCGCTTCGCGATGGGTTCAAGGAGTCCTTTGACCAGGCCGCCCAAGGTCGCCGCCTAGGCCAGGACGAACGCGTCGGACGGGTGAGCAGGGCAGCAGTCGGCGTCGAACGGCGAGTCCATGTCGCCGGTTGCCTTCTCCGGACACCCGTCCACCGGACATCTCCACACGATGGCGGACGGGTCCGAGCCCGGAAGACTGGCGAAGATCGGCAGCCGTAGTGTCTGAGCGGTGGCTCCAGAGCCTGCAGGCCCGCTGTCCGGCAGCGGAGCAACGACGGATGAGAGCACAGGGCCGTGCACTGCTGCCGAGTGCCCCAGACCTTGATGGACGAACGCGGCCCAGTACCAGGGGTCCTCGGCCCGTGTTCTGGCCTGAGCCGATTTCACGAACGGCCGAGCCCGGGCATTCCGGAGGGCGCGGAGCTGGGCCGTGCGCAGCGCCTCCGCCGGAGGGATCTCGTCCAGGTTGAGCAGCGCGTGGAAATCGCGCATGAGAGCGGCGGTCATCGCGTCGTTCACTGCCCACAGCGATCCCACCACGGCCGACGCCCCGGTCGCTGCGAAGGCTGTGGTCAGGCTCAACGCGCTGTCATAGTGCGCTCCGGGCACGGCTGTGGCGCAGGCGGACAGGACGATGAGCTGTGCGGACTGCCGCCGGCCGTGACGTGGGTGATGCGGCCGGTCGAGGATCGTCGCGACACTGAGCCGTTGCCCACCGGCGAGAACGAGGTGCGACTCACCGGAAGCGACGAGGCTTTGCGCATGGCAGGCGAAGTGGACCACTGGATGGTTGAGTTCGCCGGAACGTACGTTCAACGCGCCGAGCACCGCGCGGGGTGTCGCCGGCATCGCTCCGTGCCGACCGGAGCTGCTGAGCCGCTGACCTTTCGAATAGTGCCAGCGGAAGATGTCCTCTCCCTCCTGACGGGCATGAGGCAGGTCGTCGGTCGGATCGACGACCACCACGCCGCTGCCGGTGAGCTGCGGGAGCGCTCGGTCGGCATACCAGGAAAGGGCCTGTGCGGACGGCGCGTAGCTGAAGGCCATCGACTCGACTGCGAAGCGGTGCGCACCTCCGCCCGGCGCAGACACCCGGTACCGGGCAGCGTGCCAGGGGACAAGGCCGAGGGCTCCGGACGGGATGATGACGACCCGTGGTGTGCCCTTGATCCCCCGCTCGGTGAGGCAATGCGAGAGTGACTCGATGGCGGCTTTCCAGGCCCAGTCACAAACATCGCGCAGAGCCTTGCGCCACGAGGAGTCACTGGGGCTTTCCTTGGCATTCCTGGCACGCAGTCGCTGGTCATGTGCCGCCATGAAGTGCACCAATTCGGTTGCATGCTCCCGAAGATGAGGAAGCCGCAGGGGTGTGGAGGTCCCGTCCCTGTGGGTGACCAGGGCCCAGCCGTGGCGCCGCCCGGCCAAGAGGTGCACTACGGCGTCGATGCCCAGGGCACGACACATTTCGACGATGTCCTCTGGCGTGGGTGCGGAAATGATGTCACCGAGTGCGTCACGCAAGGAGTCCCGCTCGCTTTCCGGCAGCGGCAGCAGGCGCCGTCCGGCAGCGACCTCGGGGAGACTGACGGGCCGACCGCCCATCGGGATGCCAAGCTGTGGACCCGCTGGCGGGCCGATCGCCGGCAGAGCCTCAAGCCACCGCTCACGCGCTGAGGAGAGCCCGTGCCGGATGGTTCGGTCTCCGGTGGCATCCGTCCCAGTGGCCGTCTCCACCAGCATCGCCCGCCCGGACTCCACGACTTCGAGCGCGGCTCGATACTCACCGGCTTCAAGGCACCGGTGTGCCAGGTCCTCCGCCTCGGCCATCACCAGGCGGGCCTGTTCGGTCGGCTGTGCACTCGGGCGTCGCATCAGAACATCGACAGCACGGGCATGCAGATCGTCGCGAATGACTTCGGGGAAGCCACGAAGTTCCTCGATCCCGCGCCGTTGCAGGGGTTGTCCGTACCGCCTGGCACTCTCGTTCAGAACAATCCGGGTGGTCCGCCACAGAGCCGCGTCCCGATCGTCGTCGTAGCCGTCTTCACGGCGGTCTCTCCGTTCCCTGCCCCATGCCATCGCCAGGGCCAGGAAGTCGACTGCCAGCGTCTTGACCAGCTTTGGAAAGCGGGGGTCCTCCACCGTCTCGATGAGAGCTTCTGCGGCGGCGCCGAGGACTTCGGTGTCGTGGTGATGCGCTCTCCCGCGGCCCGAAGCCAGAGATTCTGCCTTGTGCAGTACCAGCAGGGCATGCCCGTACTCGACGCTCTGCAATGCGAGTTGCTCAGCCGGCTGATCCTGCCATTCCAGACAGTGATCGAGCAGATCAGCGGCGGCTGCGGCATCATCCGGTGCGCGGAGCACCTCCGCACGGGCAATCAGAGACTGCGCGAGCTGAAGGGCTGTGGGCAGGTGGGCACCATCCGGTCCTGCGGAGGCGCGCACCGCGCCGACAGCGGCCGTAACTGCGCGGTCCAGCGCAGTCAGGTCGCTGGTACGCAGGTACTCGGCGTGATCCGCGGCCGCCAGTACGGCGGTGAGTCCCATGCGGCCGAGGATGTTTCGAGCAGCCCGCAAGTCCTGCTCTTCGCGGGTGAATTCATAGCGCCACAGCAACGCCTCACCGAGCGAGCCGAGCCATACGGTCCTGGCCGGGCTCGACTGGGGAAGGTCCGGGAAGGACAGGGCGCCGGTCAGCTCGCCGATGAGCCGTTCCAGCGCCGTGCGGCTTCCACGAGTCCTGAAGACGTGCTGCAGGCCGGAGACGTATGCCGTGGTCCACTCCGTCCATTCACCCGGCCCGAGCTCACGGGTGTCCTCTCGTCGAAGAGCCTCGGCCAGAGCGTCCACCCCTTGCTCGAGGAGACCCGAGTCGGCGGAACGCTCGTACAGGGCAAGGAAGCTGTAGCCGAGACTCGCGTACGCCGCAGGCGAGACGGAGAAACCGCGAGCAGGAGGAGACGAGGCCATGCTCCATATGAGGCTGCCATGGACGTCCACTGCCCTGTGCAGGTATGAGAGCTCACCAGAGATGGCGTAGTAACTGCGCTGGACTGTCCCCACGGCCCGGAACCAGTCGGTCCGTGCGGTTGGTGCCACGGGAGCCTCTGAAGCGAACGTCGTGGTTTCCCAGAGAACATCGGCCGCGGCTTTCAGATCATCGGCGCCACCACGGGTTCCGTAGCGCGTCATTCGCGCGGTCCCGAGCACGGTCAACCATGTCAGGTACACCTCTTGCTCGCCGCCTTGCTCGGCGAACCGGACGGCCGCCTCGGCGTCGGCGACCGCGCGGTCGAGATCGTCCGGCTCTCGGAGGAGTTCGTGACGTAGGAGCAGTGTCAGGGCCAGGTCGCCAGGGGTGAAGCTCCAGCCCCAGGGCCGTTCCTCACCGGTGCTCGACTCGATGGAGGTCTGCAGCTGGTCGAGGTCCAGTGGGTCGACGACCCGATTCAGCTCGTCCACGCTCCGGGTTCGCAGGGCTTGGAGCAGGCGGCGGCGCTCATCGGCGGAGAGCCAGGTGTACGCATCGCTCGACGGATTCCGGTCGGGATGGGCGTCGAGCACGTCACGAAACTGGAGTGCGCCCAGCAGCAATGCAACGCCACGGGCCTCACCCTCGTATCCGCGGGCGGCTTCCAGAGCGGGCAGCGAAGGGCGATACTCTCTCCGGCTCTCTCCCGTCTGAGAGCGGAGAAAATGGTTCAGCTGGTCAAGCCGGTCCGTATCCGGTTCGACTGGCTCGCTGACCGGCGGCCGTACGGCTTCGGCGTGGGGAGCGGGAGCTGCCCGCACCTGGTCCAATCGCCGCCGCAGGGAGGGGAGGCCGGCGCCGAGAGCGTCAGCGGCACTCGATGCCGCGACTGCGTCGGTGAGGGCATCCACTCTGCGCGTGGTCTCGTACGAGTCGAGGGCTCGTTCCCCGATGAGCCGGGCGCGCATCCGAATCGGCAAGTCACGCTCGGTGCCTCGGAGCCATCGCCTCGCCAGCTCTTCCACTACCTCAATGAACTGCTCGCGCCGTAACTGAGCCACGCTGACCCTCCCCGTGCCCTTGTGGCGGCACAGTACCTGCGCCGGGGGCGGCTTTGCCGGGCCTTGGCCGGCCCTCGGCCAAGCGCAGGGGCGCGTGGATGCCTCGGTCTCGGGCGTCTGACCAGTGTGTTTCCGCCGACGCAGTGGGTTCTTGCTCGGTCTCCTCCCGGCGCCAGCCAGTAGGGCTTGCGGGGCAGCAACCTGCGCACTGGCAGTACCAACTGAACGTGCTCGTCTTCGGGAAGCCTGTGCTGAACGCGCTTGGTGAGCTCCGGAATCTCTCAGCCGGGGGTCGTGATCGCGGTCGTGCCGCCGAACACCACGGAGAAGGGGGCGAGCTGCCCCAGCCGGATTTTCTCCAAGGGAATGCGGTATTGAGCAGGCGCTCTCCGAGTACCGCGGCTGCCCGGACCCGGGCTTCAGGCTGCGGACGTACACGCACCTGCTGCCGTCCAGCGGAACCCGCACCCGCAAGGCGATCGACGACGCCTTCACGCAACGGAGCAGAGCGAGGCCGGAAGTCCTTGCCCGACCTCCACCAAACCCCAGCTCAGGGCCACACCAGGCAGTAAGCCTGATGCCCCGCCTCATGCAGCCGGTGCGAGAAGTCCTGCCACTCGTGCAGCAGTTGGTACACGTTGAACGCGTCCCGCGGTCCGCCGCGGTCGGGGACCGTGGACCAGATGAAGGCCGCCGCGCCGACGGCCTCCTCGCCGATGCCGCGCAGCGGGTCGACGACGGTCATCGGGAGCTTGACCACCGCGTAGTCGGGGTGGAGGACCACGAGTTCGAGCGGCGGGACCTTGTGCAGCGGTACGCCCTCGATGCCGGTGAGCACCATCGCGGCCATCGTCTCGGGCTTGATCTTGGTGAACATGCCGCCCATGCCCAGCTCATCGCCGCCGAGCTCCTCGGGGCGCATGGAGATGGGGACGCGGGCGGCGGTGGCCCCGTCGGGAGCGCCGAAGTATTTGTAGGTCACCCCCACCCGGCCACTCCTGATTCCCGTGTCCTCGGTATGTTCCGGATGTTCCGGGGTGGCCGCCTGTGCATCGCTTTCGTGCTGGTCCCGCCGGTGCTTCCCGCGCCGGGCACGACGCGGTCCGAGGGAACCTTGATCGCCGGTCCCCTCGCCCAGTCCGCCACCGCGATGCATATCTCCACCCGACTGCTGCTGCCTATTCCTAGCACGGCCCCGGTCGTACGACCCGGTCATCGTGCCCATGCCCCCTCGCTGAGGATCATCGTGACAATGACCTCCCCTGGATGAGTATCGCAAAACACGTGTACGCGATCGTGATGCGAGGAGAAGTCGTCCGGTTGTCTGCGCAGCCTCTACGATACGCAGATTTCCGGGCCCGGAGCGGGGGAGCCGGGGTACCCGCGCCCCTCCCGGGACAGCGCCTAGGCTGAGGGGGCCAGCTTGCCCCTTGAACCCGAGAGACCGACGTGATGCACCAGGTGCCGGAACACAGCCAAGCCCCCGTTTCGCAGGCGCTCTTCGACCGCGCTTGTCGGGTCACACCCGGGGGTGTGAACTCTCCGGTGCGCGCCTTCCGCGCCGTGGGGGGCACGCCCCGGTTCATGGTGGCCGGTCAGGGGCCGTATCTCACGGATGCCGACGGCCGCGAGTACGTCGACCTGGTGTGCTCGTGGGGGCCGATGATCCTCGGCCACGCACACCCCGAGGTGATTGCCGCCGTGCAGGAGGCCGTCGCGCGCGGCACCTCCTTCGGCACGCCCGGTGAGGGCGAGGTCGCGCTCGCCGAGGAGATCGTGGCCCGCGTCGCCCCGGTCGAGCAGGTACGGCTCGTGTCCTCCGGTACGGAGGCGACGATGTCCGCGATCCGGCTGGCCCGCGGTTTCACCGGCCGCGCCAAGGTGATCAAGTTCGCCGGCTGCTACCACGGCCATGTCGACGCGCTGCTCGCCGCCGCGGGCTCCGGTGTCGCGACCTTCGGGCTGCCGGACACGCCCGGCGTGACGGGTGCGCAGGCCGGTGAGACGGTCGTGCTGCCGTACAACGACCTGGAAGCGGTCCGTGCCGCGTTCGCCGCGCACCCCGGCGAGATCGCCTGTGTGATCACCGAGGCCTCGCCGGGCAACATGGGCGTCGTGCCGCCGCAGCCCGGTTTCAACCAGGGCCTGAAGGACCTGTGCGCCGAGAACGGCGCGCTGTACATCTCCGACGAGGTGATGACGGGCTTCCGCACCAGCAAGGCGGGCTGGTACGGCGTCGACGGCGTCGAGCCCGACCTGATGACCTTCGGCAAGGTCATGGGCGGCGGCTTCCCGGCCGCCGCGTTCGGCGGACGCAAGGACGTCATGGCGCATCTCGCGCCGTCCGGCCCCGTCTACCAGGCGGGCACGCTCTCCGGTAACCCGATCGCGACGGCCGCCGGTCTCGCCCAGCTGCGCCTGCTCGACGATGCGGCCTACGCCAGGGTCGACGCCGTGTCGAAGGAGATCCGGTCCCTCGTGACGTCGGCGCTCACCAAGGAGGGTGTGGCGCACCGGCTGCAGACGGCCTCCAACATGTTCTCGGTGTTCTTCACCGATCAGGAGGTGCTCAGCTACGAGGACGCGAAGCGGCAGGATTCGTTCCGGTTCACCGCGTTCTTCCATTCGCTGCTCTCCGACGGGGTGTATCTGCCGCCGTCGGCCTTCGAGTCCTGGTTCGTGTCCACGGCGCATGACGAGCGAGCCGTCCAGCGCATCGCCGATGCCCTGCCCGCCGCCGCCCGCGCCGCTGCGGAGGCCACCGCATGAGCAGCCTGCACGACGACAGCGAGATCACCGTCGTCCACCTGATGCGCCACGGCGAGGTGCACAACCCGGACGGGGTCCTGTACGGGCGGCTGCCCGGCTACCACCTGTCCGAGCTGGGCCGGCAGATGGCGGACCGGGTCGCCGAGCACCTCTCCTCGCGCGATATCACGCATGTCGTGGCCTCCCCGCTGGAGCGCGCGCAGGAGACGGCGACGCCGATCGCCAAGGCGCACGGGCTCGGCCTCGCCGCGGACGAGCGGCTGATCGAGGCGGACAACGTCTTCCAGGGCAAGACCTTCGGCGTCGGCGACGGCGCGCTGAAGCGGCCGGAGAACTGGAAGCACCTGGTCAACCCGTTCAAGCCGTCCTGGGGCGAGCCCTATGTCGAGCAGGTCGTGCGCATGATGGGCGCGCTCGACGCTGCGAAGGACGCGGCGCGCGGGCACGAGGCGGTGTGTGTGAGCCACCAGCTGCCGATCTGGATCGTGCGCAGCTTCGTGGAGAAGCGCCGGCTGTGGCACGACCCGCGCAAGCGGCAGTGCACGCTCGCCTCGCTGACCTCGTTCACCTACCGCGGCGACAAGATCGTCTCGGTGGGCTACAGCGAGCCCGCGCTGGATCTGGTCCCGGCGCATCTGCGCGCGGGGGCGAAGCCGGCGAAGGGCAAGGACAAGGCCTTCGGCGCCTGAGGTTTCCCGTGCGGCAGCTCGCGCGCACTCCGTACGTCCGCCCGCGCGGTTTCCCGTACGGATGCAAAGGGCCGGTCCCCCGTCAGGGTGGACCGGCCCTTCGTGTACCCGGGGTGCGCCCGGGCGCGGTCACCGGATCCCCCCGTACGGAAGGCAAATTCTGTGCAATCCGCCGGAACCGCGGTGTCTCCACAGCCCTCTAAGGGGACGTCCACCTAAACAGGGATCAAGACGGAGGCAGGGGGGCATCATGCAGCAGATCACCCGAAGGGGAATGATCGGTCTGGGAGTCGGCGCCGCGGCGGCCGGCCTCGCGGGCTGCGCGGGCGGCAAGGCGGATCCGCCGCCGAGCGACCAGCGCCCCCCGGGCACGTCCAAGTCCCCCGCGAAACCCTCCGGGTCGCCCTCGGCCACGGCGAAGCCGCTGGGGGACGGTTCCACCGCGTACACCGGAAAGCAGCCGGAACAGCCGCCGGCGCCGCGGCCGCTCGAAGTCGGCGAGAAGCCCCCGCAGTTCGTCATCTTCTCCTGGGACGGCGCGGGCGAGGTCGGCAACGGGCTCTTCCCGCGCTTCCTGAAGCTCGCCGTCGAACACGACGCGAAGATGACGTTCTTCCTCTCCGGGCTGTATCTGCTGCCGGAGTCCAAGAAGCGTCTCTACCGCCCGCCGAACAATCGGGTCGGCGCTTCCGACATCGGTTATCTCAAGGACGAGAACATCCGGCGCACCCTGAAATACGTGCGCCGGGCCTGGCTCGAGGGTCATGAGATCGGCACGCATTTCAACGGGCACTTCTGCGCCGGTTCCGGTTCGGTCGCCCACTGGACCCCGGCGCAGTGGCGTGACGAGATACGCCAGGCCAAATCCTTCGTACAGCAATGGCGTACGAACACCGGCTGGAGCGACGAGCCCGCGCTGCCCTTCGACTACGACAAGGAGCTGACCGGCGGCCGTACGCCGTGTCTGCTCGGCCAGGAGAACCTGCTGCCGGTGGCCCGCGAGCTCGGCTGGCGCTACGACGCCTCCTCGCCGGGCGGGGTGCAGCGCTGGCCGGTGAAGAAGCAGGGGGTGTGGGATCTGCCACTGCAGGCGATGCCGTTTCCCGGGCACTCCTTCGAGGTGCTCTCGATGGACTACAACATCCTCGCGAACCAGTCGGTGAACTCGACGCAGGGGCCGCCCGCCAACCATCCGCGCTGGCGCAAGCAGGCGACGGAGGCCTATCTCGCCGGCTTCAACCGGGCGTACGAGACAAACCGGGCGCCGTTCTTCGTCGGGAACCACTTCGAGGAGTGGAACGGCGGGATCTACATGGATGCCGTCGAGACCGTCATCAAGGAGATAGCAGGCAAAAAGGACGTACGCCTTGTGTCCTTCCGGCAGTTCGTGGACTGGCTCGACGTGCAGAAGCCCGAGGTGCTCACCCGGCTGCAGGGCCTCGACGTGGGCCAGAAGATCCCGAAGAGTGCGAGCGGACCTGCCTGAACGGTCTCGGGCAGACCTGCCTGAACTGGGCGTTCCGCGGCTTTCGGGGGGCGGCCGAATCCACTGAAACGCCCATGCGAAACTTTTCACATGAGTCCTCGCCGTCCTGCCTCCCGACGTGTCCTCCTCGCCACGGGAACCGCGCTCGCCGCGCTCACACTGAGCGCGTGCACCGACGGCGGCACCCAGGGCGGCGGCGGGGGCACCAACTTCGTGGCGGGCAAGGGCGGCATCTCCACCGCCGCCAAGGGCGAGCGCGCCGCGGCCCCGGATATCTCCGGGAAGACCCTGGAGGGCGAGCAGCTGAGCCTCGCCGACTACAAGGGCAAGATCGTCGTCGTCAACACCTGGGGCTCCTGGTGCTCGCCCTGCCGGGCCGAGGCGAAATACCTCAAGCGGGTCTCCGAGGAGACCAGGTCGAAGGGCGTGGAGTTCCTCGGGATCAACACCCGCGATCCCGAGATCAGCTCGGCCATCGCCTTCGAGGAGGATCACGAGATCCCCTACCCGAGCCTCTACGACCCGGTCGGCAAGCAGATCCTGAAGTTCCCGGGCGGCAGCCTCAGCCCGCAGTCGATCCCCACCACGATCGTCATCGACCGTGACGGAAAGATCGCCGCACGCTTCCTCGGCGGGATCAGCGACAAGCGCCTGTACGAGATGATCAACCCCGTGCTCGCGGAGAAGTGACCCCCGTGCACGTCCTCGCCGCGTCCACCGACCCGAACACGACCGTGCTCGGGGGAGCTCTGCTTCTCGCGATCCCGATCGCGCTGCTCGCCGGCCTCGTCTCCTTCTTCTCGCCGTGCGTGCTGCCGCTCGTCCCCGGCTACCTCAGTTACGTGACCGGGGTCACCGGAGCCGATCTGGAGGAGGCCAGGCGCGGGCGGATGGCGGGCGGCGCCTCGCTGTTCGTGCTCGGCTTCACCGCGGTGTTCGTGTCGATGGGCGCGCTCTTCGGCGGCTTCGGGGCGACGCTCCTCGAACACCGGGAGGTCATCTCCCGGGTGCTCGGCGGCCTGACGATCGTGCTCGGCCTTTTCTTCATGGGCGCGGTGCCCTTCCTCACCCAGCGCGAGTTCCGTTTCCACAAGAAGCCCTCCGCCGGGCTGCTCGGCGCCCCCATGCTCGGCGTCCTGTTCGGCATCGGCTGGACCCCCTGCATCGGCCCGACGCTCTCGGCCGTGCAGACACTCGCCCTGACCGAGGCCAGCGCGGCGCGCGGCGCGCTGCTGACCGTCGCCTACTGCCTCGGGCTCGGCGTGCCCTTCATACTCGCCGCCATCGCCTTCCGCCGGGCGCTCGGCGCCTTCGCCTGGATCAAGCAGCACTATGTGTGGGTGATGCGGATCGGCGGTGCCATGCTGATCGGCACCGGTCTGCTGCTCGTCACCGGCGCCTGGGACCGCATCGTGCAGGAGATGCAGGTCTGGACTTCCGGCTTCACCGTGGGGATCTGAGACATGAGCAAGACGGACACGAGCCCCGAAGCGGCGGCCGACGATCTCGGAGCCGCGGGCTCCCAGCTCTCCACCGCACCCAGGGAGGAACTGCCGAACCTGCCCTCGCTCGGGGGGATCGGCTGGGCCCGCTGGTTCTGGCGCCAGCTCACCTCGATGCGGGTCGCCCTGCTGCTGCTCTTCCTGCTCTCGCTCGGCGCGATCCCCGGCTCGCTGGTCCCGCAGAACAGCGTGGACGAGGTGAAGGTCCAGCAGTTCAAGCGGGCGCACGAAACGCTCACGCCGATCTACGAGAAGCTGCAGCTCTTCGACGTCTACAGCTCGGTGTGGTTCTCGGCGATCTACATCCTGCTCTTCATCTCGCTGATCGGCTGCATCGTCCCGCGCACCTGGCAGTTCGTCGGCCAGCTCAAGGGCCGCCCGCCCGGCGCGCCCCGGCGGCTGACCCGGCTGCCCGCGTACACCACGTGGCGCACCGACTCCTCTCCCGAACAGGTACGGGAGGCGGCGCTCGAACTTCTCAGGGGCCGCCGCTTCCGCTCACACACCGTCGGCGAGTCGGTCGCCGCCGAGAAGGGCTATCTGCGCGAGGCGGGGAACCTGGTCTTCCATGTCTCGCTGATCGTGATGCTGGTGGCCTTCGCCACCGGCGCCCTGTTCAAGTCCGAGGGCGGCAAGCTGGTCGTCGAGGGCGACGGCTTCGCGAACACGCTGACCCAGTACGACGACTTCCAGTCCGGCGCCCTCTTCGACAACGCGGACCTCGAACCCTTCAGCTTCACCCTCGACACGTTCGAGAGCGACTACGAGCGCAGCGGACCCGAGACGGGCACCGCCCGTGTCTTCAGGGCCCATGTCCGCTACACCGAGGGCATCGAGGGGCCGGAGAAGAAGAAGGCCATCGAGGTCAACTCGCCGCTCGACGTCGGCGACTCCACGGTCTATCTGATCGCCCACGGTTACGCGCCCGTCGTCACCGTCAAGGACCCCCGCGGCAAGGTCGTCTTCAGCGGCGCCGTGCCGCTGCTGCCGCTCGATGCCAACATCACCTCGCAGGGCGCCGTCAAGATCCCCGACGGCTACCGCAACAAGGACGGCGAGAAGGAACAGCTCGGCTTCAACGCCTTCTTCGTGCCGACCTTCGCCGGCGAGGGCAAGGGTGACATGTTCTCCCAGTTCCCGGCCCCGGACTTCCCCGTCCTGGCGCTGTCCGCGTACCACGGTTCGCTCGGGATCGACTCCGGTCTCCCGCAGAACGTGTACCAGCTCGACACGTCCAAGATGAAGGAGTTCAAGGACGAGGACGGGGAGCTGTTCAAGCAGCGGATGCTGCCCGGCGAGACCATGCAGCTGCCCGACGGCCAGGGCTCCATCACGTACGAGAAGGAGCTCAGGGAATGGGCCTCCTTCCAGATCAAGCAGCAGCCCGGCAACGGCTGGGCGCTGGGCGGCGCCATCGCCGCGATCCTCGGCCTCGCCGGCTCGCTCTTCATCCAGCGCCGTCGCGTCTGGGTGCGGGCGGTGCGCGGTACGGACGGGGTGACCGTCGTCGAGATGGCCGGTCTGGGCCGCAGCGAGTCCGCGCGGGTGCCCGAGGAACTGGGCGAACTGGCCGCCGTATTGCATGAGCGGGCGCCCGGTGCGCCGGATGCCGAAGCCGGCACCGAGGACTCCGAAGCCGCCACCGAAGATTCCGAATCCGAAGCTGTTCCTGCCGAAGGGGCTGAGAAGTGAATCTCGCCGCCGCCACCAACGAGAACCTGGCGGAGGTCAGCAATGTGCT
Organism: Streptomyces lothianensis; assembly: GCF_047779955.1. Classification (NCBI taxonomy): domain Bacteria; kingdom Bacillati; phylum Actinomycetota; class Actinomycetes; order Kitasatosporales; family Streptomycetaceae; genus Streptomyces; species Streptomyces lothianensis. The sequence goes on along the minus strand of NZ_JBLMKT010000046.1, from coordinate 69,016 downwards.
GATCTATTCGTCGATGGCCGTCTACACCCTCGCCTTCCTCGCACACATCGCCGAGTGGGTCTTCGGCAGCCGCAGCAAGGTGGGCCGTACGGCCGCCGCACTCACCGCGAAGGCGAACGCGAACGCCGGCACGGACGCGGCCGCGGGTACGGCCACCGCTGCCTCCGCCTCGGCCCCCGCGGTGCAGGTCCGCAAGGCCGGCGGGACCGCGGTCCTGGAGCGCCCCAAGGTGATCACCCGCTCCGCCTCCGGCAGCCGCGACGTCCCCGACGGCCCCGGCGCCCACGGCGGCACCGACGACGGTGACCTCTACGGCCGGATCGCGATCGCGCTCACCGTCGTCGCCGCGCTCGTGCACGTCGGCGGCGTGGCCACCCGCGCGATGTCCGTGATGCGGGCGCCGTGGGGCAACATGTACGAGTTCTCGATCACCTTCTCCGCGGTGGCCGTCACCGCGTACCTGGTGCTGCTGGCCCTCGGCAAGAACGTCCGCTGGATGGGCCTGATCCTCGTCACCACGGTCCTGCTCGACCTCGGGATCGCGGTCAAGGTCCTCTACACGGCGAGCGACCAGCTGGTCCCGGCCCTCGACTCGTACTGGCTGTGGATCCATGTCTCCACCGCCATCTTCTGCGGCGCCGTCTTCTACCTCGGCGCGGTCGGCACGGCCCTCTACCTCCTGCGCGACTCCTACGAGAGCAAGCTGGCCCGCGGCGGCAAGCCCGGCAGCTTCGCCCGCTCGGTCCTGGAGCGCCTGCCCTCGGCGGCCTCGCTCGACAAGTTCTCGTACCGCATCAACGCCGCGGTCTTCCCGCTGTGGACGTTCACGATCATCGCGGGCGCGATCTGGGCGGGCGACGCCTGGGGCCGTTACTGGGGCTGGGACCCCAAGGAGGTCTTCTCCTTCGTGACCTGGATGGCGTACGCCTGCTACCTGCACGCCCGCGCCACCGCGGGCTGGAAGGGCCGCAAGGCCGCCTACCTGGCGCTCTTCGCCTTCGCCTGCTGGATCTGGAATTACTACGGCGTCAACATGTTCATCAACGGCCTGCACTCGTACGCCGGCGTCTGAGTCCGAGCGGCCGCCGTCCGAGCGCGCTCGGACGACCCCGGCAGGCCGGTTCCCGTGACCCAGGTCACGGGAACCGGCCTGCTGCGTACGGACAGATGACAGGGCGTGGACAGAAATCTGCGAGGACGCGTCCGGAGCGGGGACCACGAAGCGTTCGCGGAGCTCTTCGACGCCTACGCCCGTGCCGTCTACAACCATGCCTTCCGGCTCACCGGGGAGTGGACCACGGCCGAGGACGCGGTGTCGCTGACCTTCCTGGAGGCCTGGCGGCTGCGCGCCAAGGTCGACGAGGAGGGCGGCTCGCTGCGGCCCTGGCTGCTCGGGATCACCACCAACGTCGTCCGCAACACGCGCCGCTCCGCTCGCCGCCACGCCGCGGCGACAGCCCGGTTGCCGCGTGCGGTGGACGAACGGGACTTCGCCGACGACCTGGCCGATCGCCTCGACGACGAGCAGCGGCTCGCCGTCGTACGCACCGCGCTGGAAGCCCTGCGCAGGCCGGAGCGCGAGGTGCTGGCGCTGTGCGTCTGGTCGGGGCTCGACTACGCGGCTGCGGCCGCCGCGCTCCGGATACCCGTGGGGACCGTACGGTCACGGCTTTCCCGGGCCCGTACAAAACTCGCGAAAGCTCTGGAACCGCCCGCCGCCCGCGGACAGGTAAGAGGAGGCCGCATCCAGGCGGCCGAGGCCATCCAGGAGGGGAACCGATGAACGCATTCCCGTCCCTCCCCGAGAGGGATCTGCCGGAGGGCCGCCGACACCTCCTCAAGGAGCATCTGTTGAACGAGATCCGGCAGGACGCAATCCGGCAGAACGAGAACCGGCACGGCGAGATCCGGCACGGCGAGATCCGGCACGGCGGGAACCGGCACGAGGGGACGCGGCCCGAGCCGCGCTCGCGCGCCAAGTGGCTGCGCCCGGCCTTCACCGGCCCCGCGCTCGCCGGCGCACTGACCCTCGCGGTGCTCGGCGGCCTGGCGCTCGCGGGCGGCGACCCTGGCGAGGGCGGTCTCGCGACCGGCGGTGGCACCGGTGGCACGGTCGTGGACCCCGACGCCCCCCGCGTCGAAGCGGGCGCCCCGGCCAGCGCCGCCCAGCTCCTCGACCGGGTCGCGACCGTGGCGGCCCGGCAGGACTTCGGCGTCATCCGCGACGACCAGTACGTGTACGTGAAGACCAAGGCCGCCTACACCGCGGCCGAGCTGTGCGAGGCCCCCCGGCTGGAGGATCCCGCGCTGCGTGAGGTGTGGTTCGCGGTGGACGGGACGAGGCCCGGGGTGCTCCGTTCGGAAGGCTCCGGGGCGCGGGCTGCCTCCCTTGACGCCCCCACGCCGGGCATCCCCTCGAACACGTACTACCGCCATCTGGAGACCCTGCCGACCGACCCGGAGAAGATGCTCGACTGGCTGCACAAGGCGAGCGAGGGCGGCAAGAGCGAGGACCAGAACACGTTCGTGCTGGTCGGCGACCTGGTGCGCGAGTCCCTGGTCCCGCCGAAGGTGGCGGCGGCCCTTTACCGGGCGGCCGGGAAGATCGACGGGGTGACCCTGGTGCCGAACGCGACCGACGCGATCGGCCGCAAGGGCGTCGCGGTCGGCCGGGTGGACGAGGAGTCGGGCGTCCGCGACGAGTGGATCTTCGACGCGGAGACCTACGAGTACCTGGGCGAGCGGGGCGTCACCACCAGGGGCACCGAAGGCGTGATCGTGCAGCAGCCGGGCGGCCCCGAGCAGCAGTGCTCGGGGATGCCGGCGGGCCAGGTCACAGCGAACACCGCGGTCCTGGAGCGCAAGGTCGTGGACACGGCGCCCGAGGTGCCGGGCAGGAAGAAGACGGACTCGAACGGCTGAGGCCGCCGACCGGGGCCGGGAGCGGGGCCGGGGACCAGGCCCGGGACCGGAGGCCAGGCCCCGGACCGGGCCGCGTCAGGCGTGCGTACGGCCCGGATCGGCGCGACGCTGGTGTCATGACCGAACCCGCCGACATCATCGAGCGTGGCACCAGCAGCACCGAGGGAAGCATCCAGACGCTGCACTTCGTGCTGCACCTTCCCCACCCCGTGGAGCGGGTCTGGACCGCTCTGGTCAGCCCCGAGGAGCTGCCCGGCTGGCTCGCCGCCGCCGATGTCTTCGAGCACCGGCTCGGCGGCGCGGTCACGCTGCGCTGGCTGAACGGGGGCGAGGATCCGGTGCACTCGGGCCGGGTGACGGCCTGGGACGTGGAGCGGATCGTCGAGTACACGATCGACCTGCACGGCCGCTGCCGCTTCCACCTGGCACACGCGGCCCCCGACACCCCGTCCTCGACGCTCCGCTTCACCAACGAGTTCCAGGGCGACGACGCCCTGCGCCTCGACTGCCTCGCCGGCTGGCACGACCACTTCGAGTACCTGGTGGACGCCCTCGACGGGCGGCCCGAGGACTGGTCGACATGGAACCCCGACCGCTGGCGCGAGCTGCGCGCCTCGTACGAAGCGGGGTGAGCACGGCCCGTACGGGACGGACCTGTGCCTCGCGGGGAGCGGCCCGCCGCTTCGTACGGGACGGCCCTGGCCTCGCGGGCCGAGTCCCGCGCCTCGTACGCGACGGACCGACTACTTGCCGGTGCCCGGCTTGTCCTCCGGCTCCTCGCCGCCGCCCTCGCGCTTGCGCAGCTCCTCCTCGCGGCGTCGCAGGTCCGCCTCCCAGTCCTTGAGGACGGACTCGTCCTGCTTGTTCTCGTCGCGGATCGACTTCAGGAACTCGGGATTGTCGTCCGGCGCCACCCATGTGGTGCGGTGGTTGCGGTGCCACTCCGAGGGGGTGCGGCCGCCCTGCGGGGGCGTGCGGTCCTTGCCCGCGGCCAGCCACACGATCGGGCCGACGATCCAGAAGAGCAGGATGATGACGACCCAGGCGATCTTCGGCAGGTGCTTCGCCTCGTCATCGGGGGTGTTCAGGCAGTCGATGACCGCGAAGATCGTGAGTGCGAGCGGGATCAGGAACATCAGGGCCCGGAGCATGGTGTGCGCATTCCCCCTGGAGCGGTGGCGGGGCGCGGCAGCTGTCGGCTCGGCGCCCCCGGTGACGGGGCCAGGGTAGCCGGTGCCGGATACTGGGGCGTATGGCTTATGACGATCTTCGCTCACTGCTGAGGGCTCTGGAGCGCGAGGGCGACCTGAAGCGCATCAAGGCCGAGGTCGATCCGTATCTGGAGGTCGGTGAGATCGTCGACCGGGTCAACAAGGCCGGCGGCCCGGCGCTTCTGTTCGAGAACGTACGCGGCTCGTCGATGCCGCTCGCCATGAACGTGTACGGAACCGACCGGCGGCTGCTCAAGGCGCTCGGCCTGAAGTCGTACGGGGAGATCAGCGAGAAGATCGGCGGACTGCTCAAGCCGGAGCTGCCGCAGGGGTTCATCGGGATCCGCGAGGCCTTCGGCAAGCTCGGCGCGATGACCCACGTACCGCCGAAGAAGGTCAAGGAGGCTCCGGTCCAGGAGGTCGTCCTGACCGGGGACGACGTGGACCTGGAGCGGCTGCCCGCGCTGTTCACCTGGCCCGAGGACGGCGGCTCCTTCTTCAACCTCGGGCTCACGCACACCAAGCACCCGGAGACGGGCGTACGCAACCTCGGGCTCTACCGGCTGCAGCGCCACGACAAGCGCACCATCGGGATGCACTGGCAGATCCACAAGGACAGCCGCAACCACTACCAGGTGGCGGCGAAGCGCGGCGAGAAGCTGCCGGTCGCGATCGCCTTCGGCTGCCCGCCCGCCGTCACCTACGCCTCGACCGCGCCGCTGCCCGGGGACATGGACGAGTACATGCTCGCCGGGTTCCTGCAGGGCAAGCGGGTCGAGATGGTCGACTGCAAGACGGTGCCGCTGCAGGTCCCCGCGAACGCCGAGGTCGTCATCGAGGGCTGGCTGGAGCCGGGCGAGATGCTGCCGGAGGGGCCGTTCGGCGACCACACCGGCTTCTACACGCCGCAGGAACCCTTCCCCGCGCTGAAGATCGACTGCGTGACGATGCGCAGGCGTCCGCTGCTGCAGTCCATCGTGGTGGGACGCCCGCCGACGGAGGACGGGCCGCTCGGGCGCGCGACGGAGCGTTTCTTCCTGCCGCTGCTCAAGATCATCGTGCCGGACATCGTGGACTACCACCTGCCCGAGTCGGGCGGCTTCCACAACTGCGCGATCGTCTCGATCGACAAGAAGTACCCCAAGCACGCCCAGAAGGTCATGCACGCCATCTGGGGCGCGCACATGATGTCGCTGACCAAGCTGATCGTCGTGGTCGACTCCGACTGCGACGTGCACGATCTGCACGAGGTGTCCTGGCGGGCGCTCGGCAACACGGACTACGCGCGTGACCTGACCGTCGTCGAGGGGCCCGTCGACCATCTGGACCATGCCTCGTACCAGCAGTTCTGGGGCGGCAAGGCGGGCATCGACGCCACCCGGAAGCTGCCCGAGGAGGGCTACACGCGCGACGGCGGCTGGCCGGACATGGTCGAATCCGACCAGGAGACGGCGGCACTCGTGGACCGCCGCTGGAAGGAGTACGGACTGTGAGTCCGGTGGCTGTGGGCGGACCGGCGCTGTTTCTCGGTGACAGCGACTACGTGGCGCTGGTGCGGGCGGATCTCGATCCGGCCGATCCGGAGGTGCGGCGGTCCGCCGAGCAGGCGGGCGTCACGCCCGAGGAGTTCGCCGGCCCGTCCGGTACCTGGGCGGTGTTGTGGGAGCGGGCCGGCGCGGGCGACGGCTTCGAGCTGCCCGGCGTACGGGACGCGGAGCCCGCGGCCTTCGCCGAGGAGCTGCGGGCGGAGCTGGCGGGCAGTGGCCCGTTCGAGATCGACGGCGGCGCCGCACTCCGCCTCGAAGGCGCTCCGGCCGGAGACGGCGCCTGGTCCCTCACCGCGCACCTCACCCCGCCGGACGAGGAGACGGGCACGCTCACCGTGGAGACCGGCCCGCTGCCGGCCGCCGGACTCCTGGCCGACCTCGACGCGTTTCTGGAGAGCCTCGGATGATGACGACCGCCGACGAGGTCGTGGGCCCCGGCCCGAACCCCTCGGGCCGGGTGAAGGCGTTCCTGCGTCTGGTGATGATCGAGCACTCGGTCTTCGCGCTGCCCTTCGCCTACATCGCCGCGCTGACCGCGATGTTCCAGCTCGACCGGAACATCCACTGGGGGCGGCTGCTGCTCGTCACCATCTGCATGGTGGGTCTCAGGACCTTCGCGATGGCCGCGAACCGGATCATCGACCGCGAGATCGATGCGCGCAATCCGCGTACCGCAGGGCGTGAGCTGGTGACCGGTGCGGTGTCGGTGCGTTCGGCGTGGACGGGTGCGCTGGTCGCCCTGGTGATCTTCCTCGGCTCGGCGGCGCTGCTCAATCCGCTGTGCCTGGCGCTCGCGCCGCTGGCGGTGGTGCCGATGGTGGTCTACCCGTACGGGAAGCGGTTCACGGACTTCCCGCACGCGATCCTCGGGCTCGCGCAGGCCATCGGGCCGATCGGCGCCTGGCTCGCGATCACCGGCGAGTGGTCCTGGGACGCGGTGATCCTCGGGCTCGCGGTCGGCATCTGGATCGGCGGTTTCGACCTGATCTTCGCCTGCCAGGACGTGGCGGCGGACCGCGCCGAGGGCGTGCGGTCGGTCCCGGCGCGGTTCGGGATCCCGGCCGCGCTGTACGGGGCGCGAGGCGCGCATGTCGTCACGATGGCGCTCTTCGCCTGGTACGCCTACGCCACGGACGCCGGGTTCTTCTTCTGGCTCGGCCTGATGATCGTGGCGGCGGCCTTCGCCTACGAGCACTCGATCGTGACGCCGCGCGACCTGTCCCGGCTGAACCGGGCGTTCTTCACGGTGAACGGTTTCATCGGCATCGCGCTGTTCGTCTGCGCGCTGCTGGATCTGCTGGTGCGGGGGCTGACGGTCTAGTAGGGCTTGGTCAGGTCCCGTGCGGAGCGTCCATACGGCGGGCCAGCTCGGCCAGCCGGTGGCGCTGGACCTTCGTCGCCTGGCCGATCACCAGGCGGCGCAGCAGCCTCGGATACGTGACCCGGACCGTCTCGGTCACGCGCGTGCCCTCGCCCTCCGGGACCAGGTCGACGAGCGCGGTCAGGCGGACGCGGCCGGGGCTGCGGACCTCGCTGAGGATCTGCCGCTCCGGCTCCGGGAACGTCATGGTCACCTTGATCGGGTTGTCCCAGTGCAGCGGTCCCAGCGGGAAGCGCTCCACCGCGACGTATCGGATCGCCTCCCCGTCCCGGGTCACGTCCCGTACCGCGACCAGCAGGGGCGAGAGGCCGATATAGCTCTCCGGGCGGGAGAGATGCCCGAAGATCCGACCGGGCGGGGCTTTCGTGGTGACGTGGTGGCTGAACTCCTCGGTGGGCACGGCGCCATCATGCCGGTGCGGCCCCACGGACGACACCCCGGGCCGGTCAACTCCTTGTGGCTGACGTAAGGTTCAGCGGTCAACGAACGTAGCGTTCGTACTCGCAGGGGGAGTCCGTGAGGGGGAAGTCCGTGCAGCTCAAGCTCAAGCCCCGTTCCTCGGCCGGCTGGACCATGTCGGTCTTCGGTGTGCTCGCCGCCGGGATGGGCATCGTGGGGCTCATCGCGCCCGCCGTGCTCATCGAGGTCATGGGCTTCTCCGCGGCGCCCGAAGGGGGACGGCCCGAAGGCGACCACACGCTGGTCTTCCTGACCGCCTCCTCCATGGCGGCGCTCAACATGGGCGTCTACTACCTGCTCGCCGCAGGCGCCGACTGGACCTCGTTCTTCCGCTGGACAGTCCCCTTCCGCCTCCTCACGTTCACGGTCTTCACCCTCGCGGTCCTCGCCGACCGGGCTCCCGCGGGCTTCATCGGCGTGGGCCTGTGGGAGGGCGTGGGCGCGCTGGCGACGGCGATCGCACTGCGTGCCGACAAGCGACGGGCCGCCGCACAGCCGCATGCGGCCGCCACGTCCGCCACGTCCGCCTGACCCCGGCGGCCGCCGGACGCGCCCGCGCGGCCCCCTGACCGCACCCGTCCGGCCGCAGTCCCGGCCGCTCCTTACCGCAGCCGCCCCCATGCCGCTCCCGACCCTTACCGCTCCCGCCGGAACAGGAACGCCGCGAGGACGCCGCCCACCAGGCCGAACAGATGCCCCTGCCAGCTGATGCCCTCCGTGGTCGGGAGGGCGCCCCACAGGATCGAGCCGTAGACGGCGCCGACGAGCAGGCCGATCACCACATCGGATATGCGGCGGTCGACGAAGCCACGGACCAGCAGATAGCCGAAGAGGCCGAAGACGACCCCCGAGGCGCCGGCCGTCACGGAGAACGCGGGCGCCGTGAGCCAGACGCCCAGCCCGCTGGTCAGGATGATCAGCGCGACCACGAAGGAGAAGCGGCGCAGGCCGGAGAGCGCGGCGAGGAATCCGAGCACGAGCAACGGCATGCTGTTGGCGATCAGATGGTCCCAGCCGTAGTGCAGGAAGGCCGCCGGGATCACGTCCCGCAGCTCGCTCAGCTCGCGCGGCGATATGCCGTACGTGTCCAGGGCGTGCCCGCTCGCCACGTCGACCGCTTCGAGCAGCCACAGCAGCCCGAGCCACGCCACCATGACGAGCCCGGCCGCCTTCGCCCGCTCGCCGCGGCGCGAGCGCGCTGCCGTCGGCCCCGCGGGACCGGCCGGTCCGCCGCACCCGGATCCGTACCCCTGTCCGTACGACATGAGCAGTCCCCCTTGCCCCTTGCCCCGGGGCCGCCGACGCCGCGACGGCCCTTCACTTCCTTCAACGGACGGGAGGCCCGCCTTGGTTCCTGGGAGCAACGGCTTCCGGGCGCCGGATAGGCTCGGGGGTATGAACGAAGCCGAGCGCATCCCCTGGGTGGTCGGGGTCTCCGGGGCCTCCGGGACGCCGTACGCCGCCGCGGTGCTGCGCGGGCTGCTCGCCGCGGGGGAGAGTGTGGACCTCGTGGTGAGCCGGGCCTCGCGGCTGACGCTGCTCGACGAGACGGGTATTTCCTACCGGGACGCGCACTGGCGCGAGGACCTGGGGCAGTGGCTGGCGCGCGGCGCCGACGGGAAGCCGGGGACGTATCCGGGCGTCGACCTGTCGGACGTACGGCACTGGGGCGCCGGTGATCTCGCCGCCGGGCCGAGTTCGGGCTCGTACCGGACCAAGGGGATGCTGATCGTGCCCGCCTCGACGGCCTGTGTGGCCGGGGTGGCGCTCGGTCTGTCGAAGGACCTGCTGCAGCGCACGGCGAGCGTGACGCTCAAGGAGAGCCGCAGGCTGGTGGTGGCGGTGCGCGAGACGCCGCTGAACGGTCAGACGCTCAGGCATCTGGTGAGCCTGGACGAGGCGGGAGCCGTGGTGCTCCCGGCCTCGCCGGCCTTCTACGCGGGGGCGAGTCACATCCAGGATCTGGTGGACTTCGTCGCCGGGCGGGTGCTGGACGCGGCGGGTGTGCCGCACGGCCTGTACCGCCGCTGGGAGGGAGAACTGGGCGGGGGCTCCCGGCAGGGGGAGCCCCGTGGTGGCTGAGGGTGTCCGCCGGGCGGGCCTTCGGGGCCGTCCGGCGGAGGGGCTCAGCGCTTCGTGCTGCGCCGCGTCGTGCGGGACACCTTGTCCTTGCGGGCGGCAGCGGTCGGGGACTTGTGGGCACGCGAGCGGTCGGCCAGCTCCTGCAGCGAGCGCATGTGGGCGTAGGCCATCTCGAGCGTGTACACGGTGAAGCAACTCCTGGTGATCGGCGGATCGTCCTCGATCCGCGCTGTATGGATGGCCGTCCGGTGGGGCGGCCATTGCGTCAATCTGCTGAATCCGAGGGCAAATCTCGGATGATTCGCAGGGGATCGACCCTGCGTGCCTTAGATTTTACACGTAAACTCGCTCGAACGCTAAACAATGGAAGGTGCCAGGCGAATGGACGCGGTGGACAGGCAGCTCATCCAGGCCCTCAGGGAGAACGGCCGGGCTTCGTACGCCGAACTCGGGCGTCTCGTGGGCCTGTCGGGGCCCAGCGTCACCGACCGGATCAACCGGCTCGAGAGCGCCGGAGTGATCACCGGCTACCGCGCGACGGTGGACTCCGCCTCGCTCGGCCTCGGCGTGACCGCCCTCATCGGCATCTCGCTCTCCGACTCCACCGACCACGAGGACGTGGCGCAGCGGCTCAAGGACCTGAGCGAGATCGAGGACTGCTGGTTCATCGCGGGCGACGACTCGTACATGCTCAAGGTCCGTGCGAGTGACGTGGACGGCCTGGAGAAGACCATCCGGCGACTCAGCGGCACCAAGGGTGTCTCGCGCACCCGGACGACGATCGTGCTCTCCACCAAATGGGAGAACCGGGTCGGGGAGCTGCCCGAGGAGTTCTGAGAGCGGGTTTGCCGACACGCTCCGGGGTTCCGCCGCACACGCCCCCGGTGCCGCGCGGCGTGTGAGGGGGCCGCCCCGCCGGACTGTCGGTGGCGGGGCGTACCGTGGGTGGTCGGCACAAGACGTCAGTGATCGGGAGGCGGCCAGGTGGACGCGGGACTCAAGCGCGACCTCGAAGACAAGGTCCGCTCCGGAGAGCGGCTGTCCCGCGAGGACGGCATCGCGCTCTACGAGAGCGATGACCTGGCCTGGCTCGGCGGCCTGGCCCACGAGGTGCGGACGAGGAAGAACGGCGACGTCGTCCACTTCAACGTCAACCGCCACCTCAACATGACGAACGTGTGCACCGCGTCCTGCGCGTACTGCTCGTTCCAGCGCAAGCCGGGCGAGAAGGACGCGTACACGATGCGCATCGAGGAGGCCGTCCGCCTCGCCAAGGCGATGGAGAACGACAACCTGACCGAGCTGCACATCGTCAACGGCCTGCACCCCAACCTGCCGTGGCGCTACTACCCGCGCTCGCTCTCCGAGCTGAAGAAGGCGCTGCCGAACGTCTCGCTGAAGGCCTTCACCGCCACCGAGATCCACCACTTCGAGACGATCTCCGGGATGTCGGCCTCCGACATCCTCGACGAGCTGATCGAGGCGGGCCTGGAATCGCTGACCGGCGGCGGCGCGGAGATCTTCGACTGGGAGGTCCGCCAGCACATCGTCGACCACCGCACCCACTGGGAGGACTGGTCGCGCATCCACCGCCTCGCGCACGAGAAGGGCCTCAAGACCCCGTGCACGATGCTGTACGGGCACATCGAGGAGCCCCGCCACCGCGTCGACCACGTCCTTCGGCTGCGTGAGCTGCAGGACGAGACCGGCGGCTTCCAGGTCTTCATCCCGCTGCGCTACCAGCACGACTTCGTCGACATGCAGGACGGCAAGGTCCGCAACCGCCTCCAGGCGCGCACGACCATGGCGACCGGCGCCGAGGCGCTCAAGACCTTCGCGGTCTCCCGCCTCCTCTTCGACAACGTCCCGCACGTCAAGGTCTTCTGGGTGATGCACGGCGTGCAGACCGCCCAGCTCGCCCTGCAGCACGGGGCGGACGACATGGACGGCTCGGTCGTCGAGTACAAGATCACGCACGATGCCGACAACTACGGCACGCCCAACAAGCTCTCCCGCGAAGACCTCCTCGACCTGATTCGCGACGCCGGCTTCCAGCCCGTCGAGCGCAACACTCGCTACGAGGTCATCCGCGAGTACCCGGGGCCGGACGCGGAGCGACGGGAGTCGCCGCAGCCGATGCGGCTCTGACGCACGGGGCCACGCCGCGGCCGTGACGTACGGGTCCGGCCGCGGCGCAGACCGACCGCTGTGCTGAGCCCAAAACGGACATGGTTCACTGGACGGGCAGGATTCTCGTCATGAAAAGGGGCCAGCCGTGGCAGCCAAGCTGAACGCCACTCTCCGCTACAGCCTGATGCGCATCGGTATCTTCGCCGCCAGCTTCCTCGTGCTGTGGGCCCTGGTCTACTTCGGCCTGCTGCCGCGCGGCCTGGGCGAATCCAACTACCTGTGGGTGCTGATGCTCGCCATCGTCATCTCCGCCCCGCTCAGCTTCGTCCTCCTGCGCAAGCAGCGCGATGCCATGTCCGAGCAGATCGTCACGGGCGTCGACCGCGCCAAGACCAGGCTCGCGAACAACCGCAGCATGGAAGACGGCATGCTGTAAGGCTCATCACACCCGAAAGCCCCTGGACCCCTGTGTCCAGGGGCTTCGGCGTTCCCGGGCCCCGTCGGCCCAAAGCAGCCCTTTGAGTTCCTCAAAGTTCAAGTGTTAACGTGTTCGACATGAAGACAGCAGCCGCGCCACGCGACCCCCAGGGCATCCCGCTCGTCGCGCGCCTGCACGTCGATCTCTGCCGCTGCCTTTCTGCTGCGTGTACCGCACGGCCGCGCGCGGCCTGTTGCCGCGCCTGACTCAGCGACATTCCGCAGCGGCGCCGTCGAGTCCCTCACGGCAGTCGCTCCGTTGTGAAGTCCGCCGGAACCTCGCCCGCACCCCGCACGAGATTCCACGCAACACGTACGTCCCCATCCCCCCGCGCACCTCACCTGGAGTGCCCCCGTGTCCTCGACTGTCAAGGACTCCTCGCGGAAGCCCGGCTTCCGCATACCGCTGCCCTTCTGGGCGCAGATCCTCATCGGTCTCGTGGTCGGTGTCGGCCTCGGCGCCATCGCCCGCAACGGCGAGGTCGACTGGCTGGTCACCACCCTCGACCAGGTCGGCTCGATCTTCGTCCAGCTCCTGAAGCTGGCCGTCGCCCCGCTGGTCTTCTTCGCGATCCTGGTGTCCATCACCAACCTCCGCAAGGTCAACAACGCGGCCCGCCTGGCCTCGCGCACCCTGCTCTGGTTCATGATCACCTCGCTGATCGCGGTGACCATCGGCCTCGTCATCGGCCTGCTCACCAACCCGGGCTCCGGCACCGGCCTCACCCCCGAGGACGGCGCGAAGCCCGAGCACGCCGGCTCCTGGCTCGACTTCCTGACCGGCATCATCCCGACCGACGTCATCACGCCGTTCACCGAGCTGAACGTGCTGCAGATCGTCTTCATGGCCGCCGTCGCCGGTATCGCCATCCTGAAGATCGGCGAGAAGGCCAAGCCGGTCCTCGAACTCAGCGAGTCCATCCTCGCGCTGCTGCAGAAGGCCCTGTGGTGGGTCATCCTGCTCTCCCCGATCGGCACCGCCGGCCTCATCGGTCGCGCCATCGCCACCTACGGCTGGGACCTGATCAGCAAGTACGCGACCTTCACCGCGGACATCTACATCGGTTGCGCCCTGGTCCTCTTCGGCGTCTACCCGCTGCTGCTCGCGACCGTCGCCAAGGTCAACCCGCTGCAGTTCTTCAAGGGTGCCTGGCCCGCCATCCAGCTGGCCTTCGTCTCCCGCTCCTCGGTCGGCACCATGCCCCTCACCCAGAAGGTCACCGAGCGCCTCGGCGTCCCGAAGGAGTACACCTCCTTCGCCGTCCCGTTCGGCGCCACGACCAAGATGGACGGCTGCGCCGCGATCTACCCGTCGATCGCCGCGATCTTCGTCGCGCACATCTTCGACGTGCAGCTCGGCATCAAGGAGTACCTGCTGATCGTCTTCGTCTCGGTCATCGGCTCCGCGGCCACCGCGGGTCTGACCGGCGCGACGGTCATGCTCACCCTGACCCTCTCCACCCTGGGCCTCCCGATGGAGGGCGTGGGCCTGCTCCTGGCGATCGACCCGATCCTGGACATGATGCGCACCGCCACGAACGTCGCAGGTCAGTCGGTGGTGCCGGTGATCGTCGCGGCCCGTGAGGGCATCCTCGACAAGACGAAGTACGCCAGGGCCTCGGCCTCCCCGATCGACGAGCCGTCCCAGGACGAGGAGCTGGACAACGCCCAGCCGGTCCCGGTCCCGGCCTGACCGGACGAGGCGTACACGCATCGGTGCCCGCACCCCTCCACAGGGGTGCGGGCACCGCGCTGTTTGCCGCGGGTTCCTGCGGGGATGTGCGTCCGCGCTGGTGCTTGACGCGACGACCCTCCGATTCCGGTCAGTCCCCTTCCGGTCCGCAGGAGGACCCTCGGCTCGGGAGCGATCCGTACAGCAGGAAGTCGTTGGCCTTGTCGCGTACGCACTTCGACGAGGCGTAGCCCGTGTGTCCCTCGCCTCGGTTGTCGAGGACCACGGCCGGGTCGCCGAGGCGGCGGGCGGTCTCGATCGTCCAGCGGTAGGGGGTGGCCGGGTCGCCGCGGGTGCCGACGAGCAGCATGTCCGGGGTGTCGACGTCCTTGATCTTGCGGATGAAGTCGGTGCCCTTGGGGCGGCCGGCGCAGAGCATCACCTCGTAGAGCCGGGTGGGGCCGAACACCGGTGAGGCGGCCTCGAAGTCGGCCTCCAGCTTGTTGAGCAGCTCCTCGTTCCCCAGGTCTGCGGCGGTGAACCGGTCCGGGTCGTCGGCGCAGTTCACGGCGATGAGGGAGGCATTCGGGTTGTCGAACGGCACATCCTCCTCGTACGGACCGACCTGGCGGCTGACGGCCTCGGGTGACGGCAGCAGCAGTGCGCCGGAGAGGCGGAGCAGTGAGCGCGGGTCGCCGTCGAGGACCAGGGAGAGCAGGCCCTGTGAGAGGTACGGCCACATGTCGCGGTTGTAGAGCGCGCGGCTCATCGAGACGACGAGGTCGGCGCCCGTGAACTGGCCGAAAGGCGTCTGAGCGGGGAACTCGTTCAGCTGCTCGACCAGCTTGACGATGTTCTCCTTGGCCTCGCGGGAGTTGGGGCCGAGCGCGCAGCCGGTGTTCCGCGAGCACCAGGTGACGAAGTTGTCCAGGGCGGTCTGCTGCCCTTCCGCCCCGGCCAGCGCCTGTTCGGTGAGCGATTCGGTCAGTGTGTCCACGCCGTCGAGGACGAAGCGGCCGACATGGTCCGGGAACTGCGCGGCGTAGACGGCGCCGAGTCGTGTCCCGTAGGAGAAGCCGAGGTAGTCGAGCTTCTTCTCGCCGAGCGCCGCGCGGATGATGTCGAGATCGCGGGAGACGTCCACCGTCCCCATGTGCGCGAGCACCGGTCCGGAGTGCTTGCGGCACACCTTGTACTGGGCCTTGAGCATCTCCAGGGCGAGCACCGTGTCGTCGCCGTCCTGTCCGGGCTGCAGCTGGGGCATGTCCGAGCCGTCGCCGCAGGTCACGGGGGAGCTGAGGCCGACGCCGCGGGGGTCGAAGCTCACCACGTCGTAGGCGTTGGTCAGTTCGCTGAAGATCTTCTCGCCGCCTGCCAGGGCGGGCACTCCGGGGCCGCCCGGCCCGCCGAAGTTCAGCACCACCGAGCCGCGCGGGTCCTTCGCGGAGGAGCGGAAACGAGCCATTTTCAGCTTCAGGCTGTCCTTGCCGGGCTCGGCGTAGTCGAGCGGCACCTCGACCGTGCCGCACTGCAGGTCCTCGGGTGCGTGGGCGAGGCCCGTGCACGTGCCCCATTTGATCCGCTGCTCGTAGAAGCCCCGCAGGTCCGGCTGCTCGTCGTGGTTGTCACGTCCGGGCGGCCCGGCGGTTTCGGCGCCGTCCGCGGGCGCGACGGCCGCGGCTCCGGCCGCGAGCAGTGCCAGAGCGGCCAGTGAGGCGATCGCGCGTATGTGCATGGCAGCCCTTCGCCGGTCTGCCCCTTCGGCCACCATAGGTGGGCTCGGGAGGGGCGGCATCCGGGACGGCGGCGGGCCGCCGGGCTCACCTGGGCGGCGTCCAGGGCTGCCCGTCCAGCAGGTTCGCGAGCCCTGCCCAGGCGAAGTTCATCAGGGTGGTCGCGGCTTCGCGTGCCGTGACGTGGGGCGTCGCATTGGCCCATACGGCCAGTGATTCGGCCGCGCCGACCAGCGCTTCGGCCAGCCCGGCGACCTCGCCTTCGGGCAGCGCCGGATTGCTGTGTGCCGCACGGGCCGCCTCGGCGATGAGCAGGGTCACGAACGCGACGATCTCCTCGCGCATCACCGCCACTTCCCGCGCGAACGGCTCCCCGTGGGTGCGGGCCTGGCTGTGCAGCACCGCCCAGCCGTCCGGGTACTCGGCGGTATGCGTGAAGAACGCGAGCAGCCCGGCCCACAGCTGCCCGTCGGCGGGTTCACCAGGCGTGATCCCGCTGCGTACGGCCTCGACGAGCGCGGCGGCCTCCCGCCGGATGCACGCCGTGAACAGGTCTTCCTTGGAGTTCAGATACAGGTAGACGAGCGGCTTCGACACCCCCGCGAGCTCCGCGATCTCGTCCATCGAGGCGGCCCGGTATCCGCGGCGTCCGAAGGTGGTGACGGCGGCCTCCATCATCTGCCGCTCCCGCTCGGCCCGCGGCATCCGCTTGCCGCGCCGGCCGCCCTTCTTCGCCTCGCCGTTCCCCGCGCCCTGCACCCCGTCCGCCTTCCCCCACGACTCCTGCACGTGAGGGTCACCCTACGCAGGCGTCTGCGGTATGCGGAAAAGGCAGGAGCCCCGCATACCCGTACGTGACGGGGAGGGGGCTCCTTGGGTGGTGCACTCTTGCCTGGGTCAGGAACGGCCCGGGCGGATCAAGCGAGTGTCGCCTCGATCAGATCAGATCAGAGCGGGGTGACGTTCTCCGCCTGCGGGCCCTTCGGGCCCTGCGTGACGTCGAAGTTCACGGCCTGGTTCTCCTCGAGGGAGCGGAAGCCGGACGCGTTGATCGCGGAGTAGTGGACGAAGACATCCGGGCCGCCGCCTTCCTGGGCGATGAAGCCAAAGCCCTTTTCAGCGTTGAACCACTTGACGGTTCCGGTAGCCATAAAGCCCTCCTATGGGCCATAGGGTCGCCCTGCTCCAGAACCTGCGGCGAGTGTCACCACTACTGCGAAAGTCCTAAAACGACGAGAGCCCGCGGTCACATGCTCCGCAGGCTCTGTACTGCAAGGGAAACCAAACTGCAACTTGCGGCGAGCCTAGCACGCAGTCCGCGGCCAGGGATAGAGGGCAAGATCACGTCACTCGAACGTTTGACAGGGTCGATCCGGGCGTTGACGAAGAGTGACATTTCGGTAGGAAACGGGCGAGCCGTGACGGGGCGAGTGGAACCCCCCGGCCTCCGCCGCGCGCCGGGGCGGAGCTAGTCTCGCGATGTGGACATTTCTCCCGTGGGTTTCCGTCGCAGCCGGCCGCGCGTCGGTCATATCCAGTTCCTGAACTGTCTGCCCCTGTATTGGGGACTTGCCAGGACGGGCAGTCTGCTCGACCTCGAGCTCTCCAAGGACACCCCGGAGAAACTCAGCGAACAGCTCGTCCGCGGCGATCTGGACATCGGTCCGGTCACCCTCGTGGAATTCCTGAAGCACGCCGACCAGCTCGTCGCTCTGCCCGATATCGCGGTGGGCTGCGACGGCCCGGTGATGTCCTGCGTGATCGTCTCGCAGACGCCGCTCGACCGGCTCGACGGGGCGCGCGTCGCCCTCGGATCCACCTCGCGCACCTCCGTACGCCTGGCGCAGCTGCTGCTTGCCGAGCAGGTCGGGGTGCGGCCCGACTACTACACGTGCCCGCCCGACCTCGGCCTGATGATGCAGGAGGCGGAGGCGGCCGTACTGATCGGGGACGCCGCCCTGCGCGCGAACCTGCACGATGCGCCGCGGCTCGGTCTGCAGGTGCACGACCTGGGCGCGATGTGGAAGGAGTGGACCGGCCTGCCGTTCGTCTTCGCGGTCTGGGCGGTCCGGCGCGACTACCTGGAGCGTGAACCCGAGGTGGTGGCGAAGGTGCACGAGGCGTTCCTGGCCTCGCGCGATGTCTCCCTGGAGGAGGTCGCCAAGGTCGCCGAGCAGGCCGCGCGCTGGGAGTCCTTCGACGCCGGCGTCCTCGAGCGCTACTTCACGACGCTCGACTTCCGCTTCGGCGCGGAGCAGCTTGCGGGCGTCACGGAGTTCGCCCGCAGGGTCGGGCCGACGACGGGGTTCGCGGCCGATGTGCGGGTGGATCTGCTGACGGCGTAGGGCCGCCCGTCCGCCACGGCTCGCGCCCGTCCGCCCTCGGTGGCGTCCCGTCCGCCCTCCCTCCCCGTCCCGTCCGCCCTCCCCCGAAGACCGGGAACGCGGACCCCAGGGGGCCGGTGCCAGGTTCGGGCCTACTCTGCTGGGTAGCGCACGCAGGCTGGTGACACCCGGGGGAGGCCGACACCATGCAGCCGCTCGAAGCGGGTGAACCCGCCGCCATCGGCCCGTACCGGCTGCTCGGCCGGCTCGGCGCGGGCGGGATGGGCCGGGTCTACCTCGGTCGCAGCGTCGGCGGGCGGACCGTCGCCGTGAAGGTCGTCCATCCGCACTTCGCCCTCGACGAGCAGTTCCGCGAACGCTTCCGCCGCGAGGTCGCGGCCGCCCGCCGCGTCGGCGGCGCCTGGACCGCGCCGGTGCTCGACGCGGACGCCGAGGCCTCCGTGCCCTGGGTGGCCACCGGCTATGTCGCCGGGCCCTCGCTGGCCGACGCGGTCGGCGAGCGCGGCGCGCTGCGCTCGCTGCCCGATCATTCGGTACGGGTCCTGGGCGCCGGACTCGGCGAGGCGCTCGCGGCCGTGCACGCGCTCGGCCTCGTCCACCGGGACGTCAAACCCTCCAACGTACTCCTCGCCCTGGACGGCCCGCGCCTGATCGACTTCGGGATCGCCCGCGCCACGGACGGCACCGCCTCGCTCACCTCCACCGGCGTCTCCATCGGCTCGCCCGGCTACATGGCCCCCGAACAGATCCTCGGCAAGGGCGTCACGGGCGCCTCGGACGTCTTCTCGCTCGGCGCGGTCCTCGCGTACGCGGCCACCGGCGCCGCGCCGTTCACCGGCGACTCCTCGGCGGCCCTGCTCTACCAGGTCGTGCACACCGATCCTGAAGTGCCGCTGCCCGGCGGTGACCTGCGCGAGGTGATCCTCGACTGCCTCGCCAAGGAACCCTCGGCCCGCCCGGCCCCCCAGGAGGTGGCGCGGCGCCTTGCGCCCGGCGGGGCGGCGGAGCTGGTGGCGGCCGGGTGGCTGCCCGGTCCGCTGGTGGAGCAGGTCAGCAGGACCGCGGTGAGGCTGCTCGACCTGGAACCGGAGAGCGCGCCGCCGGATTCCGGGCCCGTGGGGTTCAGCCGGCCGTCGATGGGGGCGGGGGTGTTCGGGCCGCCGGACCCCTCGTACGCCCCGGCTCCTACCTCGGCGCCGGGCTCCATGCCGTCCTCGCCTCCGCCTCCGCCTCCGGCTCCGGCTTCGGAGCCGGCCGGGACCCCGCCCCCGACCTCACCCTCGGAACCGACTCCGCCCCCGGCCTCGGAGCCGATGCCGTCCCCGACCCCACCCCCGGGCCCGCCCGCGCCACCCGGCAAGCTCTCCTTCTCCGTCACCGCGGACTCCACCCGGACCGGCAACGCCCGCGGTCGCCGAGTCAGTTGCACGCTCGCCCTCGCCGTGGCGAGTGCCTTCGCCGCGGTGAGCCTCGGCGCGGTGTTCGTTTTCGACCTGCTGCCCGGCGACGGCGGCAAGGGGGCGCAGGGCGCGAAACCGCCGACGCCCTCGGAGTCGGCGGGGCCTTCGCCGTCCGCGGAGCCCTCCGATGCCCAGACGGAACCCGAGGCCACGGGCGGGCCCGAGACCCTGGACAAGATCCCTGAGCGCTACCTCGGAACCTGGCGGGGCAAGGCCGAGATCCTCGACGGCCTGGTCCCGGCGGGCACCGTGGAGGTGACGGTGCGGCAGGCGGCCGTGGGCGAGCAGCTCGGCAGCGCGAGCATGACCGACGAGCTGGGCGCGAGCACCTGCACCGACATCCTGATTCTGACCTCCGTCACGGACGAGGAACTGGTCGCGAAGGGTCGGGCGAAGAACAAGGGGGACTCCCGCTGCACCCAGAACGACCACGTGGTGCGGCTGACCCCGGTCGACGACGACCTGCTGTACAAGTCGAAGAACCCGGACGGCGGCGATCCCGAGGCCCGGCTGTCGAAGACCGGGTAGGCGTGACCGTCGAAGCCGGGTGGACCCGGCCGTCGAAGACGGGACCTGTCCGGGCGCCGAAGACCGGGTAGGTCCAGGTCGTGTCGGACCCCTGGCGTACGCTGGATCGGTCCGTCCAACCCGTCCGAAAGGGACTGCCCGGTGACCGAGAAGGCCGCACTCCAGTCGATTCTCGACCGCGCCGCAGACGGTGGGCGGATCACCCCGGAAGAGGCCCTCGACCTCTACCGTCACGCCCCGCTGCACGCGCTCGGCAGCGCCGCGGACGCAGTGCGCCGCCGCCGCTACGCCGGTACGGAGCACATCGCCACGTACATCATCGAGCGGAACATCAACTACACCAACGTCTGCGTGACGGCCTGCAAGTTCTGCGCCTTCTACGCCCCGCCGAAGGACACCGCGAAGGGCTGGACCCGCGATCTCGACGACATCCTGCGCCGCTGCGCGGAGACGGTCGAGCTCGGCGGCACGCAGATCATGTTCCAGGGCGGCCACCACCCGGACTACGGCGTGGAGTACTACGAGGAGCACTTCTCGGCGATCAAGAAGGCGTACCCGGAGCTTGTCATCCACTCCCTCGGCGCCTCCGAGGTCGAGCACATGGCCCGGATCTCCGACGTCTCCGTCGAGGAGGCGATCCGCCGGATCCACGCCGCCGGTCTCGACTCCTTCGCGGGCGCGGGCGCCGAGCTGCTGCCCGAGCGGCCCCGCAAGGCGATCGCGCCGCTCAAGGAGTCCGGAGAGCGCTGGCTGGAGATCATGGAGATCGCGCACAACCTGGGCGTGGAGTCCACCTCCACGATGCTCATGGGCACGGGCGAGACCAATGCCGAGCGTATCGAGCACCTGCGGATGATCCGCGACGTCCAGGACCGTACGGGCGGCTTCCGCGCCTTCATCCCGTACACGTACCAGCCGCAGAACAACAAGCTGCGCGGGCAGACACAGGCGACCCTCTTCGAGTATCTGCGGATGATCGCGATCGCCCGCGTCTTCCTGGACAACGTGGCACACATCCAGGGCTCCTGGCTGACCACCGGCAAGGAGGTCGGCCAGCTCACGCTGCACTACGGGGCGGACGACCTCGGCTCGGTGATGCTGGAGGAGAACGTGGTCTCCTCGGCGGGCGCCAAGCACCGCTCGAACCTGCAGGAGATCATCGAGATGATCCGTACCGCGGACCGTGTCCCGGCGCAGCGCTCCACGACGTACGAGCACCTCGCCGTGCACGACGACCCGGCGGACGACCCGGTCGACGCGCGCGTCGCCTCGCACATCTCCTCGACGGCGATCGAGGGCGGCACCGCGCACCCGGAGCTCAAGCTGCTCCCCGCCAACTGAGCGGGCCGCCTTGCTGACACTGCACGCCACGTCCGGCGGGGACGCGGTCCTCGTCTCCGGCGAGATCGTCGAAGCCCTCGGGCCGTACGAGGAACTGTCCGCCGCGCACCCCTCGGCCCGGGTGCGGCGCTGGCCCGGACTGCTCACGCCCGGACTGCTCAACCCGTACGGTCCGGAGATCCTCGAATCGACGTACCACCCGGATCCGCGTGAGGCGGACAGTTTCGGCACGGCGCCGATCGGCGGCGCCCGCGCCCGCGAGATCTTCAGCGCCGAGCCCTCCCGCCTCGGGCCGAGCGCCCGACGGGGCGTGCAGCGGCTGCTCGCGCACGGGACGGTGGCGATCGGCGGCGAGCTGAAGTCCAAGCCCGCGCTGGACGCGGTCCGGGGTGCGGGCCTCGTCTTCGCGGCCCGCCCCGCCCAACTCCCCGGCCCGGTCTCGCTCTCGCCCCGGCCGCTGGTCCTCCTCCCGCCGCTGGCGGTGGGCGGCCCGGCCCGCTTCGCCGTCTTCGACGTCCCGGCCCGCGAGGAGCTGGTCCGCCTCGGCGCGTCCACGTGCGTGGCCACGGTGATCGGCGGACGGCTGGTGTACCGGGGGCGGTGACCCGGCCCCCGGGTGGCCCACCCGCCCGTCGGTGCTCCGCGCAACTGGGCCACAATGGGCGGGTGACCCGCGCATCCCTGGACAAGCAGCCGCACGAAGTCGCCTCGATGTTCGACGACGTCGCGGAGAAGTACGACCTCACCAACGACGTGCTCTCCCTCGGTCAGGACCGGGTGTGGCGCAAGGCCGTGGCGCGGGCGGTGGACGCGAGACCGGCGCAGAAGGTCCTCGACCTCGCCGCCGGCACCGCCACGTCGAGCCTCCCCTTCGCACAGACCGGCGCGTACGTCGTCCCCTGCGACTTCTCCCTCGGCATGCTCCGGGTGGGCAAGCGCAACCACCCGCATCTGCCGTTCACCGCGGGCGATGCGACGAAACTCCCGTTCCGCGACGACAGCTTCGACGCCGTGACGATCTCCTTCGGCCTGCGCAACGTGCAGGAGACGGACCAGGCGCTGCGCGAGCTGTACCGGGTGACGAAGCCCGGCGGCCGCGTCGTCATCTGCGAGTTCAGCCACCCGACGTGGGCCCCGTTCCGCACCGTCTACACCGAGTACCTGATGCGCGCGCTGCCGCCGGTCGCCCGCGCGGTCTCGTCCAACCCCGACGCGTACGTCTATCTCGCCGAGTCCATCCGCGACTGGCCCGACCAGCCCGCACTCGCGGCGAAGCTGCAGAAGGCGGGCTGGTCCGAGGTCGCCTGGCGCAATCTCTCGGGCGGCATCGTCGCGCTGCACCGCGGCTTCAAGCCCGCCTGAGCCGACGGCGGAAGAGCCGGAAGAGCCGGAAGAGCCGGAAGAAGCGGAAGAAGCGGAAGAAAGCGCGGAGAGCTGCCCCATGCCGTACGAGGACCAGGCGCCGAAGGCCGAGGACTATCTGCCGGTGCTCGAGGAGATCGCGGCCGGTGCGCTCACCGGTCTCGGCCGCTCCGCCGACTACATCCCGGCGCTCGCCGGCGTCGATCCTGACCGTTTCGGCATGGCGGTCGCGGATCTCGACGGCGGGGTGTGCGGGGTGGGGGAGTGGCACACCTCGTTCTCCGTCCAGTCGGTCACCAAGGTCTTCGCGCTCGCCCTCGTCCTCGCGCACGAGGGGACCACGCTCTGGGAGCACGTGGGGCGCGAGCCCTCCGGCAACCCCTTCAACTCCCTGGTGCAACTGGAGTACGAGCACGGTCTGCCGCGCAATCCGTTCATCAACGCGGGCGCCCTCGTCGTCACCGACCGGCTGCAGAGCCTGACCGGTGACGCGAGCGCCGACCTGCTCGACTTCCTGCGCGCCGAGAGCGGCAATCCGGCCCTCGACTTCGACCCGGAGGTTGCCGCGTCCGAGGCCGCGCACGGCGACCGCAATGCCGCGCTCGCGCATTTCATGGCCTCGTACGGCCATATCCGCCAGCCCGTGCCGACCCTCCTCGACCACTACTTCCGGCAGTGCTCGATCGAGATGAACTGCGCCGATCTCGCCCGCGCCACCGGCTTCCTGGCCCGGCACGGCCTGCGGGCGGACGGCTCACGGCTGCTCAGCCGCAGCGAGGCCAAGCAGGTCAACGCGGTGATGATGACCTGCGGGACGTACGACGCGGCCGGGGACTTCGCGTACCGGGTCGGGCTGCCTGGCAAGAGCGGCGTCGGCGGCGGGATCGTGGCGGTCGTGCCCGGGAGATGCACGGTGTGCGTGTGGAGCCCGGGGCTCGACGAGCGCGGGAACTCGGTGGCGGGTGTCGCGGCGCTCGACCGGTTCACGACGCTGACGGGGCTGTCCGTCTTCTGAGCGCCGACGGGATATAGCCTCGTGCGGGCCCTGGTCGTACGGGAGTTGACGGGAGTTGACGGGAATCGTCGGCGGGAACCGTGGCGGGGCCGAGCTGAGTCCGTACGGATGCGGAACACCGCTCCCGTCTGTCGTCCCCCGAGGTCCTGGAGCCCGCTTTGTCCCCTGACAGGCCTGAACGGCCTTGCCCTGACTGCGGCACCCCCTTCCTGGAGGAGGCCCGCTTCTGCATGAAGTGCGGGCGGGCGAGGGGGGAAATGCCGCCTCCGGCCGCGGATCCCGGTCCCCCGCCTCCGGCCGCGGATCCCGGTCCCCCGCCTCCGGCCGCGGATCCCGGCACCTTGCCGTCGGCTTCGTCCGCCCCGCCCCAGCCGCCGAACGCCTCCGCGCAGGGAAGCCCGCCGCCTCCGGCCACCGCTCCCGGCGCCCCGACCGCCGCTCCCGGCGTCCCGGCCACCGCTCCCGGCGTCCCGGCCGCCCCGCCGCCACCCGTGTACATACCCGTTCCCACGGCAACCGCCCCCGGCGCGCCCTCCCCGCTCGGTGCCTTCCTCGGCCGTGTGTTCCGCACCGGCTGGGCCGCGTCCGTGCAGGCCGTGCTGTGGCCGGTCGGGATGCTGCTGATCGCCTCGGTCGCGCTCTCCATCCCGTCGTACGGGCTGGACGAGGACGACGTCGTCTCGGGCACCGACCGCTTCCGTATCGTCCTGGCGCTGCTGCTGCAGGGCCTCGGCGGCGGCTTCGAGGTGAGCGGTCCGGGCAGCCGGTACGGCGGTGGTGACGATCTCTTCGGGTCGGGCGACGGCGGGTTCGGGGACGGCGGTGCCTTCGGGCGCGGCGGCGCCCGGTCCGAGATCTTCTCGCTCTCCGTCGCCCCGCTGACCCTCACCGTCCTGTGGATCGTGGCCGTGCTCATCGGCGCCCGGCTGCTGCGCACCCGCCAGGCCCTCGCGCCCGCCCCCTCCCGTACCGCCGGTCTCGAAGCGGCCGTACGGATCGCGCTGCTCGCGAGTGCCGCGGTCCTGGTGCTCGCTCTGATCGCCCAGCCCACCATCGAGGGCGTCGAGTTCTCCTCGCTCCCCTTCCTCGCCGTGCTCGGCACACTGGCCCTCACGCTCGCCACCGCGGGCGCGGTCCTGCACCGGGACGATCTCGCGCAGTGGCTCGCGGCGCGCCCGGGCGCGCAACGTCTCGTACGGGTCACGGCAACCGCCCTGCGTGCCCTGGCCGTTGTGCTCGCGCTCGCCGCCGCCACCGGGTATGCCTGGCTCGCCTCCCTCGATGACATGGGCAAGGAGGGCCTGCTCGTCCTCGTCGCCTTCCTGCCGAACATCGGCGCCGCGGCGCTCGGCCTCGGCTGGGGCGGCGCGCTGGAGCTCACCGCGCGCGGCAGCTCGGGATTCGGCAGTCGTACGGAGACCGAGAAGCTCGACCTGTCCGAGCTCGCCGATCTGACCGGTGACTGGGTCATGGCGGTCGGCCTCGGGCTCGGCGCGGTCTGCGCCCTCACCGTCGCCGTGACGGCGGCCCGCCGCCATCCGAACCGTGGCGAGCAGGCCCTGGCGGCCGGTCTGTTCTTCGGCCTGCTGCTGCTCGTGTGCGCGCTGTCCGCCCTGGGCGTCGACGGCAGAAGCGGGGGGATCGTCGGCCTCGGCGGCGCGGGCGCGGCCGAGGCCGCGCTGGACATCCCGGAGATGCTGCTGTTCGGTCTGCTGTGGCTGTCGGCGGCGACGTTCCTCGGGCCGTACGTGCAGCGGATGCTGGGCACGAACACGATGCCGCCCGCACCCTACGCATCGACAGCGGCGCCGGGGCTGTCCGCACCGACAACGGCAACGGGTCCGTACGCTCCGACACCGGCCCCGGGTCCGTACGCTCCGACACCGCCCCCGGGCCCGTACGCGCCGCAGCAGGGACCCGGGGCCGACACGGCCCCGGCGCCCTTGCCGGCGGATCCGTCCCCGACC
Organism: Streptomyces lothianensis; assembly: GCF_047779955.1. NCBI lineage: Bacteria > Bacillati > Actinomycetota > Actinomycetes > Kitasatosporales > Streptomycetaceae > Streptomyces > Streptomyces lothianensis. Next base: position 43,384 of record NZ_JBLMKT010000046.1, on the reverse strand, counting down.
GGGGAACGGCCGCAGGCCCCCACCGCGCCGCCCGAGCCCGTGTACGACCTCGGGACGGTGGGGCAGCCGGAGACGCTGGCCTCCGGCCCGGCGGCTCCGCCCGCCGAGCGCTCCCGCGTCACCCTCTGGATCGTCACCCTCACCGCGGCCCTGGCGCTCGGCGGCGGTGCGGCGGCCGGGTTCCTGCTGTTGCAGGACGAGGGGAGGGAGCCGGGCGGCGACGGCGATGCCAAGCCCACCGCCTCCGCGAGCCCGGGTCGGAGTGAGCACGAGAGCCCGGGTGCGAGCGGCAGCGAGCCCCCGGGTCCGGAGCGTTCCACCGCCCCCACCGCTGAGGACTCCGAGAGCCCGGCGACGCAGGCCGACATCCGTATCGTCACCGACCCGGCAGGCTTCTCCTTCGCCATCCCGAAACTGTGGAGCCGGGCGGGCGAGGAGAACGGGCAGGTCACGTACGCCGGTTCGACCGGGTTCGCGCACTTCCTGGTCGGCGTCGTGCCGGACGCCGAGGTCTCCTCGTACGAGAACTTCCGGAAGATCGAGGAGCGCTCGCGGCAGAAGACCGACTACCGGCGGATCCGCCTGGAGGAGAACACCTTCCGCGGGCAGCCGGGCGCGATCTGGGAGTACACGTACACGGAGGAGCAGACCGGGCGCACCGTGCACGCCATCGACCAGGGCTATGTCGCCGAGGACGGCACGGAGTACGCCATCTACTACACGGACTACGAGGACGGCTGGGAGCTGAGCGGCCAGGACTTCTTCGACAAGGCCCTCGCCACCTGGAGGGTCATCGACTGAGCCCAGGCACGAACCGGACCTCGTGCACGGAACCGGACCCCGTGCACGGGACCGACCCCCGTGCACGGGACCGACCCCCGTGCACGGAACGACCCCGTGCACGGAACTACCCCGTGCACGGGACCGGACCTCACGGCGGTGCCGGGCGGTGTGCTCAGAGCGTCAGCCGGTACCGGTGCCCGCGCTTGCCGCCCACCGGTGTCGTGAACACCTCCGCGAGCTCCATTCCCAGCCGCTCGGTCACCGCGATCGACCGCTGGTTGCGGGCATCGACCATCGCGACCACATCCGCCACCCCGGCGGCCCGCAGCCGTTCCAGCGTGGTCAGCGCGGCGGCCGTCGCGAGCCCCTTCCCCCAGGCGCCCCGCCCGAGCCGCCAGCCAATCTCTATCGCCCCGTACGGCCCCCAGTCCCGGTGCGGCCAGGGCTGCGCCCCGGTGAAGCCGACGACGTGCCCCTCCTCGTCCAGAATCGTCCACAGACAGAACCCGAGCTCGGCGTCGTGCCGCCGCTGCCGGGCCGTCAGCTCCTCGTAAACCGAGAGCTCGGCGGACCTGCCGCCGTGGAACTCCATCACCTCGGGGTCGTCGAACACCCGGTGCCAGGCGTACGCGTCCTCCTCGGTCGGGACACGCAGGCGGTCGGCGGGCAGAGGGGCGTAAGAGCGAGGTGTATCCGGCGTCATCCGGGCAGCCCTTCGGTTCGTGATCAAGTCGCCCCCATAGACTGCCCTTGTCCAGTGCTTTCGGCACGCAGATTCCGTGACTCCAGGGGAGAACCCGCCGTGACCGAGCCGCTCGCCCCGAAGAACCAGCCGCCCACGATCGACTCGGAGCACTCCGCGGACGTGATCGTCGTCGGAGCCGGACCGGCCGGATCCACGACCGCGTACTACCTCGCGAAGGCCGGACTCGACGTCCTGCTCCTGGAGAAGACGGCGTTCCCGCGCGAGAAGGTGTGCGGCGACGGCCTGACACCGCGCGCCACCAAGCAGCTGGTGTCGATGGGCATCGACATCTCCGAGGAGGCCGGCTGGCTGCGTAACAAGGGCCTGCGCATCATCGGCGGCGGCGTACGGCTCCAGCTCGACTGGCCGGACCTCGCCTCGTACCCGGACTACGGACTCGTCCGCAAGCGCGACGACTTCGACGAGCAACTGGCCCGCCAGGCGCAGAAGGCGGGAGCACGGCTGTACGAGCGCTGCAACGTCGGCGCGCCGATTCTCGACGACCGCACGGGGCATGTCACGGGCGTGCACGCGAAGCTGGGCGAGGACAAGCGGGAAGTCACCTTCCACGCCCCGCTCGTGGTCGCCGCCGACGGCAACTCCTCGCGTATCTCGCTGGCCATGGGCCTGCACCGCCGCGAGGACCGTCCCATGGGCGTGGCCGTCCGCACGTACTTCACCTCGCCGCGCCATGACGACGACTACCTGGAGTCCTGGCTGGAACTCTGGGACCGCCGCGGCTCCGAGGACCGGCTGCTTCCCGGCTACGGCTGGATCTTCGGCATGGGCGACGGCACCTCCAACGTGGGCCTGGGCATCCTCAACTCCTCCAAGGCCTTCCGCGAACTCGACTGGCGCGAGGTCCTCAAGGCCTGGTGCGCCTCGATGCCGGAGGACTGGGGCTACACGCCGGAGAACATGACGGGCCCGATCCGCGGCGCGGCCCTCCCCATGGCCTTCAACCGCCAGCCGCACTACTCCAAGGGCCTGCTCCTCGTCGGCGACGCGGGCGGCCTCGTCAACCCGTTCAACGGCGAGGGCATCGCCTACGCGATGGAATCCGGCCAGATCGCCGCCGACGTCATCACCCAGGCCCACGCCCGGGCCACCCCCGCCCAGCGCGAACTGGCCCTGCACCACTACCCGAAGGTCCTCAAGGAGACCTACGGCGGTTACTACACCCTGGGCCGCGCCTTCGTGAAGCTGATCGGCAATCCGAAGGTCATGAAGATCGCCACCCAGCGCGGTCTGACCCACCCGATGCTGATGCGCTTCACCCTGAAGATGCTCGCCAACCTCACCGACCCCTCGGGCGGCGACGCCATGGACCGCATCATCAACGGCCTCTCGAAGGTGGCCCCGAAGGCATAAGCCCCGGTTCTCCGGAACGCCACGGCGTAACCCCGGTCCCCGGTCCCCCGGGCACACATAAGGGCCGCTGCATCCCCCGAGAGGAAGCAGCGGCCCTTGGCTCTGTGGTCGGCCGTGTGCGTCAGAGCACGCGCACCGCACCCGAGGCCGGGTAGCCCGAGAGGTCCTGAATGACGACGCCCTTCGAGGGGTTGGCCGCGTCCAGGTACTGGCCGTTCCCGATGTAGACGCCCGTGTGGTACGCCGAGCCCTTGCCGCCCCAGTAGAGGATGTCGCCGACCTGGAGGTTGGACGTGCCGACCTCGGTGCCGACCATCGACTGGTCCTGGGAGACGCGGGGCAGGTCCACACCGGCCTGGCGGAAGGCGGCCTGGACGAGGGAGGAGCAGTCCCACGCGTTGGGGCCGGTGGCGCCCATGACGTAGGCGTCGCCGAGCTGGGCCTTGAGGAAGGAGATGACGGCCGAGACCGAACCCGAGGCGGGCGCGGGGGCGGTCGAGGTGGTGGAGGCGGTGCTGAGCGTGGCGCGCTCGGCGGTGCGGGCGGCGCGCTCCTGCGCGGCACGCTCGGCGGCCTTCTTCTTGGCCTCCGCCTCGGCCTCGGCCTTCGCCTCGGCCTTTGCCTTGGCCTTCTTGGCGTCCTTCGCGGCCTGCTCGGCAGCCGCGTCCTTGTCCGCCTGGAGCTGGTACGCGTCGGCCGCCTGCTGGGTGGCGTCGGCCGTGGCGGCCACTGCGCTCTCCAGGTCGGCGGAGAGCGTGGGCATCTCGATGGTCTCGGTCACCGGTTCGGCGGCGTGGGCCGAGCCGGAGGAGCCTGCCACCGCGAGGGTGCTGAGGACGCCACCGGCAACTCCGGCGCGCAGCTTGGTGGTGCGCTGCGGGCGGGGCTTCCGGTGGCTGGGTATGTGAGCGGAGTGGGACATGAGAACAACGGGTATCAGGGCGCCCGGGTTCCCTTCAAGAAACGTGTCCTGCGCCACAGTTGTGACCGAAGCGTGTCGAACGCCGGGCGTGTCGGGCCTTATTGACGCCGTAACGGGCAAAAGGGACAGCCTTGATTGGGGCTGTGATCACGGGTTTCCGGGATTACGTCCGGTTTGCCCCGCGCTTACCACCGTTGGATGTTGTTGGCCAAGCCCGGCTGTTCGGCGGGTCCGCGCGTGTGGTGGAGGTCACGGAATGGTTACCGCGGCAACCCGCGGCGGCCGTTCGCCGTCCGGATGTCACTGTCCGGGCGCCGGGTCGGTGCGCCTCCACCGCCGATCGATCGTGAACGTGTGCACAGGTTCGGCCGCCGGGTGGATGTGTGGCAGTCGTCGGGCGAGGGTGCGGCGGTCGTCGGGCGGGATCGCGGTGGGGTCGCGGTGGGTCGCGGTGGGTCGCGGTGGGGTCGCCCGCGTCAGGCAAGGCTCCCCTTATCAGGTGGTTGCCCGAGCCGCCAATTTGCTTGCCACCGCCAACGCTTGATAGTGCAAGCAGTCTCTTGACCAGCGTCGACGAGCCAATTGATCACCATTGGTGACCGCCTCGGAGCTTCGCGTATGAAGATCACCGCTCATCCGACTTCATGATCGTTCGTCAGGTGGTGGAGATCACAAAGGCGTTGTCGTACCCCGTGTCGCAGATCACAGACCGGCGGGCATAGGATGCGGGGCAGTTGGGCTTGTGAACTGCCTCACATAAGCGCGATCTTGGTGAGGTGGGCCACGCGCCCGATGCCGGGACAGGTGACGGGAGAGAACCCCGTACGCAGGTCCGTCCGCCGAAGCAGTCACTGTCGACTGAGAGGAGCGAGGAGCGGTGAACGCCTATGCGCCCATCCTCGTACTGGGAGCCCTAGCGGCCGGCTTTGCGATCTTCTCCGTGGTGATGGCCACGCTTATCGGTCCAAAGCGGTACAACCGCGCCAAACTCGCAGCCTATGAGTGCGGTATCGAGCCGACGCCGACTCCGGCCGGCGGCGGGCGTTTCCCGATCAAGTACTACCTGACGGCGATGCTCTTCATCATTTTCGATATCGAGATCGTCTTCCTCTATCCCTGGGCCGTCAGCTTCGACGCCCTGGGTGTTTTCGGGCTCGTGGAGATGTTGCTCTTCGTGCTCACCGTCTTCGTCGCCTACGCGTACGTATGGCGGCGCGGCGGCCTGGAATGGGACTGAGGGGCTGAGGGGTCTACCAATGGGACTCGAAGAGAAGCTGCCGAGCGGATTTCTGCTCACGACGGTCGAACAGGCAGCGGGCTGGGTGCGCAAGGCATCCGTCTTCCCCGCGACCTTCGGCCTCGCCTGCTGCGCCATCGAGATGATGACGACCGGAGCGGGGCGCTATGACCTCGCCCGCTTCGGCATGGAGGTGTTCCGCGGTTCCCCGCGGCAGGCGGATCTGATGATCGTCGCGGGCCGGGTCAGCCAGAAGATGGCGCCGGTCCTCAGGCAGGTCTACGACCAGATGCCGAACCCCAAGTGGGTCATCTCCATGGGGGTGTGCGCCTCCTCCGGCGGCATGTTCAACAACTACGCGATCGTCCAGGGCGTCGACCACGTCGTGCCCGTCGACATCTATCTGCCCGGCTGCCCGCCGCGGCCCGAGATGCTGTTGGACGCGATCCTCAAGCTGCACGAGAAGATCCAGACCTCGAAGCTCGGCGTCAACGCCGAGGAGGCCGCCCGCGAGGCGGAGGAAGCAGCACTCAAGGCACTCCCCACGATCGAGATGAAGGGGCTGCTCCGGTGAGTGACAACTCCTCAGCGAACGACGGGACCAACGGCTCCGACGGCGTGAACCCCGAGAAGGACCTCGGCGCCTCCAACCTCCCCGGTCAGCGCGGCGAACACGGCGAGGAGATCCGCGTCCAGCGCGGCATGTTCGGCGCCAACAACGGCGGCGACACCTCCGGCTACGGCGGCCTCGTCCGCTCCGTACGCCTGCCGGGCCCGTCCACACGGCCGTACGGCGGGTACTTCGACGAGGTCGCCGACGAACTCGAAGGCGCTCTGGAGGAGCAGGACCTGCTGCCGGAGAACGCGATCGAGAAGACGGTCGTCGACCGCGACGAGCTGACCTTCCACATCGCACGCGAGCACCTCGTCCAGGTCGCCCGCACCCTGCGCGACGATCCGGCGCTGCGCTTCGAGCTGTGCACCGGCGTCTCGGGTGTCCACTACCCGAACGACAAGGGCCGCGAGCTGCACGCCGTCTACCACCTGCGCTCGCTCACCCACGGCCGGCTCATCCGGCTGGAGGTCAGCGCCCCCGACGGTGATCCGCACGTCCCGTCCCTGGTCGGCATCTATCCGACCAACGACTGGCACGAGCGCGAGACCTACGACTTCTTCGGGCTGGTCTTCGACGGTCACCCGGCGCTGACGCGGATCATGATGCCGGACGACTGGCAGGGCTTCCCGCAGCGCAAGGACTACCCGCTCGGCGGCGTCGCGGTCGAGTACAAGGGCGCCCAGATCCCGGCTCCGGACCAGCGGAGGTCGTACAGCTGATGTCCACTTCCCACGAAACCTCCCAGGCCTCCGCGCGCGAGACCACCGAGGGCACCGTCTACACGGTCACCGGCGGCGACTGGGACGAGATCGCCCAGAGCGCGGCGAAGTCGGACGATGAGCGGATCATCGTCAACATGGGCCCGCAGCACCCGTCCACGCACGGTGTGCTCCGCCTGATCCTGGAGATCGACGGCGAGACCGTCACCGAGGCCCGCTGCGGCATCGGCTATCTCCACACCGGCATCGAGAAGAACCTCGAATACCGGACCTGGACGCAGGGCACCACCTTCGTCACGCGCATGGACTATCTGACGTCGTTCTACAACGAGACGGCGTACTGCCTGGGCGTCGAGAAACTTCTCGGCATCGAGGACGAGATCCCGGACCGCGCGAACATCATCCGCGTCCTGCTCATGGAGCTGAACCGGCTCTCCTCGCACCTCGTCGCCATCGCCACCGGCGGCATGGAGCTCGGCGCGACCACGATCATGATCTACGGGTTCCGGGACCGCGAACTGATCCTCGACCTGTACGAGCTGATCACCGGCCTGCGCATGAACCACGCGTACATCCGCCCGGGCGGCCTCGCCCAGGACCTGCCGCCGGGCGCGATGGACCGGATGCGCGAGTTCGTGAAGACCATGAAGAAGAACCTTCCCGAGTACGACAAGCTCGCCACCGGGAACCCGATCTTCAAGGCCCGCATGCAGGACGTCGGCTACCTCGACCTCGCGGGCTGCATGGCGCTCGGCGCCACCGGACCGATCCTGCGCTCGGCGGGGCTCCCACACGATCTGCGCAAGACCGACCCGTACTGCGGTTACGAGACCTACGACTTCGAGGTACCGACCGCCGAGACCTGCGACTCCTACGGGCGCTTCCTGATCCGGCTCGAAGAGATGCGGCAGTCGCTGCGGATCGTCGAGCAGTGTCTGGACCGCCTGGAACCCGGGCCGGTCATGGTCGGCGACAAGAAGATCGCCTGGCCCGCGCAGCTCGCGCTCGGCCCGGACGGGCTCGGCAACTCGCTCGACCACATCAAGAAGATCATGGGCACCTCCATGGAGGCCCTGATCCACCACTTCAAGCTGGTGACCGAGGGCTTCCGGGTCCCGCCCGGACAGACCTACGCGGCCGTCGAGTCACCCAAGGGCGAACTCGGTGTCCATGTCGTCTCCGACGGCGGCACCCGCCCCTACCGGGTCCACTTCCGCGACCCGTCCTTCACCAATCTGCAGGCCATGGCGGCGATGTGCGAGGGCGGCCAGGTCGCCGACGTCATCGTCGCCGTCGCATCCATCGACCCCGTGATGGGAGGCGTCGACCGGTGACCATGTCACAGGGTTCCTCCGAGGGCGTCAGCCTGGGCATGCCCCAGCTGCCGGCCCCCGACTACCCGGCCGATGTCCGTGCCCGGCTCGAAGCGGATGCCAAGGAGGTGATCGCCCGCTATCCGGACTCGCGCTCGGCGCTGCTGCCGCTGCTGCATCTCGTGCAGTCCGAGGAGGGCCATGTCACCCGGACCGGCATGCAGTTCTGCGCCGACGTGCTCGGGCTGACGACGGCCGAGGTCACGGCGGTGGCGACCTTCTACACGATGTACCGCCGCAAGCCCTCCGGCGACTACCAGGTCGGCGTCTGCACCAACACACTGTGCGCGGTGATGGGCGGCGACGCCATCTTCGAGGACCTCAAGGCGCATCTCGGTGTCGGCAACAACGAGACCACCGAGGACGGCAAGGTCACCCTCGAGCACATCGAGTGCAACGCGGCCTGCGATTTCGCGCCCGTCGTGATGGTGAACTGGGAGTTCTTCGACAACCAGACCCCCACCAGCGCGCGGCAGCTCGTCGACGACCTGCGCGCGGGGCGCGAGGTGCAGCCCACGCGCGGCGCGCGCCTGTGCACCTTCAGGGAGACCGCGCGGATCCTGGCCGGCTTCCCCGATGAGCGCGAGGGCGCGGTGGACGAGTCCGGCGGCGCCGGGCCCGCCTCGCTCGTGGGCCTGAGGTTCGCCAAGGGCGAGACCCCGGTGCCGCACCCCCGTGACGAGGCGCGCTCCGAACGCACGGACACCGAGGAGGGGGAGTGATGACGATGGCGGCCGAAATCAACGAGACGAGCCCGGAGAAGCTGCTCGCTCCCGTGCTCTCCGCGTTCTGGGACGAGGACAAGCCCTGGACCCTGGAGACCTACCGGCGCCACGAGGGCTACGAGGGCCTGCGCAAGGCGCTCGCGATGACGCCCGACGACCTCATCGCGTACGTCAAGGACTCAGGTCTTCGCGGACGCGGCGGCGCGGGCTTCCCCACCGGCATGAAGTGGCAGTTCATCCCGCAGGGTGACGGAAAGCCGCACTATCTGGTTGTCAACGCCGACGAATCGGAGCCGGGGACGTGCAAGGACATCCCGCTCCTGTTCGCGAACCCGCACAGCCTCATCGAGGGCATTGTCATCGCCTGTTATGCCATCAGGTCCTCGCATGCCTTCATCTATCTGCGCGGTGAAGTCGTCCCGGTGCTGCGGCGGTTGCACGAGGCCGTGCGTGAGGCCTACGAGGCCGGCTACCTCGGCGAGAACATCCTGGGCAGTGGCCTCGACCTGGACCTCACCGTGCACGCGGGCGCGGGTGCGTACATCTGCGGTGAGGAGACCGCACTGCTCGACTCGCTCGAAGGCCGCCGTGGTCAACCGCGGCTCCGTCCCCCCTTTCCTGCTGTGGCAGGTCTCTACGCCTGCCCGACTGTGGTGAACAACGTGGAATCGATCGCGTCGGTTCCCGCGATCCTCAACAAGGGCAAGGACTGGTTCCGTTCGATGGGCAGCGAGAAGTCCCCGGGCTTCACGCTCTACTCGCTCAGCGGCCATGTCGCGGGCCCCGGCCAGTACGAGGCGCCGCTGGGGATCACACTCCGGCAGCTGCTCGACATGAGCGGCGGGATGCGGCCGGGCCACCGCCTCAAGTTCTGGACCCCGGGCGGCTCCTCCACTCCCATGTTCACGGATGAGCACCTCGACGTCCCGCTGGACTACGAGGGCGTGGGCGCCGCGGGCTCGATGCTCGGCACCAAGGCGCTGCAGTGCTTCGACGAGACCACCTGTGTGGTCCGGGCCGTCACCCGCTGGACCGAGTTCTACGCCCATGAGTCCTGCGGCAAGTGCACGCCCTGCCGCGAAGGCACCTACTGGCTGGTCCAGTTGCTCCGCGACATCGAGGCCGGCAAGGGAACGATGTCCGATCTCGACAAGCTGAACGACATCGCCGACAACATCAACGGCAAGTCCTTCTGCGCCCTCGGCGACGGCGCCGCCTCGCCGATCTTCTCCTCGCTCAAGTACTTCCGCGAGGAGTACGAGCAGCACATCACCGGCAAGGGCTGCCCCTTCGACCCCGCCAGGTCGACGCTCTGGGCGGACAACCACACGGAGGTGAACGCATGACGGTCACAACTAGCGCTCCCTCCGGGGGCGGGGAGGCGGCGGTACCGCCGGAAGACCTGGTCTCGCTGACCATCGACGGCGTGGAACTGACCGTCCCCAAGGGCACCTTGGTGATCCGCGCCGCCGAGCAGCTCGGCATCGAGATCCCGCGCTTCTGCGACCACCCGCTGCTCGACCCCGCGGGCGCCTGCCGCCAGTGCATCGTCGAGGTCGAGGGCCAGCGCAAGCCGATGGCCTCCTGCACCATCACCTGCACCGACGGCATGGTCGTCAAGACCCATCTGACCTCGCCGGTCGCGGAGAAGGCGCAGAAGGGTGTGATGGAGCTGCTGCTCATCAACCACCCGCTCGACTGCCCGGTCTGCGACAAGGGCGGCGAGTGCCCGCTGCAGAACCAGGCCATGTCGCACGGCCAGTCCGACTCGCGCTTCGAGGGGCAGAAGCGCACGTACGAGAAGCCCGTTCCGATCTCCACGCAGGTGCTGCTCGACCGTGAGCGCTGTGTGCTCTGCGCGCGCTGCACCCGGTTCTCGAACCAGGTCGCGGGCGATCCGATGATCGAACTGATCGAGCGCGGTGCGCTGCAGCAGGTCGGCACCGGTGAGGGCGACCCCTTCGAGTCGTACTTCTCCGGGAACACCATCCAGATCTGCCCGGTGGGCGCGCTGACCTCGGCCGCGTACCGCTTCCGCTCCCGCCCCTTCGACCTGGTCTCCTCGCCGTCGGTGTGCGAGCACTGTGCGGGCGGCTGCGCCACCCGCACCGACCACCGGCGCGGCAAGGTGATGCGGCGCCTCGCCGAGAACGACCCCGAGGTCAACGAGGAGTGGATGTGCGACAAGGGGAGGTTCGGCTTCCGGTACGCGCAGCAGCGTGACCGGCTGACGACTCCGCTCGTACGGTCCGCCGAAGGCGTCCTTGAGCCCGCTTCGTGGCCCGAAGCGCTCGAAACGGCCGCTCAGGGACTGCTCGCCGCCCGCGGTCGCGCCGGCGTCCTGGCCGGCGGCCGCCTGACCGCCGAGGACGCCTACGCGTACAGCAAGTTCGCGCGCGTGGCCCTCGGCACCAACGACGTCGACTTCCGCGCCCGCGTCCACTCCGCCGAGGAGGCCGACTTCCTGGCCGCCCAGGTGGCCGGACGGGGCCGCGACCTCGACGGTTCGGGGGTCACGTACAAGAAGCTGGAGCAGGCGCCCGCGGTCCTGCTCGTCGGGATCGAGGCCGAGGAGGAGGCGCCCGGCGTCTTCCTGAAGCTGCGCAAGGCCTGGCGCAAGTCCGGCCAGCGCACCTTCGGCCTTGCGCCCTACGCGACCCGCGGCCTGGAGAAGGCGGGCGGCACCCTGCTTCCCGCCGCCCCCGGCACCGAGACCGAGTGGCTCGACGCGCTCGCCTCCGGCGTCGGGCTCGACGAGGCGGGCTCGAAGGCCGCCGAGGCGCTGCGCGGCGAAGGCTCTGTGATCATCGTCGGCGAGCGGCTCGCCTCCGTCGCGGGCGCGCTGACCGCGGCCGTACGGGCGGCCACCGCGACCGGCGCGCAGCTGCTCTGGATCCCGCGCAGGGCGGGGGAGCGCGGCGCCATCGAGGCCGGGGCGCTGCCCTCGCTCCTGCCGTCCGGACGACCGGCGACCGACCCGCGGGCCCGCGAGGAGGTAGCCGTCGCCTGGGGACTCGCCGAACTCCCGCACCGCTACGGGCGCGACACCGGCCAGATGGTCGAGGCCGCGGCCACCGGGGAGCTCGGTGCACTGGTCGTCTCGGGCGTCGAACCGGCGGATCTGCCGGATCCGGCGCGGGCCCGCGAGGCGCTGAAGGCGGCGTTCGTGGTCTCGCTCGAGCTGCGGCCGGGCGAGGTCACCGAGGTCGCCGACGTCGTCCTCCCGGTCGCGGCGGTCGCCGAGAAGTCCGGGACCTTCCTCAACTGGGAGGGCCGGGCCCGGCCCTTCCAGGCCGCCCTGAAGCCGGACATGATGACCCGCACCCTCTCGCCCACCGACGCCCGCGTCCTGCACATGCTCGCGGACGCCATGGACGTGCACCTCGCGCTGCCGGACAACGCGTCCATCCACCGCGAGCTGGCCCGCCTCGGCCCCTGGGACGGGCCGCGCGCCACCGAACCCCTGGAGTCCGCAGGGCAGTTGCCCCGTCCCGGCTCAGGCGAGGCGGTGCTCGCGGGGCACCGGCTGCTGCTCGACCGGGGCAGGCTCCAGGAGGGCGACACGGCACTCGCGGGCACCCGGCACGCGGCCGTCGCCCGGCTCTCCGCGGCCACGGCCGCCGAGGCCGGAGTCAAGGACGGCGACACGCTCGCCGTCGCCGGGCCCGCCGGATCCGTGCAACTTCCGCTGCAGGTCACCGAGATGCCCGACCGGGTGGTCTGGCTCCCGCTGAACTCGGTCGGCGGCGGTATCGCCTCCGACACCGGGGCGCACCCGGGTGAGCTGGTCAGGATCGGCCCGGCCACGGGCGCCGCGGGCGCAACCGGTGCTCCGGGTGCGTCGGGCGCCGGGGACGCGTCGGGCGCTTCGGGTGCGCCGGGCGCTTCGGGCGCTTCGGGTCCCGAGGATGTCGCGGAGGTGGAGGCATGAGCCCCGTACTGAGTCTTGCCGCGGAAGTGGAAGAGGACCTGTCGCTCTTCGGCACGGACCCCTGGTGGCTGATCGCGATCAAGGCCGTCTTCTGCTTCGCGTTCCTGATGCTGACCGTGCTGCTCTGCATTGTGTGGGAGCGCAAGGTCGTCGCCTGGATGCAGCGGCGCATCGGCCCCAACCGGCACGGCCCCTGGGGCTTGCTTCAGTCCCTCGCGGACGGCGTGAAGCTCATGCTCAAGGAAGACGTCATCGTCAAGCGCGCCGACAAGGCCGTGTACGTCCTGGCGCCGATCCTCGCCGCCATCCCCGCCTTCATGGCGGTCGCGGTGATCCCCTTCGGGCCCGCCGGCAACGAGGTCTCGATCTTCGGGACGCGCACCACGATGCAGCTCACCGACCTGCCGGTCGCGATGCTGTACATCCTGGCGATCGGCTCCGTCGGCGTGTACGGCTTCGTCCTCGGCGGCTGGTCCTCGGGCTCGACGTACCCGCTGCTCGGCGGTCTGCGCTCGGTGGCCCAGATGATCTCGTACGAGATCGCCATGGGCGCGGCCTTCGCCTCCGTGTTCCTGTACTCGGGCTCGATGTCGACCTCGACGATCGTGGAATCGCAGCAGGACCGCTGGTACATGGTGCTGCTGCCGGTCTCCTTCCTGATCTACATGGTGACGATGGTCGGCGAGTCCAGCCGCGCCCCCTTCGACATGCCGGAGTCCGAGGGCGACCTGGTCGGCGGCTTCAACACCGAGTACAGCTCCATCAAGTTCGCGCTCTTCATGCTCGCCGAGTACGTGCACATGGTGACCGTGTCGATGATCGCGGTGACGCTGTTCCTCGGCGGCTGGCGGGCCCCGTACCCGGTCAGCGGCTTCTGGGAGGGCGCGAACCACGGCTGGTGGCCGATGCTCTGGTTCGTCCTCAAGACCCAGGTGCTCGTCTTCTTCTTCATCTGGCTGCGCGGCACGCTGCCCCGCGTGCGCTACGACCAGCTGATGAAGCTCGGCTGGAAGGTGCTCATCCCGGTCTCCGTGGCCTGGCTGATGCTCGTCGCGACCGTGTCCACGCTCCGCAAGGAGGGCTTCGAGTTCACCGAGATCGTGATGTACGTGGCGGGCGGTGTGGTCGCGCTGCTGCTCCTGTCGTTCGTGGCGGACATGTACCGCGACCGGAAGGCGGCGGAGCCCGCCGAACAGCAGCCGGAACCCGCCGTCTTCGACCCGATGGCCGGCGGATTCCCCGTACCGCCGAAGCCCGGCCAGACGCTTCCCCCGGTGCCGCGGCGGCGCTCGCGGCAGGAGCGGGAGCTCGTTGTCAGTGGCGGGACGGATACTCCCAGTGACGGAAAGGAGGCGGACGGTGTCTGAGGAAAAAGCTGAGCCGATCGAGCCGGCGGAGCCCGCCGGGTCCGGCGGGCTGCCCGCGCGGCCTGTCGTTTCGGGTGAGGGCAAGGACACGGCGCAGGGGTTCCACAACCCCGTGGCCGGGTTCGCGGTCACGTTCACCGCCATGTTCAAGAAGCGGCTGACCGAGCAGTACCCGGAGCAGCCGAAGACCACGGCGCCGCGCTTCCACGGCCGGCATCAGCTCAACCGGCACCCCGACGGGCTCGAGAAGTGCGTCGGCTGCGAGTTGTGCGCCTGGGCCTGTCCTGCCGATGCGATCTACGTGGAAGGCGCGGACAACACCGAGGAGGAGCGCTACTCGCCCGGTGAGCGCTACGGGCGGGTCTACCAGATCAACTACGCCCGCTGCATTCTCTGCGGGCTGTGCATCGAGGCCTGCCCCACCCGCGCGCTGACCATGACCAACGAGTTCGAGCTCGCCGACTCCAGCCGCGCCAACCTCATCTACACGAAGGAGCAGCTGCTCGCCGGGCTCGAAGAGGGCATGGTCGACAGCCCGCACGCCATCTACCCGGGGATGGACGAGGGTGACTACTACCGGGGGCTCGTCACCGAGGCGGCGCCCGGGACCGAGCGCCAGGTCGCCCTCTCCAAGGGCGAGGTGCAGGAGGGCGATTCGACCTTCGGCGAGTCCGAGCCGGCCTCCGAGAAGGTGATCGGCCGATGAGCACACTCGCCGCCTACGCCACCTCCACCGGTGAGGCCGTCCAGTTCTGGGTGCTCGCCACCGTCGCCGTGATCGGCGCGCTGTGCACCATCCTGATGAAGAAGTCCGTGCACAGCGCGCTGTGCCTGGCCGGCACGATGGTCATCCTGGCGGTGTTCTACCTCGCCAACGGCGCGTACTTCCTGGGCATCGTGCAGATCGTCGTCTACACCGGCGCGATCATGATGCTGTTCCTCTTCGTGGTCATGCTCGTCGGTGTCACCGCGGCGGACTCCCTGAAGGAGACCATCAAGGGCCAGCGCTGGCTGGCTGCCCTGTGCGGCCTCGGCTTCGCGGTGCTGCTCACCGCGGGCATCGGGAACGCCGCGCTGCAGGAGTTCAACGGCCTCGCGGCGGCCAATGCCAACGGCAACGTCTGGGGACTGGCGAACCTGCTCTTCTCCAAGTACGTCTTCGCCTTCGAGGTCACCGGCGCCCTGCTCATCACGGCCGCGGTCGGCGCGATGGTGCTCACCCACCGCGAGCGCACCGAACGCGCCAAGACCCAGCGCGAGCTGGCCGAACAGCGCGTTCGCGAGGGCAAGCACCTGCCCCCGCTGCCCGCACCCGGCGTCTACGCCCGGCACAACGCCGTGGACATCGCCGGTCTGCTCCCCGACGGCACCCCCTCCGAACTGACCGTCAACCCGACGCTGCGGGAGCGCGGCCAGATCCGGGACGTATCCGCCGAGGCGCTGAACGACCTGGCGGCCCTGGAGCAGCGTTCCGCCGAGCGGCTCGGCCGGGAGCTCGAACCGGAGGCCGGCGGCCGGAGCACCGGCACGGACGTGGGCGAGGACGCCGACCGTATCTCCCACCGGAACTCCGACCGGAACTCCGACCGGAACTCCGACCGTGAAGAGGAGGCTGCGAAGTGAATCCGGTCAACTACCTCTACCTCGCCGCCCTGTTGTTCGCGATCGGCGCCACCGGCGTGCTGATCCGGCGGAACGCGATCGTCGTGTTCATGTGCATCGAGCTGATGCTCAACGCCTGCAACCTGACGCTCGTGACGTTCTCGCGGATGCACGGCAACCTCGACGGCCAGGTCATCGCCTTCTTCACGATGGTCGTCGCCGCCGCCGAGGTCGTGGTCGGTCTCGCGATCATCGTGTCCCTGTTCCGTGCCCGCCACTCGGCCTCGGTCGACGACGCCAGCCTGATGAAGCTCTAAAGGGGCCGGGAGAATCGTGGAGAATCTGATTGCGCTGCTCATCGCGGCGCCTCTGCTCGGAGCGGTGGTCCTGCTGTGCGGCGGGCGCCGGCTCGACAAGACCGGTCATGTGATCGGCACGGCCCTCGCGTTCGCCTCGTTCGGTGTGGCGGTGGCGCTGTTCACCGACCTGCTCGGGCGGGGCGCCGAGGACCGCAGCCTGCACCAGCACCTGTTCAGCTGGATCCCCGTCGGCGGCTTCCAGGCCGATGTTGCCTTCCAGCTCGACCAGCTGTCGATGACGTTCGTACTCCTGATCACCGGCGTGGGCTCACTGATCCACGTCTATTCGATGGGGTACATGGCGCACGACGAGCGCAGGCGCCGCTTCTTCGGCTATCTGAACCTGTTCCTCGCGGCGATGCTGATCCTGGTCCTCGCCGACAACTACCTGCTGCTCTACGTGGGCTGGGAGGGCGTCGGTCTGGCGTCGTACCTGCTCATCGGCTTCTGGCAGCACAAGCCGAGCGCGGCCACCGCGGCCAAGAAGGCCTTCCTGGTCAACCGCGTCGGCGACGTGGGCCTGTCCATCGCGATCATGCTGATGTTCACCACGTTCGGGACCTTCGCCTTCGGCGATGTGCTCACGGCCACCGGTGAGACCAGCGAGGGCAAGCTGACCGCGATCGGCCTGATGTTGCTGCTCGCCGCCTGCGGCAAGTCGGCCCAGGTGCCGCTGCAGTCCTGGCTCGGGGACGCGATGGAGGGCCCGACCCCGGTCTCGGCCCTCATCCACGCCGCGACCATGGTGACCGCGGGCGTGTACCTGATCACCCGCTCCGGGGCCATCTTCGAGGGCGCGCCGAACGCCCAACTCGCCGTGGTCATCGTCGGGGCGGTCACGCTGCTCTTCGGTGCGATCGTCGGTTGCGCCAAGGACGACATCAAGAAGGCCCTCGCGGGCTCCACGATGTCGCAGATCGGCTACATGATCCTGGCCGCCGGTCTCGGTCCGATCGGCTACGCCTTCGCGATCATGCACCTGGTGACGCACGGCTTCTTCAAGGCCGGACTCTTCCTCGGCGCCGGATCCGTCATGCACGGCATGAACGACGAGGTCGACATGCGCAAGTACGGAGGCCTGCGCAAGTACATGCCGGTCACGTTCATCACGTTCGGCCTCGGCTACCTCGCCATCATCGGCTTCCCGGGCCTGTCCGGCTTCTGGTCCAAGGACAAGATCATCGAAGCGGCGTTCGCGTACGACGACGGGATCCGCGGCTGGATCTTCGGCGGCGTCGCGCTCCTGGGCGCGGGCATCACCGCGTTCTACATGACCCGCGTGATGCTGATGACCTTCTTCGGCGAGAAGCGCTGGCAGCCCGACGCGGAGGGCCGAGAGCCGCACCCGCACGAGTCGCCCAGGTCGATGACGATCCCGATGATCGTGCTCGCCTTCGGCTCGGTCTTCGCCGGCGGTCTCTTCTCGCTGAACGAGTCCTTCGTGAAGTGGCTCGAACCGGTCACGAAGTTCGAGCACCCGCACCCGGTGCTGAGCATCCCGGCGATCACGGCCTCCACCATCGTGGTGCTCCTGATCGGTGTCGCCGTCGCCTGGTTCATGTACGGCAGGCGGCCGGTGCCGGTGGCCGCCCCGCGCGGCTCGCTGCTCACCCGGGCCGCCCGCCGCGACCTCCTCCAGGACGACTTCAACCACGTGGTCCTGGTCCGCGGCGGCGAGCACCTCACGCGCTCCCTGGTGTACGTCGACCACAGCCTGGTGGACGGCGTAGTCAACGGCACGGCCGCCTCGTTCGGCGGGCTCTCCGGCCGGCTGCGCCGACTGCAGAACGGCTTCGCCCGCAGTTACGCGGTCTCGATGTTGGGCGGTACGGCGGTCCTGGTTGCCGCGACCCTGCTGATGAGGGCGGTCTGATCCATGTCCTTTCTTCTGACAGCCACGGCCGCGGTGCCTGCGGTCGGTGCGATCGCCACCGCCGCCGTACCCGCCGCCAGGCGCACCGCGGCCAAATGGCTCGCGCTGTTCTTCTCGCTTGCCACGCTGGCCCTGGCGGCCGTCGTCGCGCTCCGGTTCGACACCGCAGCCGGCGCCGAGCGCTACCAGCTCACCGAATCGCATGCCTGGATCGCGGACTTCGGCGTCCGTTACGAACTGGGCGTGGACGGCATCGGGGTGGCCCTCATCGGGCTGACCGCGCTGCTCATCCCGTTCATCATCATGGCGGGCTGGCATGATGCCGACCCGCAGGAGACAGGCAGCAGCCGCTGGAGGCCCACCCAGGGTTTCTTCGCGCTGATCCTGATGGTGGAAGCGATGGTGATCCTCTCCTTCGAGGCCACCGACGTCTTCCTCTTCTACATCCTGTTCGAAGCCATGCTCATCCCGATGTACTTCCTCATCGGCGGCTTCGGCGACCGCGCCCACTCGGGCTCGGACCAGAACGCGGCGGCCCAGCGCTCCTACGCCGCCGTGAAGTTCCTGCTCTACAACCTGGTCGGCGGCCTGATCATGCTGGCCGCGGTGATCGGCCTCTACGTCGTCGCCGGCACCTTCTCGCTGAGCGAGATCGCCTCGATGCGGGCCTCCGGCGAACTGGAGATGGCCACCAACACCGAGCGGCTGCTCTTCCTCGGCTTCTTCTTCGCCTTCGCGGTGAAGGCCCCGCTGTGGCCGCTGCACACCTGGCTGCCGAACGCGATGGGCGAGGCCACGGCCCCGGTCGCGGTGCTCATCACGGCGGTCGTCGACAAGGTCGGCACCTTCGCGATGCTCCGCTTCTGCCTGGGCCTCTTCCCCAACGCCTCGGAATGGGCCACCCCGGTCATCCTGGCCCTGGCCCTGGTCTCCATCGTCTACGGGGCGCTGCTCGCCGTCGGCCAGCGGGACATCAAGCGCCTGGTGGCGTACGCGTCGATCTCGCACTTCGGGTTCATCATCATGGGCATCTTCGCGATGACCACCCAAGGCCAGTCCGGCGCGACGCTCTACATGGTCAACCACGGCATCTCGACCGCCGCGCTGATGCTGGTCGCCGGGTTCCTGATCTCCCGGCGCGGCTCGCGGCTCATCGCGGACTACGGCGGAGTGCAGAAGGTGGCGCCGGTCCTTGCCGGCACCTTCCTGATCGGCTCGCTCGCCACCCTCTCGCTGCCCGGGCTCGCCCCGTTCGTCAGCGAATTCCTGGTCCTGGTCGGCACGTTCTCCCGCTATCCGGTGATCGGCATCATCGCCACCCTCGGCATCGTGCTCGGCGCGCTGTACTCGCTGGTCCTCTACCAGCGGACGATGACGGGTCCGGTGAAGAACGAAACGGTCAGGATGCCCGATCTCAGGCTGCGTGAACTGCTCGTCGCAGGCCCGCTGATCGTGCTCCTCGTCGTCCTCGGCGTGTACCCGAAGCCGGTGACCGAACTGGTCGACCCGGCGGTCAAGCACACGCTGTCCGATGTGTACGGGGACGAGAACCCCGACCCCGAGCCTGAGGTGGAGGCGGCCAAGTGAGTGCAACAGCCGTCCACAGCCTGTGGACAATCGCGGCGGAGAAGCCGCCCATCGACGCCCCGCATATCGAGTACAGCCTGATCGCCCCCACGCTGATCGTGATCGGCGCGGCGGTGCTCGGCATCCTCGTCGAGGCGTTCGTACCGCGCCGCTCGCGGTACCACGCGCAGCTCTTCCTCTCCGTGGTCGCGCTCGTCGCGGCCTTCGCCTCGGTGGTGGCCCTCGCGGTACAGGGCCATGCGACCACCGAGTCGGGGATCGCGGCCATGGGCGCGCTCGCGGTCGACGGGCCCGCCCTGTTCCTGCAGGGCACGATTCTCCTGGTCGGCCTGGTCTCCGTCTTCACCTTCGCCGAGCGCCGGCTCGACCCGGCGGCACACGGCAACAAGGTGGACTCGTTCGCGGCCCAGGCCGCGTCCGTGCCCGGCGGCGAGAGCGAGCAGGCCGCGGTGAAGGCCGGGTTCACCACGACCGAGGTCTTCCCGCTCGTGCTGTTCGCGATCGGCGGCATGCTGATCTTCCCCGCGGCGAACGACCTCCTGACGCTCTTCATCGCCCTTGAGGTCTTCTCCCTCCCGCTCTACCTGCTCTGCGCCCTGGCCCGCCGCAAGCGGCTCCTGTCCCAGGAAGCGGCGGTCAAGTACTTCCTCCTCGGCGCCTTCTCCTCCGCCTTCCTGCTCTTCGGCATCGCGCTGCTCTACGGATACGCGGGGACGGCCTCGTACGCCGGCATCGCGGACGTCGTCGACGGCGCGGTGGAGAACGTGAACCCCGCGCTCATCGGCACCATGGGCAACGACGCGCTGCTGCTGCTCGGCTCCGCGCTGATCCTGATGGGCCTGCTCTTCAAGGTCGGCGCCGTCCCGTTCCACATGTGGACCCCGGACGTCTACCAGGGCGCGCCCACCCCGGTCACCGGCTTCATGGCGGCGGCCACGAAGGTCGCGGCCTTCGGCGCGCTGCTGCGTCTGCTGTACGTCGTTCTCCCCGGTCTGCGCTGGGACTGGCGCCCGGTCATGTGGGGCGTCGCGATCGTCACGATGCTGCTCGGCGCGATCGTCGCGATCACGCAGACCGACATCAAGCGGCTGCTCGCGTACTCCTCCATCGCGCACGCGGGCTTCATCCTCGCGGGTGTCATCGCGACGACTCCGGACGGCATCTCCTCCGTTCTCTTCTACCTCCTGGCCTACTCCTTCGTGACGATCGGCGCGTTCGCCGTGGTCACGCTGGTGCGGGACGCGGGTGGCGAGGCGAGTCACCTGTCCAAGTGGGCGGGCCTGGGGCGGCGTTCACCGCTCGTGGCGGCCGTCTTCGCGGTCTTCCTGCTCGCCTTCGCGGGCATCCCGCTGACGTCCGGCTTCGCGGGCAAGTTCGCGGTCTTCAAGGCGGCGGCGGAGGGTGGCGCGGGCGCGCTGGTCGTGGTCGGCGTCATCTCCTCGGCGATCGCGGCGTTCTTCTACATCCGCGTGATCGTCCTGATGTTCTTCAGCGAACCCAAGCCCGAGGGCCCGACGGTGGCGGTCCCGTCGCCCCTGACGATGACGGCCATCGCCTTCGGCGTCGCGGTCACGGTGGTCCTGGGCGTGGCCCCGCAGTACTTCCTGGACTTGGCGGGCCAGGCGAGCGTGTTCGTGCGCTGAGGTTTCTGGGAGGTGGGGGCGCTGGGCGCCCCCACCTCCACCTGGCTGTGGGCAGTCGTGCCGCAGGGCGGCACGTGTGGGCACAGCGGCACCCGCGACCGGGGCGGTCCCCGGGGGCCACCCCGCCGCACGCAAACGCGCCTGCACCCGTGCCGGCCACCCCCACGTCCCGAGTTATCCACAGGGCTGTGGATAACTCGGGACGTGTCCGATGCGACCTCTATCGTGAAGGGAGAGGTCGAAAGACGGCCCATGGGACACGGGGGACAGAATGATGGGCGGTATCGCAGTGATGGACGAGACGAGGCCGGCGGACCCCGCCGACCCCGCGCTCTCGGAGAGCGACACCCGGCGCACCTTGCGCAGAGTCTTCGGATACGACCGCTTCCGCGGCGACCAGGAAGCGATCATCGACCACATCGTCGCCGGCGGCGACGCCGTCGTCCTGATGCCGACCGGCGGCGGAAAATCCCTCTGCTACCAGATCCCGTCCCTCGTCAGACCCGGCACCGGCGTGGTGATCTCCCCACTCATCGCCCTGATGCAGGACCAGGTCGACGCCCTGCGCACCCTCGGCGTCCGCGCCGGCTTCATCAACTCCACGCTGGACTACGACGAGCAGCGCATGGTGGAGGCCGAGTTCGTGGCGGGCGAGCTCGACCTGCTCTATCTCGCCCCCGAGCGCCTGCGCCTCGACTCCACCCTGGACCTCCTGACCCGCGGCAAGATCTCCCTCTTCGCCATCGACGAGGCCCACTGCGTGGCCCAGTGGGGTCACGACTTCCGCCCCGACTACCTCGCCCTCTCCCTCCTCGGCGAGCGCTGGCCCGACGTCCCGCGGATCGCTCTGACGGCGACGGCGACCCGGGCCACCCACCAGGAGATCACCAAGAACCTCGGCATGGACGGCGCCCGCCACTTCGAGGCGAGTTTCGACCGGCCCAACATCCAGTACCGCATCGTCGGCAAGGACGACCCCAAGAAGCAGCTCCTGCGCTTCCTCAAGGAGGAGCACCCGGGCGATGCGGGCATCGTCTACTGCCTCTCGCGCAACTCCGTGGAGAAGACCGCGGAGTTCCTGAGCCGCAACGGCATCCCGGCCGTGCCGTATCACGCGGGCCTGGACGCTCGGACCCGCGCGCTGCACCAGTCCCGCTTCCTGCGCGAGGAGGGCCTGGTGGTCGTCGCCACCATCGCCTTCGGCATGGGCATCGACAAGCCGGACGTCCGTTTCGTGGCCCACCTCGACCTGCCCAAGTCCGTCGAGGGCTACTACCAGGAGACGGGCCGCGCGGGCCGCGACGGGCTGCCGTCCACGGCCTGGATGGCCTACGGCCTGCAGGACGTGGTGCAGCAGCGCAAGCTGATCCAGAGCGGCGAGGGCGATCAGGCCTTCCAGCGCCGGGCCGCCGCCCATCTCGACGCGATGCTGGCGCTGTGCGAGACGGTGCAGTGCCGCAGGTCCCAGCTCCTCGCGTACTTCGGACAGCGTCAGGAGAGCGCGGCCTGCGGCAACTGCGACACCTGCCTCACCCCGCCGCAGAGCTGGGACGGCACGGTCGCCGCGCAGAAGGTGCTCTCCACCGTCGTGCGGCTGCAGCGCGAGCGCGGCCAGAAGTTCGGTACGGGGCAGATCATCGACATCCTGCTCGGCCGCAGGACGGCGAAGGTGATCCAGTTCGACCACGATCAGCTGTCGGTGTTCGGCATCGGCGAAGAGCTGTCGGAGGCCGAATGGCGGGGCGTCGTCAGGCAGTTGCTGGCGCAGCGGCTGCTCGCGGTGGAGGGGGAGTACGGGACCCTGGTGCTCACCCCGGACAGCGGCTCGGTGCTGGCCCGGCAGCGTGAGGTGCCGCTGCGCAAGGAGCCCGCGAGGGCTCCCGCGGCGAAGAGCGCGGCGGCCAAGGGGGAGCGCAGGGCAAAGGCGGCGGCGGATCTGCCCGAGGAGCTGCAGCCGCTCTTCGAGACGCTGCGGTCCTGGCGGGCGGCTCAGGCCAAGGAGCAGGGCGTCCCGGCGTATGTGGTCTTCCCCGACGCGACCCTCAGGGAGATCACTCTCGTCGCCCCGTCCTCGATCGACGAACTGGCCGCGATCAGCGGCGTGGGCGAGAAGAAGCTGGCGACGTACGGGGAGAAGGTCCTCGCGGTGCTGGCCGAGTGGAACGCAGGCGGGGCCGGGGAGCTGACCGCGGGGGACGCTCCGGAACCGGCGGCCGGGGAGACGACCGAGGAGGCGACCGGGGTGACGGCCGAGGAGGCGACGGGGTGATGACCGGGTGACGGCCGGGGAGACGACCGAGGGGGAGTGACCGTCCCGCCCGGCCCGTGACCACGGACCGGGCGGGGGAGTGGCCGCAGGGAGCGGCCGGGGAGCGCGGCCGGGCTCAGCCCGGGACCACCCTGCCCGTCACCTCGCCGAGGCCGACCCGTACGCCGTCCGGGCCGGGAGCCCAGGCTGTGAGGGTCACCTCGTCGCCGTCCTCCAGGAAGGTGCGCTTGCCGGAGGGGAGTTCGAGCGGGGTCCTGCCGTTCCAGGTCAGCTCGATCAGCGAGCCGCGCTGGTGCGGCTCGGGCCCGCTGACCGTGCCCGAGGCGTACAGGTCACCGGTGCGCAGCGAGGCGCCGCCGACCGTCATGTGCGCGAGCATCTGCGCGGGCGACCAGTACATGCCGGCGTACGGGGGCTCGGAGATGACCTCTCCGTTGAGCTTGACGGTGATGCGCAGGTCGTAGCCGCCGGGCTCCTCCTCGCCGGAGTCGTCAAGATACGGAAGGAGCGGCACATCACGCGGGGGCAGGGCGACCCGCGCCGAGTCCAGCGCTTCGAGCGGGGTGATCCACGCGGAGACGGAGGTGGCGAAGGACTTGGCCACGTGCGGGCCGAGCGGCACGTACTCCCAGGGCTGGATGTCGCGGGCCGACCAGTCGTTGAGCAGGCAGAGACCGAAGACATGATCACGGAAGGAGGACAGCGGAACGGGCGAACCCATCGGTGAGGGCGCACCGACCACGAAGCCGACCTCGGACTCGATGTCCAGCTTCGCCGAAGCACCGAAGCTCGGCGCCTCGTCCGCGGGCGCCTTGCGCTGGCCGCTCGGGCGGATCACATCGGTGCCGGAGACCACCACGGTGCCGGCCCGGCCGTGGTAACCCACCGGCAGATGCTTCCAGTTGGGCAGCAGCGCATCGCCGTTCGGGCGGAACATCCGGCCGAGGTTGGTCGCGTGGTGCTCGCTCGCGTAGAAGTCGACGTAGTCCGCGACCTCGAAGGGCAGGTGCAGCTCGACGGTGTCGAGGGGGTGCAGGAGCGGCGCCACGACATCACGGTGCGCGGGCACGGTCACCCAGGCGGTGAGCGCGCGGCGGACATCGCGCCAGGTCTGGCGGCCCGCCGCGAGCAGCGGGTTCAGGGTGGGCTGGGCGAGCAGTGGCGCGTACGGGGAGCCGAGCGCGTGCGCGGCAGCCCCGGCGTCGAGCACCCGGTCGCCGAGCCGTACGCCGACCCTGCGCAGCGGCTCACCCGTGGAGGTGGGCAGGGAGAAGACGCCGTACGGCAGGTTGTGCGGGCCGAAGGGGTCGCCCTCGGGAAGGTCGAGCGGGGTGGGCTCGGGCATGGGACGCTGCCTCGCTTTCCATGTGCGGTTGGCCACACGGTACAAGCGGGAGGCGGCGGAGGGGCAGGGTGTCCCGGGCCGTCGGCCCGGGTGACGGGTGTGGTTCCGGTGACGCCAGGCGATTATGGTCGATCCATGTCGGCTTGTCCGAGGTCTATCGATATATCCGTATCCTGGACCGCATGGCAGGACCACCCGCGTACGACCTGATCGCCACCGACCTCGACGGCACGTTGCTGCGCGGTGGCGACACCGTCTCGGTGCGCTCGCGCGCCGCATTGAAGCGGGCCGCCGCGGCCGGCGCTCGGCACATTGTCGTCACCGGACGGCCGGTGCCGCACGTGCGCCATCTGCTCCTCGAGCTCGGCTACGAGGGGCTCGCGGTCTGCGGTCAGGGTGCACAGGTCTATGACGCGGGCAGCAACGAGCTGGTCGGTTCGCTGACCATGGACCGGGCTCTCGCCGATGTGGCGCTCGGCAAGATCGAGGCCGAGGTCGGTGAGGTCTTCGCGGCCGTGAACCAGGACGGTGTCGAGGGCCTGATGCTCATGGAGCCGGGCTACGAGACGCAGCACCCCGCTTTGCCGGCGGTGCGGGTGCCGGACCGTTCCGAGCTGTGGACCGAACCGATCACCAAGGTCCTGATGCGCCATGCCTCCCTCTCCGACGACGCACTGGCCGCGGCGGCCCGCAGTGCGGCGGACGGCCTGGTCTCGGTGACGATGGCGGGCCCGGGGACGGTCGAACTGCAGCCGCTCGGCGTCACGAAGGCCACCGGCCTCGTGCTCGCCGCCGAGCGGATGGGCATCGCCCCGGAGGCGACGATCGCCTTCGGCGACATGCCGAACGACATCCCGATGTTCCGCTGGGCGGGCCACGGCGTGGCGATGGCGAACGCCCACGCGGAGCTGAAGGCGGTGGCGGACGAGGTCACCACGTCGAACGAGGAGGACGGTGTCGCGGCGGTCCTGGAGCGGATCTTCGCCGGGTGAGGCGACCTCGACCGGGCAGGCGCTCGCCGTGATCGAAACGCGACCGGATACGCTGACTTGAGTGATGGCAGCGACACATCGACAAACCGTGTCATCGACCGTGTGAGTGCCGTGTGACCGACCCTGTGTTCGTCAGCAGACAGGAGAACCCCTCGTGACCGTCGTCGGGCCGTTCGGGCTGAACGTGCGGGACCAGGCCCTCGAAGCCGATGTCCAGGCCGGGTTGGCTGCCGTCGAGGAGGGGCTCCTCGAGGCCACCAAGAGCGGGGTCCCGTTCATCACGGAGGCCGCGCAGCATCTCGTACGCGCGGGCGGCAAGCGGTTCAGGCCGCTGCTCGTGCATCTCGCGGCCCAGTTCGGCGATCCGTACGCGCCGGGCATCGTGCCCGCCGCGGTCGTCGTCGAGCTGACGCATCTCGCGACGCTCTACCACGACGACGTGATGGACGAGGCGGATGTCCGCCGCGGCGTCGAGAGCGCCAACCAGCGCTGGGGCAATTCGGTGGCCGTCCTGACCGGCGACTTCCTCTTCGCCCGCGCCTCCTACATCCTGGCCGACCTCGGCCCGGACGCCGTCCGTATCCAGGCGGAGGCCTTCGAACGCCTTGTCACCGGCCAGATCCTGGAGACCGCGGGCCCGACGGAGGGCCGCGACCCGGTCGACCACTATCTGGACGTGCTCGGCGGCAAGACCGGTTCGCTGGTCGCCGTGTCCTGCCGTTTCGGCGCCATGATGTCGGGCGCCGACGAGACGGTCGTCGATGTCCTGACCCAGTACGGCGAGCGCCTCGGTGTCGCCTTCCAGCTCGCCGACGACGTCCTGGACATCGCCTCCGACTCCCACGAGTCCGGCAAGACCCCCGGCACCGACCTGCGCGAGGGCATCCCCACGCTGCCGGTCCTGCATCTGCGTGCCCAGGCCGCGCAGCACGGCCGCCCCGAGGACCTCGCCCTGTGCGAGCTGCTCGACGGCGACCTCACCGACGACGCCCGGCACGCCGAGGCCCTCGCCCTGCTGCGGGTGCACCCGGCCCTCGACCAGGCCCGCCGCGACACCGTGCGCTACGCGGAGGAGGCCCGTGCCGCCCTCGCCCCGCTGCCGGACTGCGATGCCAAGGCCGCGCTGCGCGAGCTGTGCGACGCGGTGGTGCACCGGGCGGGCTGAGCCCTGGCCGGTGCGCGCCCCGGGCCTTCGGCCGGGTCAGCGCCCCGCAGGCCCGGCGGCCCATCCCTTACGGGTGGGGGAGGCCGGCACCCCCGTATGTCATCCCACAGAAGTACGTGGAGTTGATTCCGGGGGCTGACGCTTCCGGGCGGGCGATTTGGTCGTATGGAGAGGTACACACGACGACGAGATCAGCCCGCCGCACCACGGAGGTATGGCACACATGGCACCGAACGCACCCTACGAACCGGCTCCCGTTCGCGATGAGGCCGATGACCTGCGCAGCGGCCGGCGCAAGGCGGCGCGTTACCTCGTGCCCGCCGCCGTGGCCGGTGTGGCCGCGCTGACGATCGGTCTCGTACCGGCGTTCGCCGGCTCGGGCGATCCCGATCTGCCGGAGATCAGCGCGCAGGAACTGATCGAGAAGATCGCCGCTTCGAAGACCGAGCAGTTCTCCGGCAATGTGAAGATCACGACCGACCTGGGCCTGCCGGCCATCGCCTCCTTCGCCGAGTCCTTCACCTCCGGCCTCGGCGAGGACGGCGCGGACGGCAAGGGGACACCGGACCCGCAGAGCAAGCTCCTGGAGCTCGCCACCGGCACGCACCACCTGCGCGTCGCCGCCGACGGCCCCGAGAAGCAGAAGCTGACGATCCTCGGCAAGGGCTCCGACTTCAGCCTGATCCACAACGGCGAGGACTCCTGGGCGTACGACAGCGGCTCCAAGGAGGCCGTGCACACGGAGGGCGAGCCGGGCGAGGCGCACGAGGGGCCCGAGGTGCCCGAGCAGCCGGCGACCCCGGCGGAGCTGGCCGAGGAGGTCCTGGAGGCCGCCGACCCGAGCACGAAGCTCAGCGTCGACGGCACCTCGCGGATCGCGGGCCAGGAGGCCTACCGGCTGAAGCTGGAGCCGAAGCAGTCCGGCTCCACGATCGGCTCGGTCACGATCGACGTGGACGCGGACACCTACGTACCGCTGAAGTTCGCCCTCCACGCCACCGACGGCGGCAAGCCCGTCATCGACGCGGGCTTCACCAAGGTCGACTTCTCGCAGCCCGCGGCCTCGGAGTTCACCCTGCCGAAGGGCACCAAGGTCACGGAGGCCGAGGACCTGGAGAAGGACTTCGAGGACGACTTCGAGGACTTCGGGAAGGACTTCGAGAAGGAGTTCGGGAAGGACGGCTTCGGCAAGGGCGACAAGCACCCCTGGGGCGAGGGCGAGGGCGCCGACTTCGCCGAGAACGTGAACGTCATCGGCGAGGGCTGGTCCACCATCCTCGCCTTCGACACCGGCGGCCAGGGCATGCCGGACGCCGACGAGATGAAGGACGCCCCGGCCGGGCTCTCCGGGCTGCTCGACTCCTTCGGAGACAAGGTCTCCGGCGACTTCGGCTCGGGCACGGTCTTCAAGACCCGGCTGATCAACGTCCTGATGACGGAGGACGGCAAGGTCTACGCCGGCGCGGTCACCAAGGACGCGCTGGTGAAGGCGGCGGACGAGGCCGCGAAGTAGCCGTACGGCACGGACGAGGCCTCGAAGCAGCCGCACGGCACCGACAAGGCCTCGAAGCAGCCGCACGGCAGGTTTACGGCCCATGAGCGGGGCCGGAGGGCAAGCCGCCCTCCGGGCCCGCTCGGGCACGTCCGGTGCGCGGCCCCGCTACGAGGAGGCGTGCTCCCGGGCGGGCGCGGACGGGGCACCCGCGGACGGGGCACCCGCGGACTGCGCCTCGGCCGCCGCCGCGAGCCGCTGCACCTCGGCCCGGTTGCGCCGGGAGGTCCGCAGCGCGTCCCAGGTCAGAGTGGTCAGCGCCAGCCAGACGAGGGCGAAACCGGCCCAGCGCTCGGCGGGCATGGCCTCGTGGAAGTACCAGACGCCGAGCAGGAACTGGAAGACCGGCGCCAGGTACTGCAGCAGCCCGAGCGTCGAGAGCGGCACGCGGATGGCGGCCGCCCCGAAGAGCACCAGCGGCAGCGCCGTGACCACACCGGTTGCCGCGAGCAGCGCGGCATGCCCGCCCCCGTGCATGCCGAAGGCGGCCTCGCCGCGCGAGCCGAGCCACAGCAGATAGCCGAGCGCGGGCAGGAACTGCACGGCGGTCTCGGCGGCGAGCGATTCGAGCCCGCCGAGGCCCAGCTTCTTCTTGACCAGGCCGTAGGTGGCGAAGGAGAAGGCGAGCGTGAGGGAGATCCAGGGCGGCTGCCCGTAGCCGACGGCGAGCACGAGCACCGCCGCGAAGCCGATGCCGACGGCCGCCCATTGGGCGGGCCGCAGCCGTTCCTTGAGCAGCAGGACGCCCATGGAGATGGTGACGAGCGGATTGATGAAGTAGCCGAGCGAGGCCTCAACGACATGGCCGGTGTTCACCGACCAGATGTACAGGCCCCAGTTCACGGTGATGACACCCGCGGCGAGGGTCACGAGCCCGAGTCTGCGCGGGCTGCGGAGCAGTTCGCCGGCCCAGGCCCAGCGCCGTACGAAGAGCAGCGCGAGCAGCACGAACGCGAGGGACCACACCATCCGGTGCGCGAGGATCTCGACCGATCCGGCGGGTTTGAGCAGCGGCCAGAACAGCGGCACGAGCCCCCACAGCCCGTACGCGGTAAACCCGTAGACCAGTCCGGCACGACCCTCACCCGACGGTTTCACGGCCCCTCCTCGTCTCACATCGTGACCCGCACACGAAGGTAGCGGCCGAAGGCCTCCGCTGTCATGCCCGTATCGCTATACGGTCATGACAGCCGCGTCCGTGCGTGCGACCTGGGCTGTGGCGCAGGCCCGCATGCTTCGCACACGCCGTCATCCTTCGCACCTGCCCGCACACGACGAGGCCCGGCCCTGAGCAGACTCAGGACCGGGCCTCGTGCCAGAGGTGGTGCGGACTAGCCGACGACCGTCCAGGTGTCGCCGCCCGCGAGCAGCGCCCCCAGATCCCCCTTGCCGTCTCTCTCGATGGCCTCGTCGAGCTGGTCGGCCATGAGGGTGTCGTAGACGGGGCGGTCGGTGGAGCGGAAGACGCCGATCGGGGTGTGGTGCAGGGTGTCCGGATCGGCGAGGCGGGAGAGGGCGAAGGCCGTGGTGGGGGACGCGGCGTGGGCGTCGTGGACCAGGATCTGCGACTGGTTCTCCTCGCTGACCTCGACGACCTTGAGGTCACCGGTCACGGAGTCCCGTACGACGCCCTTGGCGCGGTCCGCGCCGAAGCGGATCGGCTGACCGTGCTCCAGGCGGATCACCGCCTCCTCGGCCTGCTGCTTGTCCTTCAGCACCTCGAAGGCGCCGTCGTTGAAGATGTTGCAGTTCTGGTAGATCTCCACGAGGGCGGTGCCCGGGTGGTCGGCGGCCTGGCGCAGCACCTCGGTGAGGTGCTTGCGGTCGGAGTCGACCGTCCGCGCCACGAACGAGGCCTCGGCGCCGATCGCGAGCGACACCGGGTTGAAGGGCGCGTCCAGCGAGCCCATCGGCGTCGACTTGGTGATCTTGCCGACCTCGGAGGTGGGCGAGTACTGGCCCTTGGTGAGGCCGTAGATCCGGTTGTTGAACAGCAGGATCTTGAGGTTCACATTGCGGCGCAGCGCGTGGATCAGGTGGTTGCCGCCGATGGACAGCGCGTCGCCGTCACCGGTGACGACCCAGACGCTCAGGTCGCGGCGCGAGGAGGCGAGGCCGGTGGCGATCGCCGGGGCGCGGCCGTGGATGGAGTGCATCCCGTACGTGTTCATGTAGTACGGGAAGCGGCTGGAGCAGCCGATGCCCGAGACGAAGACGATGTTCTCCCTGGCCAGTCCGAGCTCGGGCATGAAGCCCTGCACCGCGGCGAGCACCGCGTAGTCGCCGCAGCCGGGGCACCAGCGCACTTCCTGATCGGACTTGAAGTCCTTCATGGACTGCTTGGCCTCGGCCTTCGGCACGAGGGAGAGCGCCTCGGTCGTGCCCGGACCTTCCGTGATCGTCTCAGCCATCGATGGCCTCCTTGAGAGCCGTGGCGAGCTGCTCGGCCTTGAACGGCATGCCGTTGACCTGGTTGTACGAGTGGGCGTCGACCAGGTACTTCGCGCGCAACAGGCCGGCGAGCTGGCCGAGGTTCATCTCGGGAACCACCACCTTGTCGTAACGCTTGAGGACCTCGCCGAGATTCCGCGGGAACGGGTTGAGGTGCCGCAGATGGGCCTGCGCCACGCTCTGTCCGGCCGTGCGCAGGCGGCGTACGGCCGCCGTGATCGGTCCGTACGTCGAACCCCAGCCGAGGACGAGGAGGCGGGCCTCGCCGTTGGGGTCGTCGACCTCCAGGTCCGGGACCTCGATGCCGTCGATCTTGGCCTGGCGGGTGCGGACCATGAAGTCGTGGTTGGCCGGGTCGTAGGAGATGTTGCCGGTGCCGTCCTGCTTCTCGATGCCGCCGATGCGGTGTTCGAGACCGGGAGTGCCGGGGACGGCCCACGGACGGGCGAGGGTCTGCGGATCGCGCTTGTACGGCCAGAAGACCTCGGTGCCGTCGTCGAGGGTGTGGTTGGGCCCCTGGGCGAACCGGGTGCGCAGGTCCGGCAGCTCGTCGACCTCCGGGATCCGCCACGGTTCGGAGCCGTTGGCGAGGTAGCCGTCGGAGAGCAGGAACACCGGGGTGCGGTATTCGAGCGCGATCCGGGCCGCCTCGATCGCCGCGTCGAAGCAGTCGGCCGGGGTCTGCGGGGCGACAACCGGCACCGGTGCCTCGCCGTTGCGGCCGTACATGGCCTGCAGCAGGTCGGCCTGCTCGGTCTTGGTCGGCAGGCCGGTGGACGGGCCGCCGCGCTGGATGTCGACGATGAGCAGCGGCAGCTCCAGGCTGACCGCGAGACCGATCGTCTCGGACTTCAGCGCCACGCCCGGTCCCGAGGTGGTGGTCACCGCGAGGCTGCCGCCGAAGGCCGCGCCGAGCGCGGCGCCGATGCCGGCGATCTCGTCCTCGGCCTGGAAGGTCCGCACACCGAAGTTCTTGTGCTTGGACAGCTCGTGCAGGATGTCGGAGGCCGGGGTGATCGGGTACGAGCCCAGGTAGAGCGGCAGGTCCGCCTGCTGCGAGGCGGCGACCAGGCCGTACGAGAGGGCCAGGTTGCCGGAGATGTTGCGGTAGGTGCCCGTCGGGAACGCCTTCGCCGCCGGCAGCACCTCGTAGGAGACCGCGAAGTCCTCGGTGGTCTCGCCGAAGTTCCAGCCTGCGCGGAACGCCGCGAGGTTGGCCTTCATGATCTCGGGCTTGCGGGCGAACTTCTGCTTGAGGAAGTTCTCCGTGCCCTCGGTCGGGCGGTGGTACATCCAGCTCAGCAGGCCGAGCGCGAACATGTTCTTCGAACGGCCCGCGTCCTTGCGCGAGAGTTCGAAGTTCTTGAGCGCCTCGACGGTGAGCGTGGTCAGCGGCACCGGGTGCACGCTGTAGCCGTCCAGCGAGCCGTCCTCCAGGGGACTGGTCTCGTAGCCGACCTTCTGCATCGCGCGCTTGCTGAATTCATCGGTGTTGATGATGACCTCGGCGCCGCGCGGCACATCGCCGATATTGGCCTTGAGCGCGGCCGGGTTCATCGCCACCAGCACGTTCGGGGCGTCGCCCGGCGTGAGGATGTCGTGATCGGCGAAGTGCAGCTGGAAGCTGGAGACGCCCGGGAGCGTGCCGGCGGGCGCGCGGATCTCGGCCGGGAAGTTCGGCAGGGTGGACAGATCGTTGCCGAACGACGCGGTCTCGGAGGTGAAACGGTCACCCGTCAGCTGCATTCCGTCGCCCGAGTCGCCCGCGAACCGGATGATCACCCGGTCCAGACGGCGGACCTCTTTGTCCGCGGACGGTTTGCGCTGTTCACCGACAACGTCACCCACCACGGCATCGCCTGCGGCGCTCTCTGCCTGCTCGGCTGGGCTACTGACCTGGCTGGTCACTGAACTGGACCTCCCTCGAGGCTGCGGCACGGGAAGTGACCGGCCGACCGGTCCTTCCAGGGCCACCCTACGTCGGTAAGGGTCGCCTTCCTGAGGGCGCTCAGATGGTGGACGCCCAAATGAGACGGTCGGCTGTCCGGATCCGCCCCCATTTGCTCACCCACCGACCTCTTGCCGCCCTTCACTGGAGACGCTCCGTGCTCATCCTTTGGTTCTAGGTCCCCGGCCCTGGTCCGGGAGTTCGCGGCCGGACCCCGTCATCATCTGACAGGGTGTCAGCTCGCTAGGAGTTGAGATAGGTCAGGACCGCCAGAACGCGACGGTGATCCCCGTCACTGGGTGACAGGCCGAGCTTCAGGAAGATGTTGCTGACGTGCTTCTCCACCGCCCCGTCGCT
Source organism: Streptomyces lothianensis (assembly GCF_047779955.1). Classification (NCBI taxonomy): domain Bacteria; kingdom Bacillati; phylum Actinomycetota; class Actinomycetes; order Kitasatosporales; family Streptomycetaceae; genus Streptomyces; species Streptomyces lothianensis. The sequence goes on along the minus strand of NZ_JBLMKT010000046.1, from coordinate 10,452 downwards.
CACCACCAGCTGCCGGGCGATCGCCGAATTGGTCCTGCCCTCGGCCATCAGGCCCAGCACCTCGCGCTCGCGCGGGGTCAGCCCGGCCAGCACATCCTGCTTCCGGCTGCGCCCGAGCAGCTGCGCGACCACCTCCGGGTCGAGGGCCGTACCTCCCTCGGCGACCCGTACGACCGCGTCGACGAACTCCCTGACCTCCGCCACCCGGTCCTTGAGCAGATAGCCGATGCCGCGGCTCGACCCGGCGATCAGCTCGGTCGCGTACTGCTCCTCCACATACTGCGAAAGGACCAGGACCCCCAGATCCGGGTACTTCGCGCGCAGCTGGACGGCCGCGCGCACGCCTTCGTCCGTATGGGTCGGCGGCATCCGCACGTCCGCCACGACCACATCGGGGAGGCTGCCCTGCCCGTCGAGCTCGTCGACGGTCTTCACCAGCGCGTCCCCGTCACCCACGCCCGCCACCACGTCATGCCCCAGGTCGGTCAGCAACCGGGTCAGGCCCTCCCTGAGCAGCACTGAATCCTCGGCGATGACCACCCGCACCCTGTCCTCCACGATCCGTCCGTCCCCCCGGCTCCGGGGAGCGTGCCGGCGGACCCCCGTCGACACGCTCCGAGTCTGCCTCCAGCATCCCAGGGTCCGGGGGGATCCGCGGTTGACTTGGGGAGGCGGGCGTGTGCTTCGGAAGCTGTACTCAGACCCCGCTCCGGGCCCGAGGCGCCTGGGCCTGATCCGAAGCGGGGTCTGGCAACAACTTCTTTTCTGGCAACAACTTCTTATCGGCCGCGCCAGGGCAGCTCGGCCGTGACCGACGTCGGCCCGCCCTCCGGCGAGTCGACCGCCAGGATCCCGTCCACCGCGTCGAGCCGCTCGGCCAGACCACTCAGCCCGGAGCCCTGGCCGAGCCCGGCCCCGCCGATCCCGTCATCCATGACCTGCAGCATCAGCCGGTCCTCCGAGCGCCACACATCCACCGTGGCCCGCCGGGCCCGGGCGTGCTTGCTGACGTTCTGCAGCAGCTCCGAGACCGTGTAGTACGCGATTCCCTCGATCGCCGCCGCCGGGCGGTACGGCAGATCCACCTCGACCTGCACCGGAACCGTGCACTTGGCCGCGAGCGAGGAGAGCGCGGCATCGAGCCCGCGGTCGGTGAGCACCGCCGGATGGATCCCACGGGCCAGATCCCGCAGCTCCTGCAGTGCCGTCTTCACCTCGCCGTGCGCCTCGTCGACCATCCGCGCCGCGGCCTGCGGGTCCTCCCGGAGCTTCTCCTTGGCCAGGCCCAGATCCATCGCGAGACCCACCAGGCGGGCCTGCGCGCCGTCGTGCAGATCGCGCTCGATCCGCCGCAGATCCGCCGCCGCGGTGTCCACGACCGCGCCGCGGTCCGACTCCAGCTCCACGACCCGGGTGACGAGCCGGGAAGGACCGAGCAGCCCGAGCACCATCAGCCGGTCCACGCCGGTCAGCGCCCGCAGCACCCACGGTGTCACCAGCACCACGAGCAGGCCGATCAGGCAGGTCACGCCGATCTCGAAGGGGTTGTCCAGATAGAACTGGTGCGTTTCGTCGCCGTAGAGCTGGAGCCCGTCCTGCCCGGCGTACATCGGGAAGACCCACTGCCACAGCGGATACGTGAACAAGGTCCAGCCGACGCTCCAGAACGTCACCGCCACCACGAACGCGAACGTCGCCCACGGGAAGTGCAGCAGCGCGTAGAGCACATGCCGCCAGGACGAGCCGCTCTTGAGCACCGCGCCCATCCACGCCAGCGCGCCCTGCTTCCGCTGCCGCAGCGGCTCCGGGCTCTCCACGTCGAGGCCGAGCAGCGCGCGGGCACGGGCGCGCTCCACCGCGCCGAGGCCGCGCAGTCCCACGAGGCAGCCGGCGAGCACCGGGACGCCGAGGAAGGTGACGAGCAGGCCCGCGCCGAGCGAGATCATCGTGACGGCGAAGCTGAAGGTCAGGACGGCCATCGGCAGGCTGACAAGGAGATAGCCGAACTCCCGCCAGGTCCGCGCCTCGACGGGCGCCCGCAGCGCGGGCGGGAGGAAGTGGGAGCGCCCGGGCGTGCGCCGGGCCGGGCCGCTGCCCGCGGAGTCCGTGCCCTCGTCCTCGAACCGGGACCAGGCCTGCTGTCCGTATTCGGTAGCCATCGGTGTCGTCCGTTCTCCTCGTTGCAGCCTTCTGTGGCCTTCTGTGGCCTTCTGCGTCCTCTGCGGCCCTCTTCGACACGTCCAGCCTCGCGATCCGAGGCCCCCGGCACCATGCGGCCCGTCTCCGTTTCCACCCGGGGGTTTTCCCCACCCCGAGTGGAGCGAGGGCTACGCCCGGTCCCGCCACGGCACCTCGGCCGTCACCGTCGTCCCCTCGCCCCGGGGTGACTCGACCACGAACAGCCCGTCCACCGCGCCGAGCCGCTCGGCCAGGCCCGCCATCCCCGTACCGCCGTCGAGGCGCGCGCCGCCGAGGCCGTCATCGCTGACCTGCAGCATCAGCCGCTGCTCCGAGCGCCAGACGTCCACCGCCGCCACCCGGGCGGAGCTGTGCTTGCTGATGTTCTGCAGCAGCTCGGAGACCGTGAAGTACGCGATGCCCTCGATCGCGGGCGCCGGTCGCTCGGCCAGATCGACCGTGACCTTCACCGGCACGGTGCACCGCGAGGCCACCGAGGACAGTGCGGCATCGAGCCCGCGGTCGGTGAGGACCGCGGGATGGATCCCGCGGGCCAGATCGCGCAGCTCCTGCAGGGCGAGCTTCACCTCACCGTGTGCCTCGTCGACCATCGAGGCCGCCGCATCCGGATCCTGGAGCAGCTTCTCCTTGGCGAGGCCGAGCCCCATCGCCAGATTCACCAGCCGGGCCTGCGCGCCGTCGTGCAGATCGCGCTCGATCCGCCGCAGATCCGCCGCCGCGGTGTCGACGACCACCCCGCGGTCGGATTCGAGCTCGGCGATCCGCCGCTCCAGCTCATCCGAGGGCGAGAGCAGTCCGCGCACCATCGCCCGGTCCGCGTTGGTCAGCATCCGCGCGATGAACGGCAGCACCGGCCACAGCACGAACAGCGAGGTCAGGGTCATGGCGAAGGTGAACACGCCCCACGGAAGCCGGATGAACCCGTACAGCACCGTGCGCCAGCCGACCGGGTCCTTCAGCCCGTTCCACACCCGGGCCACCGCCCCGTCGCCCTGCCGGGGCAGCGGGCTCGGCTCCTCGATCCGCAGGCCGAGCAGCCCGCGCGCCCGCGCCCGTTCCCAGCGGCCGAGCAGCCGGGCGCCCGCCAGGCCGAGCGCGAGTACGGGCAGCCCGATCACCGTGAGGGAGAGCATCCCGCCGGTGAACAGCACGGTCACCACGTACACGAAACCGAGCAGCGAGACCGGGAGGTTGATCAGCAGATGGGCTATCTCCTGCCAGGTCTGCCGGTCGTAGGCGAAGCGTGCAGGCGGCAGCGGCTCGCCGCCCGTCTGCGGAGCGGTACGTGTGGTCATGCCGCCAAGCGTGCCGTCTCGCGCGCGCCGGTGCCATGAGGTCCGCCGCACGGATCAACTGGGGAAAACCCCACCCCGGTGCCGACGGCCTGCTCACCCCCGAAGGGGTAACCCCTAGACTCCCGTGCGTACAGATCGTCGAACGGGCGGATCGCCGGACGGAACACAGGCGACAGCGCGGCCGTCGGCGCCGACAACTGCAGCGAGCTGAGGGAGCGAGGTCCACACGTGCCGGAACCAACGGGCGGTGCACCGCTTCTGGCTGCCGAGTACTTCGAAAGCTACTCGGTCGTCGGACTGCTCGCCGTCGTCGGCGTGCTCTTCGTCGCGGTCGCCTTCGGCGCCGGCCGACTGCTGCGGCCCGTCGTGCCGACGCAGGAGAAGTTCCTGACGTACGAGTGCGGAGTCGACCCCGTCGGCGAGGGCTGGGCCCACACCCAGGTCCGCTACTACGTCTACGCCTTCCTGTACGTGATCTTCGCCGTGGACTCCATCTTCCTGTTCCCCTGGGCCACGGTCTTCGCCGCGGGCGGATACGGCTGGGCGACGCTCGTGGAGATGTTCATCTTCCTGGGCTTCCTCACCATCGGTCTGCTGTACGCATGGAAGAAGGGCGTCCTCACATGGACGTGACACCCCGCCCGCAGCCCGCCACCGGCACCGGCACAGCCCCCGGCACCGGCACAGCCCCCGGCACAGGCGCAGCCCCCGGCACGGGCCTGCAGTCCGTCACCGGCCCGCAGCCCGTGGACCTGCCGATGCCGAAGCTCGGCCCGCTGGCCCGGCTCGCACCGCAGCCCATGAAGGTGGTCCTCAACTGGGGCCGCCGCTACAGCCTGTGGGTCTTCAACTTCGGCCTCGCCTGCTGCGCCATCGAGTTCATCGCCGCGTCCATGGCGCGCCACGACTTCATCCGGCTCGGCGTGATCCCGTTCGCGCCCGGGCCGCGCCAGGCCGATCTGATGATCGTCTCCGGCACGGTGACGGACAAGATGGCGCCCGCGGTCAAGCGGCTCTACGAGCAGATGCCCGAGCCCAAGTACGTGATCTCCTTCGGCGCCTGCTCCAACTGCGGCGGGCCCTACTGGGATTCGTACTCCGTGACCAAGGGCGTCGACCAGATCATCCCGGTCGACGTCTACGTGCCCGGCTGCCCGCCCCGGCCGGAGGCGCTGCTGCAGGGCGTTCTCAAGCTGCAGGAGAAGATCGCACGGGAGTCGCTCGGCGAGCGCTACACACCGGCGTCACCCGCCGCGCTCCGGAGCGGCCTGGTGAAGCCGCCGGCTCCGGCGCAGGCTTCGGGACCGGCTCCGGACTCGGCTCCGGACTCGGCTCCGGCTTCGGGACCGGCTCCGGACTCGGCTTCGGATGCGGCTCCGGCCTCGGGGGAGGACGCGCGGTGACCGGCTGGCTCCCTGGTGAGGCGACCGCGCTGTTCGGTCCCGATGCGACGGCCGAAGAGGCGTACGACCTGCTCACGGTCGACGTCCCCGCCGAGTCCTGGACCGAGGCGCTCACGGTCGCGCGCTCCACGCTCGGCTGCACGTACTTCGACTGGCTGAGCGCCGTCGACGAGCCCGGTGTGGGCTTCCGGGTCTGCGCCCATGTCGCGGCGCTGCACCCCCTGCGCCGCCTCCTCCTCCGTACGACGGTCCCGCACGAGGCCGCACGGCTCGACTCGGCGATCGAGGTGTACGCGGGCGCGGGCTGGCACGAGCGGGAGACGCACGAAATGTTCGGCGTCGACTTCACCGGCCATCCCGGACTCGACCCGCTGCTGCTGCCCGAGGGCTTCGAAGGCCACCCGCTGCGCAAGGACTTCGTGCTCGCGGCGCGCGTCGTGAAGGCATGGCCGGGCGCGAAGGAACCGGGGGAGTCCGAGCACGGCGGCCCCAAGCGCCGCCAGATGCTGCCGCCGGGCGTCCCGGACCCCAATGAGTGGGGCCCGCTGAAGGGCCAGCTCCCGCCCGCACCGGCGCGTCCGGCACGTGGCGCGGGACGGGCCGCGGGCGCGGGTGCGCGCGCGGGGGGCGCCGGAGCCCGTGCCGCCGCAGCCGCCGGGGAGCGCCCGGCGCGCCGGACCCGCAGCGCGAGCGAGGGCTCGGCCAGCCAGGCGGCGGCCCCTGCTTCCGCCACCGAAGCCCCCGCCGACCCGCCGGAGTCCGCCGCCGAGGCCGCCCCGCGTCCACGGCGCACCCGCAGCGCGAGCGAGGGGTCCGCCAGTCAGGCGGGTACGGGCACACCGCGGCGTAACCGCAGCGCGAGCCAGGGGTCCGCGAGCCAGGCAGCCGAGGGCATGCCCGGCGCCGGCCGTACGGACGGCGCGAGCGAGACGTCACCCGGCCCGGCGGCAGGCGCTGCAGGGGCCGATGCTCCCTGGCACAACCCCCGTTCGGCGTTCGGCGACGAGGAACCGCCCGCCGACACGGCCGCCAAGTCGGCCACGGAACCTGCCCCTGTGCAGCCGCCCGCGGACACCACACCTCGCCTCGCCGAGGACGCCACCCCGGAGCCCCCGGCCACCCCGGAGCCCCCGGCCACCCCGGCCACCCCCGACCTGTCGGCCGACCCGGACTCTGCCGCTGCGGACTCCACTGACTCCGACCGCACCGACACCGACCCAGAACCCCCCACCGGAGGCGACCGCGCATGAACGACGTACTCGACGTCGCCCTGCGACTGCTCGTCGTCTTCGTCGTCTTCCTGACCTTCCCGCTCATCGTGGGGCAGACCGAGCACAAGGTCATGGCCCATATGCAAGGCCGCCTCGGCCCGATGTACGCGGGCGGGTTCCACGGCTGGGCGCAGCTCATCGCCGACGGCGTGAAGTTCGCGCAGAAGGAGGACGTCGTCCCGGCCGAGGCCGACCGGAAGGTCTTCCAGCTCGCGCCCGCCGTCGCCCTGCTGCCGTACCTCCTCGTCCTGGTCGCGATCCCCATCGGTCCGGGCGAGGGCGCGGTCGGCCAGGTCATCGACGCCGGGATCTTCTTCGTGCTCGCCGTGATGGGCGTCGGCGTCCTCGGCTCGCTGATGGCCGGCTGGGCCTCCGCCAACAAGTTCTCCCTGCTCGGCGGTCTGCGTACCGCGGCCCAGCTGCTCGCGTACGAGCTGCCGATGCTGCTCGCCGCCGCCTCCGTGGCGATGGCGGCCGGGACGGTCTCGCTGCCCGGGATCCTCGACGCCTTCGAGTGGTGGTGGCTGCCGTGGCAGATCATCGGCGCCCTGGTCTTCTTCGTGGCCGGGCTCGCCGAACTGCAGCGCCCGCCCTTCGACATGCCGGTCGCCGACTCGGAGATCATTTTCGGCGCGTACACCGAGTACACGGGCCTGCGGTTCGCTCTCTTCCTCCTTGCCGAGTACGCGGGGATCGTCATCCTGTGTGCTCTGACCACCGTCCTCTTCCTCGGCGGCTGGCACGGCCCGTTCGGCGCCGACGGTCTCGGCTGGCTGTGGACCCTGGTCAAGACCGGCATCCTCGCCTTCCTCGTGATCTGGCTCCGGGTGAGCTATCCGCGCCTGCGCGAGGACCAGCTGCAGAAGCTCGCCTGGACCGCCCTCGTCCCGCTCGCGCTCGCGCAGATCGCGCTCACCGGCATCGTGAAGGTGGCGATCAACTAAATGGCCCCGATCCCCGGAAGCGGCCTGGCCAAGGGCCTCGCCGTCACCCTGCGCACCCTGACGAAGAAGACCGTCACGGCGCAGTACCCCGATGTGCAGCCCGAACTCCCGCCCCGTACGCGCGGTGTGATCGGCCTGTTCGAGGAGAACTGCACGGTCTGCATGCTCTGTGCCCGCGAGTGCCCCGACTGGTGCATCTACATCGACTCCCACAAGGAGACGGTCCCGGCCGCGACGCCGGGCGGCCGCGAGCGCAGCCGCAACGTCCTCGACCGCTTCGCCATCGACTTCTCGCTCTGCATGTACTGCGGTATCTGCATCGAGGTCTGTCCTTTCGACGCGCTCTTCTGGTCACCGGAGTTCGAGTACGCGGAGACGGACATCCACGAACTCACCCACGAGCGCGACAAGCTCCGCGAGTGGATGTGGACGGTGCCCGCCCCGCCGGCGCTCGACGAGGGCGCCGAGGAGCCCAAGGAGATCGCCGCCGCCCGCAAGGCGGCCGAGAAGCGCGCCGCCGAGCAGGCCCAGGCGGCCGAGCAGGCCGCGGCCCAGGAACCCGCCCCCGATCCCGGCCCACAGGAGGGACAGTCGTGACGTCCGCAGCCGTCAGCTCCCTCGCTGCCACCGCCCCCCAGGGCTTCCTCTCGCCCACCGGCGTGGAGATCGCGTTCGTCCTCGTGGGCATCGCGAGTCTCGGCGCGGCGATCGTCACGGTCACCACGAAGCAGCTGGTGCACGCGGCCCTGTGGCTGGTCGTCGCGCTCGGCGGGCTCGCCGTCGAGTACCTCCTGCTCACCGCCGAGTTCATCGCCTGGGTGCAGGTACTGATCTACGTCGGTTCCGTGGTCGTCCTCCTGCTGTTCGGTCTGATGCTCACCCGGGCCCCGATCGGCCGCTCCCCGGACGCCGACTCCGGCAACCGCTGGGCCGCGCTCGCCGTCGCCCTCGCCTCCGCGGGCGCCCTCGTCTGGGTCGTCGTCGACGCCTTCCGTACGCAGTGGATCGACCTCGACGGCGCGGTCCAGGGCTCCACCCAGGTCACCGGCTCGATCCTCTTCCGGCACTGGGTGCTGCCCTTCGAGGCCCTGTCCGTCCTGCTCCTGGCCGCCCTGGTCGGAGCGATCGTGCTGGCTCGCAAGAACGGCGGATCCGCGGGCACCGAAGCGGGCGCCGATGCCAAGGGCCCCGGCGCCACGGGCCCCGGCGCCACGGGCCCCGGAGTGGCGGCCGGATCGGCCGGCACACCCGAGCCCCCGGCCACGGACAAGGAGCAGCGCTGATGCACCTCGCCTATCCCGCCGTGCTCGCGGCCCTGCTCTTCTGCGTCGGCCTCTACGGAGTCCTGGCCCGCCGGAACGCGATCCTGGTCCTGATGTCCGTCGAGCTGATGCTCAACGCCGTCAACCTCAACCTCGTCGCCTTCGACGTCTGGCTGCGCGACGCCCTGCACGCCGGCCAGGCCCTCACCCTCTTCACGATCGCCATCGCCGCCGCCGAGATCGGCATCGGCCTCTCGATCGTGCTGATGGTGTACCGCAACCGCGGCACCTCCGACATCGACAAGCTCCGCGACACCGCCGAGCGCCACGGGCCCGACGACGGCGGCGGCGACGACACCGCCGCAGCGGCCCCCGGGGCACCGGCACACAGGACAGAGGCCGCCGCGTGACGACCACGACCCTCGCCGTTCTCGTACCCCTCCTTCCGTTCCTGGGCGCTGTCGCCGGTCTGCTCCTGGGCCGCAAGGCACCTGGTTTCGTCCGGCCGCTCGCGGTCCTGCCCACGCTGGCCGCGCTCGTCCTCGCGGTTCTCGTGGCCGCACGCCATGGCGGCGGCAGCCCGGTCGAGGCCTCGACCCAGCTGACCCCGACCGGCTCGGTGCCGATCGAACTCGCCCTCCACCTGGACGGCTTCGCGGCCCTGACCGCCGTCCTGGTGGGCGTCGTCGCCTCCTGCGTGCAGATCTACTCGACGGCGTATCTGCGCGAGGACCCGCGCTACCCCTCGTATGCCGCCCTCGTCTCGCTCTTCACCTCCGCGATGCTGCTCGTCGTCTACTCCGGCGACCTGATGGTGCTCCTGGTCGGCTGGGAGATCATGGGCATCTGCTCGTACTTCCTGGTCGGCCACTACTGGGAGACCCCGGAGGCGCGCGCCGCCTCGCTGAAGGCCTTCCTCGTCACCAAGCTCGGTGACGTCCCCTTCCTGATCGGTCTGTTCGCGCTCGCCACGGACACCGGCTCGTTCCGGATCACCACGATCCTCGGCGAGGTGGCGAGCGGCGGCCTCGACCACCCGACCCTGATCGCGCTGCTCCTGCTCGCCGGTGTGGCGGGCAAGTCGGCGCAGTTCCCGCTGCACACGTGGCTGCCCGACGCGATGGCCGGTCCCACGCCGGTCTCCGCGCTGATCCACGCCGCGACGATGGTCGCCGCCGGTGTCTACTTCGTGGCCCGTCTCCTCCCGGTGTTCGCCGCCTCCGCGGCGGCGCTCGTCGTACTCGCCGTCATGGCCGCCGTCACGATGGCCGGTTCGGCGCTCGCCGCCCTCGCGCAGGACGACATCAAGCGCGTCCTCGCCTACTCGACGATCGGCCAGCTCGGCTACATGACCGGCGCGCTCGCGGTCGGTGACCGCGGCGCCGGCGCCTTCCACCTCCTGTCGCACGGCGCCTTCAAGGCGCTGCTCTTCCTCGCCGCGGGCGTGATCATCCATGCCGCGGGCACCAACTCGCTCGCCGCCATGTCCCGGATGGGCGGCCTGCGCCACCGTGTCCCGGACGCCTTCTGGACGATGACCGTGGCGCTGCTCGCGCTCGCCGCGATCCCGCCCTTCAGCGGCTTCTTCTCGAAGGAGAGCGTGCTCGGGGCCGCCGAGCACACGGCCACCGGGCACAGCGCCTTCGCCCCCGCCGCCGCGGGTTGGACCGTCCTCGTGGCAGGCCTGGTGACGGCCCTGCTGACCGCCGCCTACGCCACCCGTCTGTGGCTGCTCGCCTTCCGCGGCACCGGCCCCGAGGCCCCCGACCACGGCAGGCAACCGCTCGCCATGACCTCGGTGCTGTGGATCCTGGCCGTCCCCTCCCTCACCGCGGGCCTGACCTACGGCGTGCTCCCCGACTGGTTCGACGGCCGCGAGCTCACTCCCACGCTCACCACCTCGGTCCTGTCGACGGGCCTGGCTCTGGTCGGCATCGTGGTGACCTACGGAGCCTGGCGGCACAGCACCGCGATGGCCGCCCACGCACCCCAAGCCCCCCTCGGCGCGGTCGCCCCCGAGCCGGCGCCTGCCCCCGCCCCCGAGACTCCCGCCCCCGAGACCCCCGCCCCCGAGACCC
>NZ_JBLMKT010000020.1:0-97135 GCF_047779955.1 Streptomyces lothianensis | reverse complement strand
CCGACACAGGAACCCCGACACAGGAACCCCGACACAGGAACCCCGACACAGGAACGCCGACACGGAAACGCCGACACAGGAACCCGGCTCCCTGGCTGCTCGCGCCCGCCCGCCCGCCGAAGAGGGGAGTTTTCTCCACCGCGCCACCTCTCCGCCCTCGCGAGAATGAAGGCGTGGGCGCTTCGTTCCACGTACCGAAGAGGCAGCAGAGAGGAGCGAGTCGTATGGAGCGCACGGTGCAGCTCGGGGGGACCCGCACGCCGCAGGAGATCAGAGGGTTCTCCTTCGCGGCCGGACTGGTGGGGCTGCGACGGGCACTGACCCTGTGGCGGATGGCCTGGGCGGCCTTCTGGCGGTCCCTGGCGGTCTCGGGGGCGATCGGCCTGGTCGGGCCCGGCCTGGGGTTGGTGCCGCGAGCCATGCAAGGGGTGCGCCGTCTCGCCACCCGGCAGCGCGAACTGGCGCTGCGCTGGTCGGGGGTGGAGATACCAGGCCCGCCCGGTCCGCTGCCGCCCGCACCCGAGGGCGCCTTCGGGGTCGTCGCCCGGTACCGGTGGTTCATGAGCGACCCGCAGACGCGGCGGGAGTACGCCTGGGTGCTGGTCGACCCGCTGGCGGGTGCGTTCTTCGCCTTCTCCCCGATCCTCCTGGTGCTCAGCGGGATATGGGGCATCTTCCTGGCCTTCTTCGGTGTCGCACTGTCCGCCGAATGGGACGGTCTGTGGTACCAGTTCATCCCGATCCAGGGCCAGGTCACCGCCACACTCGCCGGTGCGCTCGGCGTACTCCAGCTGCTGCTGGCCTTGTGGTGGGCGCCGCGCGCGGTGCGCCGGCACGCCCTGTACACCCGTGCGATGCTCGCCCCGAGCGAGAGCGAGCTGATGGCCGGCCGTATCCGGCACCTGGCCGCCACCCGCTCCGACGCCGTCGACTCGCAGATGGCCGAGATCCGCAGGATCGAGCGCGACCTGCACGACGGTGCCCAGGCCCGGCTGGTGGCGATGGGGATGACCCTGGACGCCGCGGAACACGCCCTCGAGACCAGTCCCGAGGCCGCACGGGCCCTCCTCACCGAGGTGCGTGAATCCTCCTCGAAGGCGCTGGAGGAACTGCGTGACCTGGTCCGCGGTATCCATCCGCCCGTCCTCGCCGACCGTGGACTCACCGATGCCGTACGGGCGTTGGCCATGGTCTGCCCCGTCCGCACCGAGGTCCATGCGGACCTGCCGGGGCGACCCGAGATGCCGGTGGAGTCCGCCGCGTACTTCGCGGTCTCGGAGGCTCTCGCCAATGTCGCGAAGCATTCCGGCGCCGACCGCGCCTGGACGGACATCCGTTACGATCACGGAATGCTGCGCATCACCGTCACCGACGACGGCCACGGCGGCGCCGACGCCTCGCGCGGCAGCGGTCTGCGGGGCATCGAACGCCGACTCGCCACCTTCGACGGGGTGCTGGTCGTCAACAGCCCGGTGAACGGACCGACGATGGTGACGATGGAGCTGCCGTGCGTATTGTCCTCGCCGAAGACCATTTCCTCCTGAGGGACGGTCTCATCCGGCTGCTCGGGGCTCACGGCCACGAGGTTGTCGCCGCCGTCGACAGCGGCAAGGAACTGCTGGACGTACTCGTCGGGGAGCGCCCGGACGTCGCCGTCGTCGACGTCCGGCTGCCGCCGACCTTCACCGACGAGGGGCTGCGCGCGGCACTCGCCGCCCGCGAACAGCTGCCGGACCTGCCGGTTCTGCTGCTCTCGCAGTACGTGGAGCCGCTCTATGCCCGGGAGTTGCTGGCCGGCGGAGGCCGGGCCGTCGGCTACCTCCTGAAGGACCGGGTGACCAACGGAACCCAGTTCCTGGACTCCATCCACCGCGTGGCCGGAGGAGGCACCGCGATGGACCCGGAAGTGGTCTCCAAGCTCCTGGTCCGCAAGGAGCGCGACGAGGCCGTGGGCGGCCTCTCCGGACGCGAGCGCGAAGTCCTTGAGTGGGTGGCGCAGGGACGCTCCAACGCAGGTATCGCGCAGGGCCTGTTCATCTCGGAGAAGGCCGTCGCCAAGCACATCGGCAACATCTTCACCAAGCTGGGCCTCCTCCAGACGGACGCCGACAACCGCCGCGTCCTGGCAGTCCTGACCTACCTGGACCGGTGACCTGCCCGGGCTGGTCTCAGCCGCCGATCTGCTTCACCATGATCAAGCACGGCGTCCCGGGCCACAGATCGTCCGTCTCCTCGACGGGGATGAAACCGGCGGCCCGGTAGAAGGCCCTCGTGCCCGCGTACCCGGCGTCAGGATGCGAGGGCCCGAGGGTCTTCACCTGCAGCATGCGGCAGCCGTCCGCCCGCAGCCTCGACTCCACCGCGCCGACGAGCGCCGCCCCGATGCCCCGCCGGTGCCGGTCGGGAGCCACCGCCATCAGATGGATTTCCGCGGACTGCGCGAAGTGCCTGCGGTGGAGCAGCAGGCCGACCGGCTCACCGTCCGGTCCGTGGGCGAGGACGCCCGGGAGGGCGCGGGCGGACTCCACGTACTGGGCATTCGCTTCCGGTCTGGCGAACCACGCCGGGAGCCGGGCGAGCAGCCCGGCGGTGGCGGCCGCCAGTTCCGGGGAAGCCGCTGCGTACGAGATGTGGAATGCTGCGTCCTCCTGCATCCGGCGATCATGACACGGCCTCGGGCGCCCGTCCTGCCCTCCGCTCAACCGCCTGACTCCGGTCTCCGGTCGTCCGGCGAGCCGTGCCGAGCCACCGTTCACGGAAGGGGTCGTGGCATGTCGAGCGACCGTCTCATGCGCATCCACAGCGCCGAGTTCCGGGCCATGTCCGAGAGGGTCCTGAGGGTCACCGAGCTCACCTCGCGCCTCAACGCGCTGCCCTTCGAGGACGAAGCGGTCCTTCCCTGCGTCACCATCGGCCGCGACGCCGTGGTTGCCGCGGGTGCCGTCGTCGCCGATGACGTTCCGCCGGCCGCCCTGGTGACCGGAAGCAAGGCGACCGTGCACCGGACGTGGTGACGGACTGCATGGTCCAAGGCGGCGGGCGGCAGACACACGTCAGCACGCCCCCGTACTTCTGCAACGTGTGTAACGCGCAGTCGTGAGGGCCGACGAGGCATGCGGTTGTCCTCCGCCCGGTCGGAAATCGCGTCGGCTGATCGACGGCGTGCTGGGACCATGCCTCTGATTCCCAGCGGAGGATACTTGTTCGTTTTCGTGTGCGCGGGGTGCGGCGGAGAGCTGACTGCCCCGCTGACCCAGGTCGCCTTGCCAGTTCACGCCCACCAGTCGTACGGGAACGGGCTCCGACTCCCGGTGCTCATGGAGTCGGGCACGTTCGCCGTGGATCCGGAGCCCTCGGGACCGCCCTGGCAGCGGTGGGAGGAGATCGACTCGGACGAGGCGGCGGCCCGTGGCATCTATGCACCGGTCCACGGCCTGTCCGACGGCGCACCCGGCGCGATCGTCATGGCACCCGGCGATACCCGCGGGACCGTGCTGATTCCGGACAAGCACGGCGGTGCCTGCTGCGGGATGGCCGGGGGCGACGGGCCCAACATGGCCTGCGAGGCGTGCGGGCTGCCCGTGGCGACCAGGATTGACGACTGCTCGTTGTGGCAGGCGGTGTGGCTCGCCCCCAAGGCCGTGCACAGGCGACCAGTCGACGGCGTCGATGGCGAGCACGCGCCACTGTCCTGGACAGAGCTGATGACCGAGGGCAGAAGCACGCCTCCGTTCGAGGCGATGGCCAACACATGGGGTGGTTCGCGGCTGGGGTTGGACCACTTCTGGGCATGGAGCCCGCAGTGGGAAGCTGCGGCGGGCCGGGCGCTCGCCCATCTACTGGTGGCCTCGCAAGGCCGTCCGGTCCTCGTCCCGGAGGGCCTTGCCGAGGAAGTGTTCCAACGCGCCCTGGACGGCCTGCTCCCGGTGGGGCCACCGATGCGGCTTGCCGTCCTGGCCGGACCGGGGCAGCCCGCCCCAGCCCCGGACGCAGACATCCTGCTCGTGCCGATCCACCCGCAGACGGGGAAGACCTGGATCCTGCCCGGCCCGGCTGCCTCGGCATACCCGGTGCCCTTGCCGTTCGGCGTGTGGTTGTGGCTGGTCTCCCCGGAGCCGGACCTGCCCGTACCCGCGTCGGGCGGCCTGCCTGACGGCGTGCTCCGAGACAATCTGCCCATGCCTCGCCCACATCGCCTGTTCGAGGCCGACTCGGCGGTGTTCCGGCACACCCTGGCCCGGCTACCGGCCGCCCGCAACCCGTGGTTGCGTGAGATCCTCGAGAATCTCACGCAGCACGTGCACGCCGGACTCTTCGGCTGGTGACGAAGAGTCCGATCGTGTCGCGGCGCACGGCACGTCGCTAACTGGCCCAGGGCAGGCGAACAGCTTCGAGTTCGAGGTCTCCCAGCAGCGCCTCGACCAGCGGGCGCGGGCCGCAGACCTTGGTGCCCCACAGGTCGTAGTCCGTGCAGACAGCCCAGGAGCGGTCTGCTGCCCACAGGTTGGAAGGGGTGTACAGGATGTCCGGGTGGTCGAAGAGAGGCAAGGCATCGCCCAGACAGCCGGAGCGGACCTGCCCCTCCTCGAAGTCCTGCGTGATGAGCGGGTTGTAGTACGCGAGGCAGGCGGTGTCCTCTCCCTGGGGGCTGTGCGAGGTGAGGAACCGGATCAGCTGATCCCAGGTCGGCCTGTCGAGGCTGCCCTCGGCCGGCCATTCGATGGAGCCGGGCGGGAAGGTCGCCGCCGTCGCGGAGGGGAAGCAGCGGTGGCAGGGGTACAGGCCCTTGGGAACGACCGGATCACCGATGCGGGCGGCCAGGTCAGCCCAGCGCAGTCGCTCCCAACCGGGCCCAGGGTGTTCGGACCTGCTCTGGCGGTCGTTGACCGAATCGTGCGCGGTCGCGCCGCGCTCGTAGATCCCGCCGAGCACCCAGGCGGCGTCGGGCAGCCCGGGCGCCTCGTAACCGGTGAGGCCGTCGTCCTGTGCGAGCTCGGAAAGCCAGTCAGTCTCGGAGGGAGGAGCGAGGGGCCACAGGGCGAGGACGTCATCGGGCATCCGGCCAGGCTACGGACTCGGGCCGCAGCCGGCCCGCGCTGACGCAGACTGCACCACCCGCCTGAGAGGAACCCCGCATGGCATTCCGCCTCGAAGTCCTCGACCAGCAGTCGGAGCGTTGCGTCTATTGCGGGACGACCGGAAGCGGCGGACGGCCGCGGATGAACTCACCGCGTTGAATCAGGAGATGGGGCTGATCTGATCCCGTGGCGTTCATCGTCGTCTACGACGCCTGTGTCCTGTACCCCAGCACGTTACGAGACCTGCTCATCCGGACGGCCCAAGCCGGACTCGTCCAAGCCAAATGGACCGACCGAATTCTCGATGAGGTGTTCGCGAACCTCCAGGCCAACAGACCCGAGCTCGACCCTGCAAAGCTGGCCCGCACCCGCGAGTTGATGGTGCGTGCCGTCCGGAACTGTCTCGTCAAGGACTACGAACCCTTGGAAGCAGTGCTCGAGCTACCTGATGCCGACGATCGCCATGTCCTTGCCGCCGCGATCAAGTCGCAGGCCCAAGTGATCGTCACCAACAACCTCAAGGCTTCCCCGACAAGACCCTTGCGGCATGGGATGTCGAAGCCGTGAGCGCGGACGATTTCATGCTGGCCCAGATCGATCTCGACCGGAAAAGGGTCTTCGCCGCAGTGCAGCAGATCGCCGACTCGTGGCGGAAACCACCCGGCGCCGTCGTCGACGTTCTCGCCAGACTGGAACGCGATGGCCTTGTGGAGTCGGCCGCAGCGCTCCGCGCAGGCGAGTGACGGGACCTTCGCGCTCACGCAGGCTCACGCAAGCGCGTCGAAGCTCCTGCCAGTGGCAATCCCACGGGGTGTCGCCGTGCAAGCAAAAGGCCAGGTCAGAAGCAATCTGACCTGGCCTTCAGTGGAGCCGCCTTCGGGATTCGAACCCGAGACCTACGCATTACGAGTGCGTTGCTCTGGCCATCTGAGCTAAGGCGGCGCCGCGGGTGATGCGTGGGAGAACCTCTCCCCGGGGGAAGAGGTTCGCATCAGCAGCGACGCCAAGTCTACAGGGTTCTTTCGGGTGCCATTGACCAGGGTGGCTCAGGGTTGTTCAAGGCCGCTCACGGGTCGCTCAGGGGATCGCTCAGAGGTGCTTCGGCTGCCCGGGAGGGCGGTGGTCAGGTGGTGGCGGGGTGGCGGGTAGGGCGGTGGGCGGGACATGTGTGGGTGGGGGTGAAACATTTCCGTGGGGCCGACGCATCAGACTGGGTGGAGCAAACGTCACTGCGGTTGGGGAGGGTATGCGTCGGGCGGGGGAGTGGGAGCAGGCCTATCTGGAGTTCGCCGATGCCAGGTCGCGGCAGCTGTACCGGTCGGCGTGCCTGTTGACCGGCGGGGACACGCATCTCGCGGAGGATCTCGTGCAGGAGACCCTCGGCCGGATGTTCCTCGTGTGGGGCCGCGTCGCGCGGATCGGCAACCCGGCGGGCTACGCCCAGACCGTTCTCGTACGCAACTTTCTCGCGCATTCCCGGCGGCGCAGCAGCAGTGAGCGTCCGGCCGCCGAGCTGCCGGAGGGGCCCGGGCGGCTCGTTGCCGATGATGCGGTGCTGCGGCTGACGTTGCTCGACGCGCTGCGGCAGCTGTCCGTGAAGGACCGGGCCGTGGTGGTGCTGCGGTACTGGGAGGACCGGTCCATCGAGGAGACCGCGGATGTGATGCATGTCAGTTCCGCCGCGGTGCGTACGCGCTCGACGCGGGCGCTGGCACGGCTGCGGGAGCTGCTCGGCGGCCGGTTCGAGGCGTACGGCGAGCAAGCGGAGTACGGCGAGCGGGCCGGCTACGGCGAGCGGGCCGGCTACGGCGAGCGGGCCGGCTACGGCGAGCAAGTGAATCAGGGCGCGAAGGCGGAGTACGGCGCGCGTGGGAGTGGCCGCTCGGGCGGTTACGGGGAGTACGCCACCGGGCGGTGAGCGCTGTGCGCGCGCGAGGCGTGCGGAGTACGCCACCGGGGCGGTGAGTTCCGCGCACGTGCAGCGCGTGCAGCGCGTGCCACCAGCGGTTTCAGGGGTTCGAGGCTTCAGGGTTCGACGGTTCGAGGGGATACGTATGTCTTACGAGGATGAGCTGAGCGAGGCGCTGCGGCGCACCGGTGAGGGGTTCAGCACGGATCATCACGCGCTCGTCGAGGCCGGGCACGTACGCGGTCGGCGCATGGCGCGCAGGCGGCGGCGGGCCGCCGTGTTCGGCGGGGCTGCTGCGGTTGCCGCGCTGGCGGTGACGGGTGCGGTTGCCGTGCCGGGGATGACGGGCGGCGGGGACCGCGCGCGCCCGGCGGCCGGGGGCGGTGCGGTGGCTTCGGCGTCCGGGGGCTCCTCGGCCGCCACGGCATCCGCCGAGGAGGGGGAAAGTGCCGCGGCCGACGGCAAGGGGGTCAGCAAGGAGCAGCTGGTCGAGACCCTCACCTCGCTGCTGCCCGACGGGAAGGTCGGCGCCTCGTTCGGGCGCGGTACGGAGGAGGGGACGGGGATGGCGTATGCCCGGGTCGTCTTCGACGACGGCATGGGCAAGGCGTCGGTCTCGGTCTCGTTCGAACAGGTCGACGACGCGGACGGGAAGCAGACCGAGCAGCGGACCACCTGCCCGGACAGGGTTCTCGTCAAGCATGATGCTTGCTCGGTCCGTACGTTGGAGGACGGCTCGCGGCTGATGGTGTACCAGGGGTACGTCTACTCGGACCACAGGGCCGATGTGAAGGACTGGTATGCCCTGCTGGTGACCCCTGAGGGACATCTCGTCCGGGCGGGCGAGCTCAACGCCGTGGAGGAGAAGGGTACGCCGACGACCCGTCCTGAGCCCCCGCTCTCCGTCGATCAGCTGACGTCGCTGGCCACGTCCGACAAGTGGGACCCGGTCTTCGATGCCCCGATGGCCGATCCCGGCAGCGCCTGGCCCGATGGGCAGCCGGGTGGGGACGGGAAGGGGAAAGAGGGGAAGGAAGGGAAGGAAGGTCCGGGCGAGGCGGAGCCGCCGCCCGCCGTCCTCGGGCAGAAGGAGATCCGTGCCCGGTTCGTCTCCCTGCTGCCGGAGGGGATCAAGGTCCTGAAGCAGGGTGGCGAGGGCGAGTGGGCGTATCTCGTGGTCGATGACGGCAAGGGCGCGAGCATGGTGCAGATCAATGTGCAGCCGGGGATGAACGATGTGCGCGGCCAGCTGTTCGCGGGGGGCGAGACGTTGCCCGACGGCGTCATGTACCAGTGGCGCGAGAGCGGCGGCGAACAGGGCGTCGAGGGCGGTGTGATGTGGACCGCCGACACGATCCGCCTGGACGGGCTGCGGGTGGTCGTCAGCGCCTTCAACGCCGGTACGCAGCATGACGCGCCGACCCGCAGGACCCCGGCGCTCGACCAGGAGCAGCTCAAGGCGATCGCGGCGAGCGCCGAATGGGCCGGGATGCGCGAGAAGTGAGCGGTCTCGGTGGGGGCCGGGCCCGCCACCCCGGTGGCCTGCCCGGACCGCGCCGCCACTTGGCAGCCGCTGCCGGCGGTCGCTGCCTGGCGACTGTTGCCGGCGACCGCTCTGTGGCAGCAGCTGCCGGCGAGGGCTACTTGGCGTCCGCATAGCAGGACACCACCGCCGTACTGAACGGGAACCGCACCGGCGTCTCGCCGAACGCGATCCGGTTGGCCGTCTGGGCCGCCGAACGGATCGCCTCGACGACCGCCGGTGCCTCCTTTTCCGGGCAGTGCACGATCACCTCGTCGTGCTGGAAGAAGACCAGCTCGGCGGCGAGGTGGGCCGCGGACATCGTCTGCCGCAGCGCCGCCATCATCAGCAGCGCCCAGTCGGCCGAGCTGCCCTGGACGACGAAGTTGCGGGTGAAGCGGCCGCGGGCGCGGGAGTCGGTGGAGGCGTATCCGGGGACCCAGCCGCCCTGGTCCCTGCCCCGGTCGCTGCCTCCGTCCCCGTCCTCGCCGCCGGGTGCCGGTTCCGTCGCCGGGTCCTGGGGGATGCCCGCCTCCTCCTGCTCGCCGGAGCCGGCCGCCGGCGGGCAGGTGCGGCCCAGCCAGGTCCGTACGAGACGGCCTTCCTCGCCCGCCCGTGCCGCCTCGTCCACGTATGCGACCGCGCGGGGGAAGCGGCGGCGCAGCAGGGCCAGGTTCCTGAGGCCGTCGCCGGAGGTCTGCCCGTAGACCGCGCCGAGCACCGCGAGCTTCGCCGTCTCGCGGTCGCCGGAGAAGGCCTTGTCCGATACCGCCTGGTAGAGGTCGCCGGGGCGGCCCGCCACCTCCATCAGGCCCGGATCGCGGGAGATCGCGGCGAGCACCCGCGGCTCCATCTGGTCGGCGTCGGCGACGACCAGCTTCCAGCCGGGGTCGGCGACCACCGCCCGCCGGATGACCTTGGGGATCTGCAGGGCACCGCCGCCGTTGGTCACCCAGCGTCCTGTGACGGTGCCGCCCGGCAGGAACTCGGGGCGGAAACGGCCCTCGCGCACCCAGTCCTGCAGCCAGGACCAGCCGTGGGCGACCCAGATCCGGTACAGCTTCTTGTACTCGATGAGCGGGGCGACCGCCGGGTGGTCGAGGGATTCGATCTCCCAGCGGCGGGTGGTCTTCACGCGGATGCCGGCCTGGTTGAAGGCCTTCACCAGGTCGGCGGGCAGGTCCGGGCGTACGCGGCGGCCGAAGGCCTGCGAGATCTCGTCCGCGAGCTCCGCGAGACGGCGCGGCTCGCCGCCGCCCGCATAGCGCTCGCCGAGCAGACCGGTCAGGACCTCGCGGTGCACCTCGGCGCTCCAGGGCATGCCCGCGCGGTTCATCTCGCAGGCGATCAGCATGCCCGCGGACTCGGCGGCGGTGAGCAGCCGCATCCGGCCGGGATGCTCGGCCGCGTCATGCCGCTTCAGCTGGTCCGCGTACACCTCGGTCAGCTCTTCCAGGCTTACGGGGACGGGGCCGGGCTCGAAGAGGGAGGACTGCGAGCCGGGCTCGGCGGGGCGCTGGGGCGGGTCCGGGGGTACGGGGGCGTGGCGCAGGCGGGCGAGGGCCGCGGCGGCCGAGCGGGGTTCGCCGAGGCGGCCCTCGTGGGCGAGGAGGAGGGATTCGGCGTCCTCCACGTCGTAGCACCGCTCTACGCGGACGCCGGCGGCGAGCAGGCGCGGGTAGACGGCGGCGGTGGAGCGCCAGACCCAGCGGGTGACGTGCGGGCGGCTGCGGACGGCCTCGACGAGGTCGGGCTCCCGGTGGATCGCGCCGTCCGGACGGCCGTCCGCGGTCAGCGCGACGAGGGCGGCGCCTTCGCCGCCCGCCGGTTCCAGGGCCCATCGGGTCATGGTGCCGATGGTGGCAGGGGGCACTGACAATCCCGTGGGATCGCGCGCCGACCATCCCGTGGGATCCCGCCCGGTGACGGTCGCATCGACGTCCACGAAGCCCGCCGCAGCCGGTAAATGACGGTCACCCCCGTCACCCCCGTCACCCCCGTCACCCCCGTCACCCCCGTACCGCCTCCGCGTACACCTCGAGCGCCGCCCGCGGCTCCCGCCCGAGCAGCCGCCGCAGATCCCCGCTGCGTACGCCGCCACCGTCCAGGAAGCCGCCCCGGATCGCCGAGTACGTGCTGAGCAGCATCGGCACCTGGAACGGCAGCGCCTGACCGGCCGCCGTGAGGGCCGCGCGCGTGGCCTCCAGCGTGTCCGGTTCGTACGAGCCGCCGACCGCGGCCGCAAGCTCGGCGCCCCCGAGCGGCACCTCGCCCACCAGCTCGTACGTGCGCCCGGCGTGCGCCGCCGGATCGAGCGCGACCCGTACCGCGGCCTCCGCGAGGTCCGCCCGCGCGACCGCCGCGAGCCGCCCCTCGCCGAGCGGCGCCGCGATCGTGCCGTCCGGGCCGGGCGTGGCGACGGCGGCGAGGAACTCGGCGTACAGGCCGTTGCGCAGCACCGTCCAGTCGAGCGAGGACTCGCGCAGGCGGCGTTCGGTCCAGCGGTGGGCCAGGGCGTACGTGAGGTGGTCGCCGTCGCCGCTGAGGCTGGTGTAGACGAGGTGCCGTACGCCGGCCTTCTCCGCGGCGGTGATCACCGCCTCGTGCCGCGCGGTCACCACATCGTCCTCGGCGGCGCCCGCCGAGATCATCAACAGGGTGTGGACGCAGGAGAGGTCGAGCGAGGAGGGGTCGTCGAAGTCGATGCGCCGCTGTCCGGTGCCCGGGCTGCGGCTGCCGACGACGACGTCGGTGCGGTCCGTGAGCAGCGGGGAGGAGGTGATGAGACGGCCGAGAGCGCCGGTGGCGCCGGTGATGAGAAGCATGGACTTATCGTTGCGAGGGCCGCCCGGGTTCGTAAGGAGGCACTTTCATGTCCCCAGGGCACATTGATGTAACCCACCAGGTCACCGAGGCGGGGGACCCGGTGATCAACTGCGGGACGCCGCAGGACGAGTGCGGGGTGCGTGATGTCCTCGACCGCCTCGGCGACAAGTGGTCGGTCCACGTCCTGGTCGAACTGACCACGGGCACCCTCCGCTTCAAGGAGCTCCAGCGCCGCATCCACGGCGATGTCTCGCAGCGCATGCTCACCCTGACGCTGCGCCGCCTGGAGCGTGACGGGCTCGTGCGGCGCACGGTGTATCCGACGGTTCCGCCGCAGGTCGAGTACGAACTGACCGCGATGGGCCGCAGTATGAGCCACCTCCTCAAGTCCCTTGCCGACTGGTCGATCGCCCACCGTCCGGCCATCGCGGACGCCCGCCGCGCCTACGACGAGAGCCACCCGTGAACGATTCCGCCTCCGGCCCGCCCCGGTCCTCCGTGCACGACGACCCCGTCACCCGCGCCTACGAGATCGCCCTCTACGCGAGCGACGACGCCTCGCTCGACGCGGGCGCCGCCGTGCTCGCCGCGGATCTCGCGCACATACGGGAGGCGCGGGCGCGCGGCGCGGAGTTCGTCACCCGGGTCTGGCGGCGCGGATGGCAGCCCGCCGACGTCGTACGGATGGTGCGCCGTGAGCTGTCCGAGGAGCATGCGCGGCTCGCGGCCGGGCTGATCCTCGACGAGCTACGGGGATACGGGGACGAGGGCAGGGGCGGTCTTCCCGCCGGCTGGGACGGGCAGCTCGCCGGGCTGCCGCCGCGGGGCGAGCCGGCGGACCGCTTCCTGTACGCCACCTGCCTCCTCGAACTGTTCCGGCTGCTGTTCGGCCTCCCGGCCCTCGAACCCGTCGGACCGGCGCCGGGCGCCTGGGTACGGCAGCCGTCCGTGGGCGCCGCCCATGAGCCGCGCATGCTGGGCCGGATCCGCGCGCTGCTCGCCAAGGCCGAGGCGACCGGTTTCCCCGAGGAGGCGGAGGCGCTCACCGCCAAGGCACAGGAGCTGATGGCGCGGCACAGTATCGACGAGGCGCTGCTCGCGCACCGCGAGTATCCGGCCGAGACACCCCTCGCCCGCCGGATCGGGGTCGATGCCCCGTACGAGACGGCGAAGGCGATCCTGCTCGACGCCGTGGCGACCGCGAACCACTGCCGGGCGGTGTGGAACGAGCCCTTCGGTTTCTCGACGGTGCTCGGCTTCGCGCCGGACCTGGAACTGGTCGAGGTCCTGTACACCTCGCTCCTCGTGCAGGGCACGGCGGCGATGACCAAGGCGGAGGCGGCGCAGCGCTCGGGCGGCCGACGCCGAACGAAGACGTTCCGGCAGTCGTTCCTGATGGCCTACGCCCACCGGGTCGGCGAACGCCTCGCCTCGGCCTCCGGCCAGGTCGCGGCCGAGGAACCGACGTCGCTGCCGGTGCTCGCGGCGCGGGATGTGGCGGTCGCGGGCGCGGCGGACGCGATGTTCCCCGAGACGCGCAGAACGCGGGTACGGGGTGTGGATGACGTGGCGGGGTGGGAGCACGGGCTCAGCGCGGCGGACCGGGCCATGTCGGCCCGTCCGGCGCTGGAGGACGAGCGACCTTAGGGGGGACTGGGGGGCGCGGGGCGCGCGGGGCGCGAGGGGGAGGCACGGGGCGAAGCCCACCTCACCCCACCTCACGCACGCACCGCCCGCTATGCCGGATACGTCCCACCTCTCCGTGTCCTGAGAAACATCCGCCCCCTCCGTATCCTGAGAAACGTGAGCTGGCTCAGAGCGCTGAAGGAGACCACCCGCTCGGGCCTCAAGGTCGAGCGCAACCGGCTCGAACCGCTCCTCGCCCTCCGTGCCACCGTCGGCCTCGCCCTGGTCGTGACCGGCACGCTCGCGTTCGCCGGCCCCGAGGCCGCCGTCAGCTCGGCGTTCGGTGCCTTCCAGGCCGCGATCGCCACGTTCCAGCGCAGCTGGCGCCCGCGGCCCGTGCTCGCGCTCGCCTCGGGGACGACCCTCGCCGTCACCACCTTCCTCGGTTACGTCGCGGGCGCCCATCTGCCGCTCTTCCTGGGGCTGCTCGCGCTGTGGACCTTCGTCACGGGCCTGAGCTGGGCGCTCGGGCCGACGGTCGGGGTGATCGCCTCGTCGAACGTGGCCATGGTCCTCGTCACCGTGACACTCCCGGCCACCGTCGCCGAGGCCGCCGGGCACGCGGCCGTGATCTTCCTCGGCGGGCTCGTGCAGGCCGCCCTGATCGTCCTCTTCCCGATCCGCCGCTGGGGCCCGCAGCGCGATGCCCTCGCGGACGCGCTGGCCGCCGAGGCGGACTACGCCCGCCGGCTGCGCCACGATCCGACCGCGCCCTTCGACCCCGCGCCCCTGATGACGGCCCGCGAGGCGGCCGTGGTCACCGCGCGCCAGGCCCGTACCCGCCCCTCCGAGCTGCACGGCGCCCGCGGGCTCGCGGAACGTATCCGCCCGGTGCTCGCCTCCCTCGCCGACCCCGCCGTCGGCGCGGCGGCCGAGGGGCCGCAGCGCGACCGGGTGCGTGAGCTCCTCGCCGCGGCGGGCGAGGTCCTGGACGCCGCGGCCCGCGCGATCCGGCACGGCGAACCCGTCGCCCTGCCCCCGGGCGCGCTGGCCGCCCTGCGCACCCCGGACACCGCCGCGATCCTCGTGGGCCCGCCGCGCCGCGCGGCCCGCCGGCTCTCCGCCCTCCTCGGCGACGTGGTCGAGACGGCCACCCCGGACACGGCGGCGGCCCCGCCGCGCACGATCGTGCACCGGCTCGCGCTGTGGCTCCGCCGCAACCCCCTGACCCCGGCGACCACGTCCCCCGCCGAGGCCGCCACCCAGCCCGTCCCATCCGCCCTGGCCGAGGCCGGAACCCAGCCCGTCGCCACCGCCCCAGCCACCCCCGGCGTCCAGGGCGGCGGCAAGGGCGGTGGCCTCCAGTCCGACACCCGCCCCATCCCCCTCCTGCGCCCCAGCGTCCCCGCCCTCGGCCCCCAGGCGGCGCGGAAGATCAACAAGGAGCTGCGGCAGAGCAGTTCCCCGTATCTCAGGCACGCGGTCCGGGTCACCGCCGTGGTCGTCGCCGGGTATGTGCTCGGGCACTTCCTGCCGTTCGGGCACGGCTACTGGGCGCCGCTCGCCTCCGTGATGGTGATGCGCCCGGACTTCTCGCAGACCTACGGCCGCGCGGTCGCCCGCTTCGGCGGCACGGTCCTCGGTGTCGCCGCGGCCTCGGGCGTCGCCCTGCTCACGGACCCCGGCAGCTGGCTGTCGATGATGCTCGCGATCGTCTGCGCGGGCCTGATGTACCTGTTCCTGCGCACCGGTTACGTCGTCACGCAGGTCGCGATCGCCGCGTACATCGTCTTTCTGCTCGGCACGATCGGCGCCGATGTGAACCAGACCGTGTACGAGCGGATCCTGCTCACCCTGCTCGGCGGGCTGCTGGCGATGCTCTCGTACGCGGTGTACCCGGCGTGGGAGACCCCGCGGCTGCGGACCCGGCTCGCCGACTGGATCGTGGCGGACGGCCGGTACGCGGCCGCGGTGGTCGCCCACTACGCCGAACCGGCCGGTCCGGCCTGCCCGGACGTCCGCAAGGCGCTCCTCGACGCCCGCGCCGCGCGGATCGCCTGGCGCGAGGCGCAGGCCCGCGCCGCCGACGAGCCGGTGCGCCACCGCGGGCTCTCGCGCGCCGCGGCCGAGGGCGCGGGCGAGGCGCTGGCCCAGCTCGCCCGGATCGGCATGCTCATGGAGGCCCACCTGCCCGAGCGCGGCGCGCCCGCGGTGCCCGCCGCGGCCGCGCTCGCCGAGGCGCTGCGGGAGGCGACGGAGCAGGGTGCGAAGGCGGTACGGGAGCGGAAGGTGCCGGACTGGGGGCCCGTACGCGCGTGCCTGGAGGACTGGGACGGGGCGGGCGGGGAAGCCGCGGACGCCGGGGGAGTCGGGGAAGCCCTGCAAGCCGGGCAAGACCTGCAAGCCGGGGTGGCTGGGGTGGCCGGGGACGTCAGGGAAGCGCCGCCCGAGCATGCGGTGCTGGACGGGGCGCACATGATGCTCGGAGCTCTCGACGAAGTCTCCGATGCACTTGAACCCACACTGCCGCGCTGACGTCTTCTCTGTGAGGGGGAGCGCTCCCGGGGCTGTAACCAGGCGCGCACCCCACGTGCACGTGCATCTGCCCATGCATGCGCCCATGCATCTGCAGGTGAACACGGCTATGATCCGGGGCAGTTGACCGCACGCATCACGCACGCATCATCAGTCACAGCGCCAACGGGAGCGAGTTGTGGATCACGCGTACAACGGTATGGCGGCCACAGAGCTCGACGGGGTGGTCTGGCAGAAGAGCAGGCACAGCAATTCGCAAGGTGCCTGTGTGGAGTTCGCCAGACTGTCCGGTGGGCGGGTGGCCGTACGCAACTCGAACTTCCCCGAGGGGCCCGCGCTGGTCTACACGCGCGCGGAGATCGAGGCGATGCTGCTCGGGGTGAAGGACGGGGAGTTCGACCACCTGATAGCCGGGGTCTGACCGGCCGGAGCCCGGCGCGGACGGCGACCGCGTCGGTTTTGGCCGCCGGGTCGGCCGCCGACGCGAAAGGCCGGTCCGCCCCTGTGGCGTACCGGCCCCTGCTCACGTCGTCCCCAGGACTGTCCGCCCCTCCCGCTCAGCTCTCCCCGCCGAGCTGGAACAGCGCCCAGACCACTTTCCCGCCCAGCGTCCCGGCCAGCGGATGCCAGCCCCAGCTGTCGGCGAAGGACTCGACGAGGAAGAGCCCGCGGCCGGATTCGGCCGAGAAGTCCTCGAAGGCCTCGGTCTCGCGCGAGACGGGACTGGTGTGGCTGGGGTCGCGCACCGCGCAGACCAGCCGCGATCTCCAGCACATCAGGTGCAGCCGCACCGGCGCGTTGCTCTCACGGACGGTGTCCGCGGGGTCGGCAGGTGCGGCCCGCAGGGCCTCGTCGCAAGGGCGGTGGTGGGAGAGGGGCAGGCCGTGCCGCAGGGCGTTGGTGACGAGTTCGGAGACCACGAGCGCGACATCGTCGAAACGCTCGTCGAGCTGCCACTCGGTCAGCGTGCTGCGGGTGAACTGCCGTGCCGCGCGCACTGCTTCGTAGCGGGCGGTCAAGGCGCAGGAGGCCGCATTCGACACCGAAGAGGGGTCGATGGGGGGAAGCCCCTGCCGTAACGGCTCGAGCATGGTCGATCCATTCGTCCCCATGCGAGGCACTCCCGGTTCCGCGGCCGTAGCGATGTTGCGGTGGTGCGCGGGCCCATCGTTTCTGATGCGTACGGCGGATGCAAGGGCAGATGCACGTGCACGTGCCGGAGTTGGACGCTCCCGTACCGGTTGCTGCTTATATCTTCCCGCCCTCTTCCGGCTGATTCTTTTGCGACCGTTCCGCGGGCGGCTTGTTTCTGTAACCGAATGTGTACGCGCAGGAGCGTTTAATGGCAGACTTCGCCACCTGTAGGGGCCCGGAGCGGGCCGGGGAGGGTTGAAGGCAGTGACGGCTGGGGAGTCGAGTGGCTCGGTGGTGCGGCGGATCCTTCTGGGATCGCAGCTGCGGCGCCTGAGGGAGTCGCGTGGGATCACCCGTGAGCAGGCCGGCTACTCGATCCGTGCTTCCGAATCGAAGATCAGCCGCATGGAGTTGGGACGGGTGAGCTTCAAGGCGAGGGACGTGGAGGATCTGCTCACGCTGTACGGCGTGACCGCCGACACCGAGCGGGTCGCGCTGCTCGACCTGGCGCGCGAGGCAAACGTGGCCGGCTGGTGGCACAGCTACTCCGATGTGCTGCCCGGCTGGTTCCAGACCTACGTCGGTCTTGAGGGCGCGGCTTCGCTGATCCGCGCGTACGAGGCGCAGTTCGTGAACGGGCTGCTGCAGACGGAGGCTTACGCGCACGCGGTCGTCACCCGTAATGCGGACGACATCGGCCATGCCGAGATCGAACGCCGTGTGGCCCTGCGCCTGGAACGCCAGAAGTTGCTCGTCGACGAGCGCGGCCCGCAGCTGCACTGCGTCCTCGACGAGGCGGCCCTGCGTCGCCCGTATGGTGACCGATCGGTCATGAGGGGGCAGTTGGAGCATCTCATCGAGATGTCGCAGCGGCCGAATATCACCCTTCAGGTGATGCCGTTCAGCTTCGGCGGTCACTCCGGGGAGTCGGGCACTTTCACTCTGCTGAGCTTCCCCGAATCGGACCTTTCCGACGTGGTCTACCTGGAACAGCTGACCAGCGCGCTGTACCTCGACAAGGGCGAGGAGGTCGCGCAGTACGCGCGGTCCATGGAGCGGCTGCAGAAGGACAGTCCGAATCCGGACCAGACCCGCGATCTGCTCCGTGGTCTGCTCCAACTGTCTTGAAACACAAGTACGATGACGGCCTGTCAAGGTCTGTCGAACGTGCTCGGCAAGGAGCATGGCAACGGGGATCGCGGTAACGCGCTAAGGGGTCGTATGTCCTTCTTCACCGACCTGGGCCGTCAGTACATCGACGGCGAGTGGCGTACGGGCAACGGCTCGTGGGACATCATCGACTTCAATCCCTACAACGGGGAGAAGCTCGCCGCCGTCACCGTCGCCTCCCGCTTCGAGGTCGACGAGGCCTATCGCGCCGCCGAGCGCGTCCAGAAGGAGTGGGCCGAGACCTCCCCGTACGCGCGGCGGGCCGTGATCGAGCGAGCGCTCGCGGTGACCGAGGAGCTCGAGGACGAGATCGTCGAGGCGATCATCGACGAGCTCGGCGGCACCCGGCTCAAGGCGCGCTACGAAGTGCACATGGCCAAGGAGTTCCTGCGCGAGGCGATCCACCTCGCGATGATCCCCGAGGGCCGCATCATCGCCTCGTCGGTGGCCGGCAAGGAGAACCGCCTCCACCGCATACCCGTCGGCGTGGTCGGCGTGATCAGCCCGTTCAACTTCCCCTTCCTCGTCACCCTCAAGTCCGTCGCTCCGGCGCTCGCGCTCGGCAACGGCGTCGTCATCAAGCCGAACCAGAACACCCCGGTGGTCGGCGGCGGCCTGATCGCGAAGATCTTCGAGGACGCGGGGCTGCCGCCCGGCCTGCTCAACGTCCTGGTCACCGACATCGCCGAGATCGGCGACGCGCTGATCGAGCACCCCGTGCCCAAAGTGATCTCCTTCGCGGGCTCCGACCGGGTCGGCCGTCATGTCGGTGCCGTCACCGCCGCCCACTTCAAGAAGGCGATCCTCGAACTCAGCGGCAACAGCGCCCTGGTGGTCCTCGACGACGCCGATGTGGACTACGCGGTGGACGCGGCCGTCTTCAGCCGCTTCGTCTACCAGGGTCAGGTCTGCATGGCCGCCAACCGCATCCTGGTGGACCGCTCGCTGTGGGAGGTCTTCACCGAGAAGTTCCTCGCCCGTGTACGCGCGCTGAGGACCGGTGATCCGCGCGAGCCGGAGACCCAGATCGGCCCGGTGATCAACGAGTTCCAGGCCGATGCGCTCGCCGCCCTGGTCAAGGAGGCGCTCGACGAGGGTGCCACCGCGCTGATCCAGGGGCGCACCATCGGCAACCTCGTCGAGCCGACCGTCCTGACCGGCCTGCCCGCCGACTCGCCGATCCTGCGCCAGGAGATCTTTGGCCCGGTGGCCCTCCTGGTCCCGTTCGACGACGAGGAGCACGCCGTACGGATCGCCAACGACACCCCGTACGGACTGAGCGGCGCCGTGCACACGGGCGATGTCGAGCGCGGGGTGCGCTTCGCCAAGCGCATCGAGACCGGCATGATGCACGTCAACGACGGCACGGTCCACGACGAGCCCTTCGTCGCCTTCGGCGGCGAGAAGCACTCGGGGCTCGGCCGCCTGAACGGCGATGCGACGGTCGAGGCGTTCACGACCCAGAAGTGGATCTCGGTGCAGCACGGCCGGAGCGAGTTCCCGCTGTAGAACGTCACCCTTCGGGCTCGTGTTGAGGACCGTGCCTGTCCGCAAGCCTTCGTAACGTGGTTTCCGTCAGCAGGAGACAGCGGTTGGGGAAGGCGGACGGACCATGGTGACCCACGTATCTGCGGAGGCGCACGGCGACGAGCGCGGAGCGCTGCTCGCGTTCATCGAGGAGGCCCGCGGCGGGATCCGCCGCTCGGTGCTCGGTCTGAGCGAGCAGCAGGCCGCGTCGAAGCCCAGCGTGAGCGAACTCTCCCTCGCCGGGCTCCTCAAGCATGTGGCCGAGGTCGAACAGGGCTGGATCGCGAAGGCGAAGGGCGAGCCGGAGCGCGTGCAGCGCGACGAGTCGAACTGGCACGAGTGCTTCGTACTCGTCGGTGACGAGACGGTCGCATCCCAGCTCGCGTACTGGAAGCAGGTCGCCGACGAGACGGAGGAGTTCTTCCGGTCGGCGCCGGATCTGGATGCGTCCTTCCCGCTGCCGGAGGCGCCCTGGTTCCCGAAGGAGAAGGTCTCGCTGCGCTGGGTGGCCCTGCACCTCATCCGCGAGATCAACCGGCACGCGGGACACGCCGACATCATCCGCGAGTCCCTCGACGGCAAGTCGGCCTGGGATCTGGTGGCACAGGAGCGCGGCGGGGGTGGCTGGGGCTGATTCCGAGCCGGGGGCTGACTGCGGCGGGGTAGCCTAGTCAAAGTTGATTAGGAAAGGATCCCCCTCATGTCCGGCCCGTCCGCGATCCGTCTGCTCGTCCTCGGCGCCGTCCGCATGCACGGCCGCGCCCACGGCTACCAGGTGCGCAACGACCTGGAGTACTGGGGCGCCAACGAGTGGTCCAATGCCAAGCCCGGCTCGATCTACCACGCGCTCAAGCAGATGGCGAAGCAAGGGCTGCTCCTCGCCCACGAGGTCGCGCCCTCCACGGCCGGCGGCCCGCCGCGTACCGAGTACGAGGTCACCGGGAAGGGTGCCGAGGAGTACTTCGCGCTGCTCAAGGAGTCCCTGGTCGCCTTCGACCAGAAGATGGACGTGCTCTCCTCGGCGATCGGCTTCATCGTCGACCTGCCCCGCGAGGAGGCGGTCGCCCTTCTCAAGCGGCGGGTCGAGGCGATCGAGCAGTGGCGGGCCGGCGTCACGGAGCACTACATCCCCGAGGGCGGGCCCGAACAGCTCGGTCATATCGGCGAGATCATGCACCTGTGGGTGCACTCCGCGGACGCGGGGGCCGAGTGGACGCGGGGCCTGATCGAAAGGATCGAGGCCGGCGCCTACACCTTCGCGGGCGAGGGCGAGCCGTTCGTGGCGGTCCTCGCCGAGGACGAGGAGAACCCGTACGCGACGGGCGAGCCGCATCCCGGGGACCGTCATTAGATTCGTCAGATCGCTGTCGATGCCCTTCGGCAAGCGGTCGTGTGGGGGGAGTTCGTGTCACATCCATTGACACGGATGCCTGCCGCCCCGACGCTACCGACCGGTCGGTACCTCTGGGTGCAAGCGGATGGGGAGGCAGTCCATGGCGGAGCAGGCTCGGGTGCGGATGCAGGGCCGGACACAGGAACAGCCGCAGGCGCAGGATCACCCGCAGACACAGAAACACCCGCAGGCGCAGCAAGGCGCACTGCGGCGCACGGCCGTACGAGGGGGAAGAACCCGGCGTGCGGCGATGGGCGCGCTTGCGGCGGCCGGCGCCGCCGCGCTGCTCGTCGCGGGGACGGCGGCGCCCGCCGAGGCGGGGCAGCGGCACCGGGGCGAGCGCTATGTCGCCCTCGGCGACTCGTACACCTCCGGGCCCGGCATCCCGGACCAGGTGGATCTCAACTGCGCCCGTTCCAGCCGTAATTACCCCTCCGTGGCGGCGCGTGAGCTGAACGTCGCGCGCTTCCGGGACGCCAGCTGCGGCGGCGCGACCACCGAACACATGTGGCAGCAGCAGGGCACCAATCCGCCGCAGCTCGACGCCCTCGACCGGAAGACGACGATCGTCACGCTCGGCATCGGCGGCAACGACATCGGCTTCGGCGAGATCGTCGGCACCTGCACGATGCTCAGCTTCAGCGATCCGGCGGGCAACCCCTGCGAGAAGCACTACACGGCAGGCGGCACCGATGAGCTGGCCCGGCGGATCGCGGACACCGCCGCCAAGGTCGACAAGGTCATCGAGGCGATCCACGACCGGGCGCCCAGGGCCCGGGTGTACGTGGTCGGCTACCCGGTGATCGTCGCCGACAGCGGCAAGGGCTGCTGGCCGCGGGTGGCGATGGCACAGGGGGACGTTCCGTATCTGCGGGACACCGGCAGGCGGCTCAACGCGATGCTGCGCGCGACGGCGCGCGAGAACCGCGCGCGCTATGTGGACACGTACACCCCGACGATCGGCCACGACATCTGCCGGCCGCCGTGGGACCGCTGGGTGGAGCCACTCGTCCCGACCAGCCCGGCCGCGCCCTTCCACCCCAATGCGAAGGGCGAGGCGGCGATGGCCGAGGCCGTCGTCGAGCAGGTGCGGCGCCGCGGGCACCGGTACGGGCACGGGAACTGAGGCGTCGGCCGGGCCCCGGGACCGCATCGAGGCAGCGAGCCCTGGGCGCTCAGGGCTCGCTGCCTCGGGCCGCTCAGTGGTGGAAGGCCGTAGCCTTCGCCGTGTCCCCGACCGACGGCCCGGCCTGGCCCCGCAGTTCGGGCAGCAGCCGCCTCAGATCCTCGATGAACATCTCGGCCAGGTCCGCCGAGAACCCGTTGCGGCACACCACCCGCAGCACCGACAGGTCCTCCCGTTTCGCGGGGAAGGTGTACGCGGGCACCAGCCACCCCCGTTCCCGCAGCCGCCGCGATACGTCGAAGACGTCGTAGGCCGTCACATCGGGCGCGGTCGTGAAGGCGAACACCGGCAGCTGGTCGCCCCGGGTGAGGAGGCGGAAGTCGCCCATGGCCTCGATCCGTTCGGCGAGGGCACGGGCCACGTCCCGGGAGGCCTGCTGTACGGCCCGGTATCCCTCGCGCCCCAGCCGCAGGAACGTGTAGTACTGGGCGACGACCTGGGCGCCCGGCCGCGAGAAGTTGAGCGCGAAGGTCGGCATGTCGCCGCCGAGGTAGTTGACCCGGAAGACCAGCTCCTCGGGCAGCGCCTCGGCCGAGCGCCACAGCGCCCAGCCGACACCCGGGTAGACCAGCCCGTACTTGTGCCCGGAGGTGTTGATCGAGGCGACCCGCGGCAGCCGGAAGTCCCAGACCAGGTCCTCGTCGAGGAACGGCGCGATCATCGCCCCCGAGGCGCCGTCCACGTGTACGGGGATGTCGAGCCCGGTCCGCTCCTGCAGCGCGTCCAGCGCACCGCAGATCTCCGCGACCGGTTCGTACGAGCCGTCGAAGGTGGAGCCGAGCACGGCCACCACCCCGATGGTGTTCTCGTCGCACAGCTCCACCGCCGAGGCCGCGTCCAGATGGAAACGCTCGCCCTCCATCGGCACGAGCCGCGCCTCCACCTCCCAGAAGTTGCAGAACTTCTCCCAGCACACCTGTACGTTCGCGCCCATCACCAGATTGGGCCGCGCCTCGCGCGAGGGGTACCGGTCGGCGTTCCGCTCGGCCCAGCGCCGCTTCAGCGCCATCGCGGCCAGCATGCAGGCCTCACTGGACCCGGTGGTCGAGCAGCCGACGGCGGTCGTCGGATCCGGCGCGTGCCACAGATCGGCGAGCATCGCCACACAGCGCCGCTCCAGTTCGGCGGTCCGCGGATACTCGTCCTTGTCGATCATGTTCTTGTCCCGGCACTCCGCCATCAGGACCCCGGCCTGCGGCTCCATCCAGGTGGTGACGAAGGTCGCCAGGTTCAGGCGCGCGTTGCCGTCGAGCATCAGCTCGTCATGGACCAGTTGGTACGCCGTCGACGGCGGCAGCGGACCGGCGGGCATGTGGTGCCGGGGCGGAGCCTCGGTCATCCCGCCCGCAGGGTTCGCCTCGCCGAGGAAGGGGTTCACGGCGAGCCTGCGCAGCCGACTCTCGCTCGCGCTCCTGGTCTCGCTCCCGCCGTCGGCATGGTGCGGGTCAGCGCCTCGGTGCAGGGACATGCTCGACTCCTCGCGTGGACCTGCTCGCCACACTAATCGGGCATACGGGATGTATCAGCCCGAGAATCGGGGCTTGCACCTCACGCGGCGTGAGGCCTCAGGGTGAAGACGTGCCCGGGAGACCGGACAGCACAGGCCGGGAAACCGGACAGCAGACACGACTTGCGAGAGACACGGCTTGCGAGCCGTCACGAACGGCCACAGAAGGGATCGGCGGTCATGAGCCACTCCGTCGGACACGTCGCCCGCCTCGCGGGCGTCACGGTGCGCACCCTGCACCACTACGACGAGATCGGCCTGCTCGCGCCGAGCGAGCGCAGCCACGCGGGCCACCGGCGCTACAGCGACGAGGACCTCGACCGGCTGCAGCAGATCCTCTTCTACCGCGAGCTGGGCTTCCCGCTCGACGAGGTCAAGCTGCTGCTCGACGACCCCGGCGTGGACCCGCAGGAACACCTGCGGCGCCAGCACGCGCTGCTCTCCGGCCGGATCGAGCAGCTCCGGAAGATGGCCACGGCCGTCGAACACGCCATGGAGGCGAAGAAGATGGGCATCAACCTCACGCCCGAGGAGAAGTTCGAGGTCTTCGGGGAGCACGACCCGGAGCAGTACGCGGACGAGGTGCGCGAGCGCTGGGGCGACACCGACGCGTACCGCGAATCACAGCGCAAGGCCGCCTCGTACACCAAGGAGGACTGGCAGCGGATCAACGACGAGATGAACGCCATCCACCACAAGATGGCCGAGCTGCTCGCCGAGGGCGTCGCCGCCGACTCCGAGCGGGCGATGGACGGCGCCGAGGAGCACCGCCTGTTCATCACCGGCGCCCACTACGCGTGCTCGCACGAGATGCACACCTGCCTCGGTGAGATGTACGTCGCCGACGAGCGCTTCAAGGCCATGTACGACGGCATCCGGCCCGGTCTCGCCGAGTTCATGCGCGATGCGATCCTGGCGAACGGGGTGCGCAACAGCTGAGACACGAGCGTCACGCCGTACGCAGCTGAGCCGCGTGCGGGGCACCGGTACGGGTGCCCCGCACCCGTACCGCACGCCGGTCAGGCGCGTCCGCGGCTTCAGTCGCGCCCCGAGCCCGAAGGCACCCGCGCATGCCGCCCGCGCCTGGGGCCGGGGACGGGCTCCTCGGGCTTCCCGGCGTGCGCACGGCGCTCCACCACCAGGACGGCGACCACCACGGCGGCGCCGAGCGCCATCAGACCGAAGGTCAGCGGCACCGAACCGCTGGGGGCGAGCAGCCCGCGGTCGTCGTCCTGCCAGGGCCACAGCGCCCGCAGGGAACCCGCCATGAGGCCGGTCATCACGACCAGCGTCAGGTGGTGGTAGTTCTCCAGGAGCCACTTGAGCAGCTTCACGAAGAGCGCGAGGCCGCAGACACAGCCCAGACCGAAGGCGGCGAGGTAGCCGAGGTCGCGCTCGTTGACGGCGTCGATCGTCGGCTCGTACAGCCCCATGGTGAGCAGCAGGAACGAGCCGGAGACACCCGGCAGCACCAGCGCGCAGATGGCGATCGAACCCGCGAGGGCGACCACGACCGGGTTCGTCGGCATCTCGCCGGGCGGCAGCCCGGTCAGCACGAAGGCGCCCGCCGCGACCGCCAGGCAGAGCAGGTAGTTCGCGGGGCTCCAGCGCCGTCCCGAACCGGAGTACGGCACCCACAGCGAGGCGAGGACCAGGCCGAAGAACACGGCGTACGCGAACTGCGGGTGCTCCTCGACGACCGGCGCGATCAACTTCGCCGCGAGCACCAGGGCCGCGGCCATGCCCACCAGGAGCGGGAGCAGGACGCCCCAGTCGACGTGGCGCAGCTCGGCCCTGGCGCGCGCGGTGCCGCGGCCGCGCGGCAGGTCGCCCGCGGCCATCCGCAGGGCGCTGGTGACATGACCGGCGCCGCCGATCAGCTTCTCGTACACACCGGTGATCAGCGCGACCGTGCCGCCGCTGACGCCGGGCACGGCCTCCGCGGTGCCGATGAGCGCGCCACGGAAGGCGTTGAACACGCGGTGACCGGATGGCTTCGCCATGATCTCCTGTTTCGGCTTTCGGCTGTGGACCGTGGTTCGGATCCCGGCCGTGGAAGGGAGCAGGGCGACCATCGTATGCGGCGCGCCCGTACGCCTGCGGACGGGATCCGCCCGGCCCGCTCCGCAGCAGCCGCGCGGGTTCCGGTGGGCCGCCCGTACGCCCCGTCGGAACCCGCCCGTACGCCTCGTCGGAACCCGCCCGTACGGCGGTCAGAATCCGCGCGTACGCTTCGCCGCCCGCCGGGTTGCCGCGTCCGGCACCCGCAGCAGGAGCCGGGAGATCTCGCTGCCGAGGTTCACCCCGATCGCGATGGCCATCGCCGTGGCCACCGCCCGGGTGAGGGAGGCGAGCCCGTCGTTCAGATTCTCCTGCGAGATGTAGAGCAGACCGAAATACGTCGCCGAACCCGGCAGCAGCGGCCCGATCGCCGCCGTCACATACGGCAGCGCGGACGAGAACCGGTAGCGCGAGAACAGCTGGCCGAACAGGCCCACCACCCCGGCCGCGACCGCGGTGGACGCCACCGGCTCGATGTCGCCCGCGTAGCGCATCGCCCCGAAGATCGTCCAGGCCACACCGCCGTTGAGCATCACGACCAGCACCGAGGCCCGCTCCTGCTGAAGGAGCACCGCGAAGGCCAGACTCAGCGTGATCGACGCCACGATCTGTACGACCGGCCGCTCGGTGACCCGCAGCGTCGCGTCGGGATCGAGCTCCGCCCCCAGCTGGGCGCCCACGTACAGGACGGTCAGCACGCCGATCACGATGGCCACGAAGAAGTACATGACCTCCAGGAGGCGGGCCGCCGCGGTGATGTAGTAGCCGGTCAGGCCGTCCTGCACGCCCGCCACGAGCGCTCGCCCGGGCAGCAGCGCGAACAGGCCACCGGTGATCACCGCGGAGCCTCTGAGGTCCGAGTGGACCAGGGTGAGCGCCACACCGATCGCCGCCGGCGGCATCGCGGCCACCACGAACTGGTAGAACTCCGGCAGCCCGCGCCCCGCGGCCAGCCACGCCAGCCGGTCGCCGAGCATCGCACCGGCCATGGCCGCGAAGAACACCGCCGCACCACCGCCGACCAGCACGGAGGCGGAGCCCGCGAGCAGCCCGCTGGCGAAGGTGAGCACCCAGCCGGGATACGGGTGCCGGTTGCGCCTGATCTGCGCGAGCGAGCGGTAGGCCTCCTCGAGGGAGACGTCGATGTCCTCGGCGCTGATGTCGTCCACCAGCTGGTACACGGCCTGCAGCCGCGTGTAGTCGGTGCCGCGCCGCCGCACCGTACGCGAGGCGGTCACCGGGTCGTCCACCAGCGAGGGCTGGTACGAGATGGCGATCAGCGTGAACGTGACGTTCGGCTCGCAGCGGTCGAGCCCGTAACTGCGGCAGACCGCGAACATCGCGGCCTCCACGTCCTCGGCCCCCTCACCGCCGGCGAGCAGCAGCTCCCCGATACGCAGCGTGAGGTCGAGCACGCGCGGGACGGCGGGCCCCTCGTCCTCGTGCCGCTGTGTGGGCTCGGCCGCGGGCCGCTCCGCCGCCGGGGTGCGCAGCATGGTGCGCATCTGGTCCTGCCAGGGCGCGCCCTTGGTGAGCCGCACCGTGGGGGTGCCCTCGGGCGGCGTGAACACCGCGTGCTGGTACCTCTGCGGGGCCGTGAACGCCGAACTGTCCGCCTCCGGGGCGGGCGGGATCCGCAGGCCCTCGGGGATGGTGAACTCCGAGGTCGGCTCCTCGGCCTCCGGAGCGGGCGCCGGTTCGATGCCGCCGACCGGGGCGAAGGCACTGTGTGCCTCGTCGGACTGCGGTTTGCGGTCCTCGGCCTCCGGGTCGGTCACTTCCCTCATTCTCCATCCACGGCGCGTCCAGTACGCCCAGTATGCGTACGGACACGCGAACCGGCGCACCGGCCCCTTCCCCGGGCCCGCCGGGGAACGCGAACGGGCCGCCCGCCCCCCTGCCGGGGAGCGAGCGGCCCGTTCGCCGCGACCGCGATGTGGTTCAGGGAATCAGACAACCCGCGGGTCGGTGAGCCCGGGGATCAGTGACCCTCGGTCTTGAAACGCTCGTAGGAGCGGGCGATCTCCGCCTCGGCCTCGGTGCGGCCGACCCAGTCGGCGCCCTCGACGGACTTGCCGGGCTCCAGGTCCTTGTAGACCTCGAAGAAGTGCTGGATCTCCAGGCGGTCGAACTCGGAGACGTGGTGGATGTC
Organism: Streptomyces lothianensis; assembly: GCF_047779955.1. Lineage (NCBI taxonomy): Bacteria > Bacillati > Actinomycetota > Actinomycetes > Kitasatosporales > Streptomycetaceae > Streptomyces > Streptomyces lothianensis. Next base: position 69,509 of record NZ_JBLMKT010000020.1, on the reverse strand, counting down.
CCGCAGGTGCTCCACCCGCGGGTCGGAGGCCGGCACGCACAGCAGCTTGTCGTCGCCGCCCGCCTCGTCGGTCATCCGGAACATGCCGATCGCGCGGCACTTGATGAGGCAGCCGGGGAACGTCGGCTCGTCCAGGATGACGAGCGCGTCCAGCGGGTCGCCGTCCTCGCCCAGGGTGTCCTCGACGAAGCCGTAGTCCGCCGGGTAGCTGGTCGAGGTGAACAGACGACGGTCCAGACGGATACGACCGGTCTCGTGGTCCACCTCGTACTTGTTGCGCGAACCCTTCGGGATCTCGATCGTGACGTCGAACTCCACCGGTGACTCCTCCATGATCAACACATACTTGTCAATGCGCAGTGATTAAGTGTCCCTCACGCAGGTGTGTGATCGCGAAAGGGGCTGGTCCGTGGTGCCCGAGCTGAAGGAGCCGGGGCTCGCAGGGAATGCCGAGCGTCCGGAACCATCGAGGCTGCCCGGGCCGCGGCTGCCTGTTCGACGGCGGGGACCGCTGAAGACCTGGCAGTACACGGCCGCCGCCGCCACACTCGGCCTGCTGCTGTCTGCCGGGGTGGTGGCCGCGGCAGGCCCCTGGGACTCGGGCCAGCGTACGGCCGAGCGGGCCCGCGTGGCATCGTCGGAAGCGGACGGTGGCACAGATCACGGCCGTACCCGGCCGAAACGGGCACAGCCGGCGCCGCCCGCGCCCGCGGTCCTCGCCGCGCTCGGCGCCCCGCAGGGCTCGGCGCCCGCGCCGACGCGGCAGGCGCTCGCCGACGTGCTCGATCCGCTGATGCGGGATCCCGCGCTCGGCACCCTGCGCACCGCCTCGGTGGTCGACGCGCTCACCGGCGATGAGCTGTACGCGGCCAGGTCCGGTCAGCCGGTGCTGCCCGCCTCCACCACGAAGATCGCCACCGCGGTCGCGGCCCTCAGCGCGCTCGGCACCGAACACCGCATCATCACGAAGACCGTCGCGGAACCCGGTGCGGACGAGGTGACCCTCGTCGGCGGCGGCGACCCCACCCTCTCCGCCGAAGGCCTGCGTGAACTCGCCGAGGCCACCGCCGCGGCCCTGCGCGAGGAGCCCCGCGAGGGCCGTATCCGCCTCTCGTACGACACCTCCCTGTACACGGGACCGCGCCTGCACCCCATCGGCCCCAACGACAACATCGCCCCGCTCACCGCCCTGATGGTCGACGAGGGCCGTCTCGACCAGTCCACCCGCGGCCCGGCCCCGCGCTCCGCCGACCCGGCCGCGGTGGCCGCGACCCGGTTCGCGAAGCTCCTGGAGAAGGAAGGCGTACGGCTCGAAGGGGCGCCGCGGCCGTCCCCGGCGGGCCCGGACGCGAAGGAGCTGGGCCGGACCGCGTCGGCGCCGCTGTCGGACCTCGTCGAGCGGATGCTCACCAACAGCGACAACGACCTCGCCGAGGCGCTCGCCCGCCAGACGGCCCTCGCCTCCGGCGAACCGGCAAGCCTCAAGGGCGGTGAGAAGGCGATCCGCAAGCAGCTGAAGGAACTGCAACTGCCCGTGGACGGCACCCGCTTCGCCGACGGCAGCGGACTCGGCCGCGGCGACCGCATCACCGCCCGCCTCCTGACGGCTCTGCTCGCCAAGGCCGCCGACCCCGCGCACCCGGAGCTCCGCCCCGTCGTCACGGGCCTCCCGGTCGCCGGCTTCACCGGCACCCTCCGCAACCGCTACGACTCCGAGGGCGCCGCACCCGGCACGGGCCTGGTCCGCGCGAAGACGGGCACGCTCACCGGCGTCAACACCCTGGCGGGCTCGGTCGTCGACGCCGACGGCCGCCTGCTCTTCTTCGCCTTCACGGCCTCGGGCACGAAGGCCCCTCAGTCGGCCCAGTCGACCCTGGACCACCTGGCGGCGACGGTGGCGAACTGCGGGTGCAGGTGAGCACCCCGGCCCGGCCGGGTTCCGGGCCCACCCCGTCGGCGGCCGCACCACCGGGCCCGTTCCGCCCGGGCGCCCGCCCACCCGCACTGAACCCTCACCCGCACTGAACCCTCACCCGCACCGAACCCTCACCCCACCCGCCACCGACAACGTACGGTTGACGCATGACGAGCATCGGCGGTGCCGCACAGGGGATGGTCGACTGGAATCTCGCGGTCGCGACCGCGACCCGCCTGGTGCGCCCAGGCCCCGAGGTCAGCCGCGACGAGGCCCGCGCCATCGTCGCGGAGCTCCGCAAGCACGCCAAGTCCTCGGAGGAGCACGTCCGTTCCTTCACCCGGATGGCCACCGAGGTCGAACACGACACCCCGGTCCTCGTCGTGGACCGGCCCGGCTGGGTGCGGGCCAATGTCGCCGGCTTCCGCGAGGTCCTGCGCCCGCTCCTGGACAAGATGCAGGACCGCCGCCCCGGTGGCCCCGGCGGCGCGGTGCTCGGCGCCGTCGGCGGCAAGCTCACCGGCGTGGAGCTCGGCATGCTGCTCAGCTTCCTCGCCTCGCGCGTCCTCGGCCAGTACGAGACCTTCGCCCCGGCGACGAGGGACCTCCCCGGCAGCAGCGCAGGCGGCGGCCGCCTGCTCCTCGTGGCGCCGAACATCGTGCACGTGGAGCGGGAGCTCGACGTGGAGCCGCACGACTTCCGGCTCTGGGTCTGCCTGCACGAGGAGACCCACCGCACCCAGTTCACGGGCGTGCCCTGGCTGCGCGATCACCTCGAGGGCGAGATCCAGTCATTCCTCGGCGAGACCGAGATCGACCCCATGACCGTCCTCGAACGCTTCCGCGAAGCGGCCTCCACGCTGGCCGGCAACAGAAACGAGGAGGACGAGGCCGACGGCGGCCCCTCCCTCGTCGAGATCGTGCAGACCCCCGCCCAACGCGAGATCCTCGGTCGCCTCACCGCCGTGATGTCCCTGCTCGAAGGGCATGCGGACTATGTGATGGACGGTGTGGGGCCCGATGTCGTGCCCTCGGTGCGGGAGATCCGCGAGAAGTTCAAGGAGCGCCGCGCGAAGGGCGCCTCGCGGCTTGATATGGCGCTACGGAAGCTCCTCGGCCTCGATGCGAAGCTCCGTCAGTACCGCGACGGCGAACGTTTTGTGCGCGCAGTCGTTGACGAGGTCGGAATGGACGGCTTCAACCGCGTCTGGACCTCGCCCAACACGCTGCCCACCAAGTCGGAGATCGCCAAACCGGCGGACTGGGTCGCGAGGGTGCACCGTAAAGCAGACTCCTGAGCATCACACCACCCGCGGCAGAATCAAGGCTTCGTAATCACCCTTCCGAGGGACCGTGGGCCCGGGGATGGCGTGCAATGCTCGGGGAACGACTCGTCTCTGTCACCATCGATGCACTCTGAGTGACGGCAAGCCTCCGTTCCACGCCCCGTACGCCATGTAGTCCCACCAAGCTCCACGAAGGGAACCGGACCATGGGTCCCCATCCTGCGGTCGCAGCGATACGCCTGGCCGTCCGCCGCGTCCTCCACGACGTCCTCACCGCAACCTCCGACACCTCGCAGGCGCCTGCCGCCCTGCGCACGCCTGCCACCCCGCGCGTCCCCGACACCCCGCGCGCCCCCGATGCGGCGAGCGCCCCCGGCCCCGCAAGCGTCCTGGACGCCGTGCGCGTCCCGAGCGCCACGCGCGGCGCCGCTCCCGGCGCGCATCCCGGCACCACCCCCGCCGAAGGGCCCCTCGTACTCGTCGCCTGCTCCGGCGGCGCCGACTCCATGGCCCTCGCCTCCGCCCTCGCCTTCGAAGCCCCCAAGCTCGGCATCCGCGCCGGCGGCATCACCGTCGACCACGGTCTGCAGCCCGGTTCCGATCTGCGCGCCGCCGAGGTCGTCGTCCGGATGACGGCCCTGGGTCTGGCCCCCGTCGAGTCCGTAGCCGTCACCGTCGGCCGCGAAGGCGGACCCGAAGCGGCCGCCCGCGACGCCCGCTATGCCGCGCTCGACGAGGCCGCCCGGCGCCTCGGCGCCGCCGCCGTACTGCTCGGGCACACCCGGGACGACCAGGCCGAAACCGTTCTGCTCGGCCTCGCCCGCGGTTCCGGCATCCGCTCCCTGTCCGGTATGGCCGAGGCCTCGGGCGGCGGCGGCCGCTACCGGCGGCCCTTCCTGCAGGTCGACCGGCAGACCGCGCGCAAGGCCTGCATGGTCCAGTCGCTGCCCGTCTGGGACGACCCGCACAACGCCGACCCCGCCTACACCCGCTCCCGGCTGCGCCACGAAGGGCTGCCCGCCCTGGAGAAGGCGCTCGGCAAGGGCGTCGTCGAGGCACTGGCCCGCACCGCCCAGCTCTCCCGCGACGATGCCGACGCGCTGGACGCCTGGGCCGCGGAGGCGGGCCGTTCGGTACGGGACGAGGCCGGGCTCCTCGAGTGCGCGAAACTCTTCGCGCTGCCGGCCGCCGTGCGCCGCCGCATCCTGCGCCGCACCGCCATCGAAGCCGGTTCGCCCGCGGGCTCCCTCTTCGCCCGGCACATCGAGGAGATCGACCGGCTGATCACCGGCTGGCGCGGCCAGGGGGCCATCAACCTGCCCGGCCGGGTCGTGGCCCGCCGCCAGGGTGGCAGACTTGTCATCCGGCAGGACTGAAACCGACTGCTGAAGCGGGCGGCCCACCCGGCCGCCGGCACAGCGGGAGGCCCGGACGGCCGCCGGTGCGGCGGGCGACAGGAGCCGTCGGCGAAACGGCCGGCACCTCAGCGGTCGTCGTCACACCACCGCCTGCCGCGCGACGCCTGGCACGCACGCTCGCTGCGTTGCCGAAAGGCCTGAGTAGCTCCGCTACCAAGACCTTCCGGCGCCTTGCGATCGCACGCACCAGGCGCCGCGCGTCCGCCCTTCGGGCGAACGACGGTGGTATGACGACAACCCCTAAGACGACGAAAGTGATGCGGGTGGACGCGAACGACATGGGCACCGACCTCGAGCGGGTGCTCATCACCAAGGAAGAGATCGACGCGAAGCTGGCCGAGCTGGCCGCGAAGATCGATGCGGAGTACGCGGGCAAGGACCTGCTCATCGTGGGTGTCCTCAAGGGCGCCGTCATGGTGATGGCGGACCTGGCGCGCGCGCTGTCCACCCCGGTCACGATGGACTGGATGGCCGTGTCCTCGTACGGCGCCGGGACCCAGTCCTCGGGCGTGGTGCGCATCCTCAAGGACCTTGACACCGACATCAAGGGCAAGCACGTCCTGATCGTCGAGGACATCATCGACTCCGGTCTGACACTCTCCTGGCTGATCAACAACCTCGGCTCCCGCGAGCCCGAGTCCCTGAAGATCTGCACCCTGCTGCGCAAGCCCGAGGCCGCCAAGGTCGCCATCGACGTCGAGTGGGTCGGCTTCGACATCCCCAACGAGTTCGTCGTGGGCTACGGCCTCGACTTCGCCGAGAAGTACCGCAACCTGCCCTTCGTCGGCACCCTCGCCCCGCACGTCTACGGCGGCTGAGCGCCGTAGCGGCAGGGCGGGAACCCTCACCCGATTCCCCGCGTTGGAGCAGGGGAAGGCGGGTTTCCAGCCGTCCCCTGCCGCGGTGGGTGACAATGCTGGGGTACCGTCCGAAGAACAGACTTATTTTCGCTTGCGCAAGCCACATCAGGCCTGAACAAGCAAGAGCAGGCCCGAACAGGCCTGTTCAGGTCCGAACAGGCCTGAACAAGCCCTAATCAATCTCACTATCGGCAGGAGGGACGGGGCGGCACCGCTCCGTATGGATGGACGTGAAGCGATACTTCCGTGGGCCGGTCATGTGGATCGTGCTGGCCGTCCTCGCCGTGGTCGTGTTGATGCAGGTCGTTGGCTCGTCCGGCGGCTACAAGACCGTGGACACCGGCCAGGTCTACCAGGCCATCAAGGACAAGCAGATCCAGAGCGCCAAGCTCACCACCGGTGATGAGCAGCTCATCAAGGTCGAACTGAAGGAAGACCTCAGCGATACCGACAAGGAGAAGTACGGCGGCAGCGCCAAGATCCAGGCCAGCTACATCGGCGAGCAGGGCGTGGCGATCGCCAACACCCTGCAGGACAACTTCGACAACGGCGACATCAAGGACGGCTACACCGTCTCCCCGTCGAAGCAGAACGCGTTCGTCAGCATCCTGCTCTCCCTGCTGCCCTTCGTCCTGATCGTCGTCGTCTTCCTCTTCCTGATGAACCAGATGCAGGGCGGCGGCTCGCGCGTCATGCAGTTCGGGAAGTCCAAGGCGAAGCTGATCACCAAGGACACCCCGAAGACCACCTTCTCGGACGTGGCCGGTTCGGACGAGGCCGTCGAGGAGCTCCACGAGATCAAGGAGTTCCTGCAGGAGCCGGCCAAGTTCCAGGCCGTCGGCGCCAAGATCCCCAAGGGCGTGCTGCTCTACGGCCCGCCCGGCACCGGCAAGACCCTGCTCGCCCGCGCCGTCGCGGGCGAGGCCGGAGTCCCGTTCTACTCGATCTCCGGCTCCGACTTCGTCGAGATGTTCGTCGGTGTCGGTGCCTCCCGTGTCCGTGACCTGTTCGAGCAGGCCAAGGCCAATGCCCCGGCGATCGTCTTCGTCGACGAGATCGACGCGGTCGGCCGGCACCGCGGTGCCGGTATGGGCGGCGGTCACGACGAGCGCGAGCAGACCCTCAACCAGCTGCTCGTCGAGATGGACGGCTTCGACGTGAAGGGCGGCGTCATCCTGATCGCCGCCACCAACCGGCCCGACATCCTGGACCCGGCGCTCCTGCGCCCCGGCCGTTTCGACCGCCAGATCGCGGTCGACCGCCCGGACATGCAGGGCCGCCTGGAGATCCTCAAGGTCCACCAGAAGGGCAAGCCGGTCGCCCCGGACGTCGACCTGGGCGCTGTGGCCCGTCGTACGCCCGGCTTCACCGGCGCCGACCTGTCGAACGTGCTGAACGAGGCGGCGCTGCTCACCGCGCGCAGCGATGCGAAGCTGATCGACAACCACTTCCTGGACGAGGCGATCGACCGGGTGGTCGCGGGCCCGCAGAAGCGGACCCGGATCATGTCGGACAAGGAGAAGAAGATCACCGCGTACCACGAGGGCGGACACGCCCTGGTCGCGGCGGCCTCACCGAACTCCGACCCGGTCCACAAGATCACCATCCTCAGCCGCGGCCGCGCGCTCGGCTACACGATGGTGCTCCCGGACGAGGACAAGTACTCGACCACGCGCAACGAGATGCTCGACCAGCTCGCGTACATGCTGGGCGGGCGCGCGGCCGAGGAGCTGGTCTTCCACGATCCGACCACGGGTGCCGCCAACGACATCGAGAAGGCCACCGCCACGGCCCGCGCGATGGTCACGCAGTACGGCATGACCGAGCGGCTCGGCGCCATCAAGTTCGGCGGCGACAACACCGAACCGTTCCTCGGCCGGGAGATGGCGCACCCACGCGACTACTCGGAAGAGGTCGCGGCCCTGGTCGACGAAGAGGTCAAGAAGCTCATCGAGACCGCGCACAACGAGGCCTGGGAGATCCTCGTCGAGAACCGTGACGTGCTCGACAACCTGGTCCTCGCCCTCCTGGAGAAGGAGACCCTCAACAAGGAGCAGATCGCCGAGATCTTCGCGCCGATCGTCAAGCGTCCGTCCCGCCCCGCGTGGACCGGATCCGCCCGGCGTACGCCCTCGACGCGACCCCCGGTGCTCTCGCCCCGTGAGCTCTCCCTGACCAACGGCGCCAACGGCCAGGCGGCGCCCGCGGTCACCGCCTCCGCCACCGAGACGGCCGCTCCGCAGCTCAGCAAGAGCCCGGAGCCCGCCCCGGAGGACCGCCCGGAGGCCTAGTGCCGCCTCAGGCACTGTGGGTCCGTCCACCGGGCGGCCCCGGCCCGCCACCGGCGGCCCCGGCAGGCCCGGAATGGATGCCGCGCCCCCCAGGTTCTAGCCTTGGGGGGCGCGGCATTTCCGTACGCCCGTGCGAGAGCCCGAGGGCTGAACAGAGGAACGAGGCACCACATGACCGACCCGGTGACCCTGGACGGCGGGGAAGCAGCGATCGGCGCGTTCGACGAGAAGCGCGCCGAGAACGCCGTACGCGAGCTCCTCATCGCGGTCGGCGAGGACCCGGACCGCGAGGGTCTCCTGGAGACCCCGGCGCGGGTGGCGCGGGCGTACCGGGAGATATTCGCGGGCCTGTGGCAGCAGCCGGAGGACGTGCTGACCACCACGTTCGACCTCGGGCACGACGAGATGGTGCTCGTGAAGGACATCGAGGTGATGAGCTCCTGTGAGCATCATCTCGTCCCGTTCCACGGTGTCGCCCACGTCGGGTACATCCCGTCCACCGACGGCAAGATCACCGGTCTGTCGAAGCTCGCCCGGCTCGTGGACGTGTTCGCGCGGCGGCCGCAGGTGCAGGAGCGGCTCACCACGCAGATCGCGGACTCCCTGATGAAGATCCTGGAGCCGCGCGGCGTGATCGTGGTCGTCGAGTGCGAGCACATGTGCATGACCATGCGCGGGGTGCGCAAGCCCGGCGCGAAGACACTGACTTCGGCCGTACGCGGACAGCTGCGCGATCCGGCCACCCGGGCCGAGGCGATGAGCCTGATCATGGCGCGCTGAACCCTGCACGCCCCCGGCACCCCCGCTCGACCGTTCACCCCACCCGTCCGCCACCCGGGTGGGCTTCGGCGCGCCCAGGATTCGTCCGTGCCGCTCCGGGTAGGCGCCGCCTTCAGTCGTCGGTGGCAGCCGTACCGCTTTCCGTCCATGGCCCCCGCGGGCGAGGGCTGGCCGTGGTCGAAGGTAGATTCGAAGTGGGCCGGTGGGCCGACCGCACTCGGCCGCAGCCCGATGAACCGAGATGATCAGGAGTGATTCGCGTGGACCGTGTCGCGCTGCGCGGCCTCAGGGCCCGTGGTCACCACGGCGTCTTCGCCCATGAACGCGAGGACGGCCAGACCTTCGTCGTCGACCTGGTGCTGAGCCTCGACACCCGCTCGGCCGCCGCCGACGACGATCTGGCGAAGACGGTGCACTACGGCGTCGTGGCCGAGGAGGTCGTGGCCGTCGTCGAGGGGGAGCCCGTGGACCTCATCGAGACGCTCGCCGAGCGGATCGCCCAGACCTGCCTGAGACACGAACCGGTGAAGGAGGTCGAGGTCGTCGTGCACAAGCCCGGCGCCCCGATCACCGTCCCGTTCGACGATGTCACGATCACGATCACCCGGAGCCGAGTATGAACAACGTGCAGAGCGACCCCACGGTCCAGCCCGTTCCCGCCTCCGTCGTGGAGCGCGTGGACGCGGCCGACACCACGCTGCAGAACCCGAAGAACGCCGTGATCTCCCTCGGCTCCAACCTCGGCAACCGTCTGGAGACCCTGCAGGGCGCCGTCGACGCCCTCGCGGACACGCCGGGCCTGCGGGTGAAGGCCGTCTCGCCGGTCTACGAGACGGAGCCCTGGGGCGTCGAGCCCGGCTCGCAGCCCACGTACTTCAACGCGGTCGTCGTCATCCGGACCACCCTCCCGCCGTCCTCGCTCCTGGAGCGGGCACACGCCGTCGAGGAGGCCTTCCACCGGGTACGCGACGAGCACTGGGGCCCGCGCACCATCGACGTCGACATCGTGTCGTACCAGGACGTCGTCTCCGACGATCCGCAGCTCACGCTTCCGCACCCGCGCGCCCACGAGCGGGCCTTCGTGCTCGCGCCGTGGCACGACGTCGACCCCGAGGCCGTCGTCCCCGGCCGCGGCCCGGTCGCCGGGCTGCTCGACGCCGTCACCCGTGAGGGCGTCGCGCCGCGCGTCGACCTGGAACTGCGGCTGCCCGAGTAATCGTTAAGGTCTAACGGGCCCGGACACGGCGCCCGTCCGGACCGTACGAGGCCGGACCGTACGAGGGTGGGGAGCCCCGCCCGTGGAGGCGAAGTCACTCGTGAAGCAGCTGCGCATCAGGACCCTGGCGGGCCTCTTCGTGGTCGCCGGCATCCTGTCCTGGGGCCTCTCCAAGCTGCTGGTGGCACAGAACTCGCTGGGCACCCTGCCGAGTGTCCCGCTGGCCGCCCCCATCGTCCTGGCGGCCATCGCCGCCGTTCTGGCGGCCACCGCGCTCTCGCTCCGTGCCCGGCTGCGGGCCCAGCGCGACCGCGTCCCCGGGGCGAAGGGCGTCGAGCCGATGATGGCGGCCCGCGCGGTGGTCTTCGGCCAGGCGAGCGCCCTGGTGTCCTCGCTGGTCAGCGGCGTCTACGGCGGGGTCGGTGTGTTCCTCCTGGCCTATCTGGACGTCCCGGCCCGCCGCGATCAGGCCATCTATGCAGCCTTCGCGGTGGTGGCCGGTATCGCGGTGGTCGCCGCGGCGCTGTTCCTGGAGCGCGTCTGCAGGCTCCCGGAGGACGACGACACGGAGGGCGCGGCGGCCTGATCCGGACGGCGGTTCGCCGACACGCTCTCAGCCCTCCCCCTCTCAGCCCTCCCCCCTCTCAGCCCTCTTCCTCCTCCTCGTCCCGTTCCGCCAGGACCGGGGAGGCGTGGTGGGACCACATCCGCCAGCCGTCGCCGGTGCGGCGGTAGAGGTTGGAGGCGACGACGAGCTGGCCGACCAGGGGGCCGAGCTCCCCGGCCTCCTCGGAGGGCGCGCCGCTCAGGATGTTCTCCGTGCAGGTGACCAGGGCCGTATCGCCGTTCACAGAGATCTTGACGTCCGTCAGGAAGAACTGGATGTACTCCGTGTTCGCCATGATCAGGGCGTACGAACGGAGAACCTCGCCGCGGCCGGTGAGCACCGGCCAGCCGGGGTGGACGCAGGTGACGCCCTCGCCCTCGTCGCCGCCGAGCCACAGCTCGGACAGCGCTTCGAAGTCGCCGCGCTCCATCGCTTCGTAGAAGGCGGTATTGGCCCGCTCGACGGCTTCGAGGTCCACGGGTGAGGTCACTTGTCTCCTTCGGGAGTGGGGTGGGGCCGCGCCGCGGCGGGATCCGGCGGGCCTTCGGCGTTCTCGGCCGCGGCGGCCGGCCGCGGCGGCGTTCCGGCGCCTTCGACGGCGCGGGCCACGCGCACCGCGTCCGCGGTGGCGCGTACGTCGTGGACGCGGACCGCCCAGGCGCCTTCGTGGGCGGCGATCGCGGAGACCGCCGCGGTCGCCGCGTCCCGTTCGCGGGCGGGCGGCGGGGCCGCCTCGGGCCCTGCGGCCAGGACGCGGCCGAGGAAACGTTTGCGGGAGGCCGCGACCAGGACCGGGTGGCCGAGTGCGCGCAGTTCCCGCAGGTGGGCGACGAGGGCCAGGTCGTGCTCGGCGTTCTTGGCGAAGCCGAGGCCGGGGTCGACGACGATCCGCTCGGGCGCGATGCCGCCCGCGATGACCGCGTCCAGGCGGGCGCGGAGTTCGGTGCGGACCTCGCCGACCACGTCCTCGTACACCGCGAGGCTGTTCATGTCCTTGCTGAAGCCGCGCCAGTGCATGACGACGAACGGCGCCGCGGCCTCGGCGACGACCGGGATCATCGCCGGGTCGGCGAGGCCGCCGCTGACGTCGTTGACGAGGAGGGCGCCGGCCGCGAGCGACTGCTCGGCGACGCGGGCGCGCATGGTGTCGACCGAGACGGTGACGCCTTCGGAGGCGAGGCCGCGGACGACCGGGATGACCCGGCGCAGCTCCTCGTCCTCGTCGACGCGGGTGGCGCCGGGGCGGGTGGACTCGCCGCCGACGTCGACCAGATCGGCGCCCTGGGCGACCAGATCGAGTCCGTGCTTGACCGCGGTGGTGGTGTCGAACCAGCGGCCGCCGTCGGAGAAGGAGTCGGGGGTCACGTTGACCACGCCCATGACCGCGCAGCGGTCCCAATCGGGTAGGCCCTCGACATGTCCTCGGGCGTGCGACGTACTCATGCTTCAAGCCTAGGTGCTGTGCGGAGCCCGCCGTCGCCCCGCGTGGGCCTCGGCGCCCGCGTGGGCCTCAGTCCCCGAGCGGACCTCGGCGCCCGCGTGGGCCTCAGTCCCCGCGTGGACCTCGGCTCCCGCGGAAGCCTCAGGCTCCGCTCACCGACTCCAGGTCCACCTCCGCCCGGCTGATGTCGCGCGCGTCCGCCGCCGTGGAGCGGCGGAGGGCCTCGTGCAGGGTGGCGGGGGTCAGGACGCCGAGGAAGCGGCCCCCCAGGTCCTCGTCGATCACGGCGATCCAGCCCGCGTCGTGCTGCAGCATCGTGGAGAACGCCCGCTTCAGCGAAGCGCCGACGGGCAGCCAGGCCTCCATCCGTCGCGCGTGGTCGGCCACCGTGCCGGAGGTGAGGTGCGCGGCGCCGACCCAGCCGTGCAGATCGCCCGCCGCGTCGAGGACCACCGCCCAGCCCGCGCTTTCGCCGCGCATCCGCTCGGCGGCGCTCTTCGCGGAGTCCTCCAGGCGTACGACGGGGGGCTGCTCCAGGTCGCCCTCCTCGACCGGGGTGACCGACAGCCGTTTCAGGCCGCGGTCGGAGCCGACGAAATCGGCGACATAGCCGGTGGCGGGCGCCCCGAGCACGGCGGCGGGCGCGTCGTACTGCTCGATGCGGCCCTGCCCGTAGACGGCGATACGGTCGCCCAGCCGCACCGCTTCCTCGATGTCGTGCGTGACGAAGAGGACCGTCTTGTGCAGTTCCTGCTGCAGGCGCAGGAACTCGGTCTGCAGATGCTCACGCACCACCGGGTCGACCGCGCCGAAGGGTTCGTCCATGAGGAGGACGGGCGGATCGGCCGCCAACGCCCTGGCCACCCCGACGCGTTGGCGCTGGCCGCCGGAGAGCTGCTCCGGATAGCGCGCGCCGTGCACGCCGGGGTCGAGGCCGACGAGGTCGAGGAGTTCGGCGGCGCGCTCACGGGCCGCGGCCTTCCTCCAGCCGAGCAGATGCGGGACGGTCGCCGTGTTCTCCAGGACGGTCCGGTGCGGGAAGAGGCCGACCTGCTGGATCACATAGCCGATACGGCGTCTGAGCCGGACCGGATCGACTTCGGATATGTCCTCGCCGTCGAGGAGGATGCGCCCGGAGCTCGGCTCGATCAGCCGGTTCACCATCTTCATCGTCGTGGTCTTGCCGCAGCCCGACGGGCCCACCAGGGTGACGAGTTCACCCGCCGCGACCTCGAAGGACAGGTCGTCCACGGCGGTGGTGCCATCGGCGTACCGCTTGCTGACGTGCTCGAACCGGATCATGACTCCCCATTGTGCCGGGCTCGTTGTGAACGCCATGGTGCTCCAGGACCACCGGCCTCGGCGATTGTCAGTGGGTGGGTTTAGGGTCGCCAGTCAGACATGAGTTCGGCGCGGACGGGGGAGGTGAGCGCCGTGAGTCAGGGCAGCTGCCTGGTGGCGAATGACTGGGTGTGCGGCGAGTATCTCGACACGCGCAGCCAGGAGTTGATCGACGCGACGGTCCAGCATGTCTGGATCACCCTCGCCTCGGTGGTGATCGGCCTGCTGGTCGCCTTTCCGCTGGCGCTCCTCGCGCGCCGCGGCAAGGCCTTCGCGGGCCCGGTGCTCACGCTGACGACGGTGCTCTACTCGATCCCGTCGCTCGCCATGTTCTCGCTGCTCCTTCCGCTCTTCGGCCTCTCGCCGGCCCTGGTGATCACGGGCCTGGTGCTCTACTCGCTGACGGTTCTCGTGCGGAATGTGATGGCGGGCCTCGAAGCGGTGCCCCAGGAGGCGAAGGAGGCGGCGCGCGGGCTCGGCTACGGTCCGGCGCGGCTGCTGTGGGAGGTCGAACTTCCGCTCGCGCTCCCGGCGATCCTCGCGGGCGTACGGATCGCCACCGTGTCCACGGTCGCCTTGACCACGGTCGGGGCGCTCGTCGACTACGGCGGGCTCGGCACGCTGATCATGGACGGCCTCGACAGCAACTTCAAGGCGCAGGTGCTCACCGCCTCCGTCCTGTGCGTGGTGCTCGCGATCGCCGCCGATCTGCTGTTGCTGCTGCTCCAGCGAGTGCTGACGCCCTGGACCCGGGTGCGCGGCGGTCCGGCGCCGGGCGGGCGAATACGTGACGCGCGGACGGCAAAGGCGGCTGAACCGGTATGAACGCGATCTCGGGTGCGCTGGACTGGCTGACCACGAGTGCCAACTGGCAGGGCGAGAAGGGGGTGTGGCACCGCCTCTCCGAACATCTGTACTTCACCGGGGTCTGCCTCGGCGTGGCCTGCCTGATCGCGCTGCCGCTCGCGCTCTGGCTCGGGCACATCGGCAAGGGCGGTGCGCTCGCGGTCAACCTCTCCAACATCGGCCGTGCGGTCCCCACCTTGGCGATCCTCGTGCTGCTCACGCTCACCCCGCTCGGGCGGCACGGCGATCTGCCGACGCTGATCGCGCTGGTCCTGTTCGCGGTGCCGCCGCTGCTCACCAACGCGTATCTCGGGATGCGCGAGGTCGACCGCTCGGTCGTCGAGGCGGCGCGCGGGATGGGCATGAGCGGCGGGCAGCTGTTCCTGCGGGTCGAACTGCCCCTGGCGTACCCGTTGATCATGACCGGGCTCCGTGCCTCGGCCGTGCAGCTCGTGGCGACCGCGGCGCTCGCCGCGATGGCGGGGGAGGGCGGGCTCGGGCGGATCATCACGTACGGCTTCACCGTGCAGAACACCTCGCAGGTGGTGGCCGGTGCGCTGCTCGTCGCCGTGCTCGCGCTGCTGGTGGAACTGGTGCTCGTGCTGGCCGGACGCTGGTTCGACCCGATGCGCGGGCGTACGGCGGCGGTCTGATTCGCTCGAAGCCCTGGTGACGTACGGCGATCCGTGACAACTCTGATCCGGCGGACCCGATCCGTGACAACTCTGATCCGTGACAACTCTCTGATCCGTGACAACTGTGGATGGTGGACTCACTCATGAACAACTTCCCGCGTGGCATACGGACGGCGGCGGCCACGGCCCTGGTGGTGGCGCTCGGTGCGGGGCTGACCGCGTGCGGCGGTGACAGCCTGGAGGACAAGGGTTCCGGCGGCGGCAAGAAGGGCTCGCTCGTGGTGGGTTCGGCCGGATTCACCGAGTCCAAGGTGCTCGCCGAGCTGTACGCGCAGGTGCTTTCCGAGGCCGGTTACGACACGTCGATCAAGACGGTGGAAACCAGGGAACTCTATGAACCGGCCCTGGAAAAAGGCGAGATCGACATCGTTCCCGAGTACGCGGCCACGCTCACGGAATTCCTCAACACCAAGGTGAACGGGCCGAATGCCTCCGAGGAGAAGCCTCTCGCATCCAGCGATGTGGTCAAGACGGTCGCAGAGTTGACCAAGCTCGCCACTCCGCGCGGACTGACCGTGCTGCCGGCCGGCGAGGCGGTCGATCAGAACGCTTTCGCGGTCAGCAAGGAATTCGCGGAGAAGAACGACCTCAGGACCCTGTCGGATCTGGGCGCCTCGAAGCTCGAGGTACGGATCGCCGCCGGTGAGGAGTGCGAGGTGCGGATCTTCTGCGCGCCGGGCCTGGAGAAGACCTACGGCATCGACGTGGCCGGGATCGACCCCAAGGGCGTGGGCACCCCGCAGGCCAAGCAGGCCGTGAAGAACGGCGAGGACCAGCTGGTGCTCACCACGACGACGGACGCGACCCTGGAGAGCTTCGGCCTGGTCCTCCTGGAGGACGACAAGAACCTGCAGAACGCGGACAACGTGCTGCCGGTCCTGAACACGAAGGACGCGGGCGACAAGGCGATCGCGGAAGCGCTGGCCGCCCTGACCGAGGTCCTCACCACCGAGGACCTGACCGAGCTCAACCGCAAGGTCGATGCGGAACGCGTGAAGGAAGCCGAGGCGGCCAAGGAGTACCTGGAATCGAAGGGGCTGATCGAGAAGTAGCGGAAGCCGGGGCAGGGCGGTGGAGTTGCGTGGCGGGCGTGCCGTGGAGTCGCCCCGGGCTGCGTCGCGCGTTCCGTCGGCTGCGCGCCGCGGAGTTCCGCGGCAATCGGCGGGGCGCGTTCCGGATACGGAGATGAGTAACCGGAAGGGAACAGATTGCCGGGCGGGGCTACGGCCGCTGCGTACGCGCGGTAAATTTCTGGCCATGCCACGTGGACGCCACCGCCATTCCCCACCACTGCACCGACTGCTTCCCCCGTCGGCGATCGCGGCCGTGTCCGTACTCGCCGCGGCGAGTACCTGGCTGGTTCCGGACACCCTGGCGCTGCGCCTGCTCGCCGGCGTCGCCGGTGCCTGCGCCGTGACCGGAGCCGTCGTCATGCGCCGCTGGGACCGGCTCGCCGGCAAGCAGGTCGCCGAGCTGACCCGGGCCCGGGCGAGCGACGAGTGGAAGCACGAGGAGCACATCGCCGAACTGGAGACGGACCTCGAGGAATCGCGCGAACTGCGCGGCAAGCTCGAGGCCCGGCTGCGTTCCAAGCGTGGCGAACTCGCCGCGCTGCGCGGCGAGCACGCGGCGCTGCTGCGCCGTTATGCGACGGCGGAGACGGAGCGGGCCAGCGCCCTCGAAGGGCGGCGCAGGCTGGCCATCGAGGCGACCGGGCCCGCGAAGGCACTGCCGCCCGCGGACGGGGACGGGGCCGTGCCGCGGGGGACGGTAGCGCTGTATCTGAAGGCGAATGCCGCGCTTGACGCGCTGGCACGGGTGCCGCAGCAGCGGGCCGCGGGCGCCGCTTCGGGCGGCACGCCGGACGGGGAGTCCGAGGTGGCCGGGGAGCAGGGGAAGTCCGAGGCGGCCGTCGCACACACGCGTCCGGCCGCCGCCGCACTGCCCCCGGCGAGCCGGCCCGCGGCGGCCGTGGTGCCGCAGGCGCCGGTGCGCAGGCCGCTCGTCGGCGGCTTCGACTTCTTCGGCACGAAGGCGGGGAGCAGCCCGGAGGCGATCGCGGCGGTGCAGAACGAGGACCTCGCGGATGTGGTGGGGGCGGAGGCGCTCGCGCTGCACAAGGCTTCCGGCGAGGGCGAGTTCAAGGACCGCGGGGCCGCGGAGCGGGGCGTCGGTTCCGTCATCGACCTCACGGTCCATGATGAGACCGAGCAGATCGATGTCGCCGGGCTGAGGTCGGCCCTCTCGTAGAGCCGCCCCGGCCGGCACCCACGGGTCCGTAAGGCCCGGACCGCGGCGGAGGGGCTGGATGGACACCTGGCGCAATGCCACCGAGCGGGCCCTGTACGGCCCCGGGGGGTTCTACCTCCGGGCCGAGGGGCCCGCGGCTCATTTTCGTACCTCCGTGCACGCCTCCGCGCTCTACGCCCGGGCCGTCGCCGTCCTCCTCACGCGCGTGGACCGCGCCCTCGGGCACCCCGCCACGCTCGACTTCGTCGACGTGGGCGCCGGGCGCGGGGAGCTGGTCCAGGGCGTGCTGGACGCGCTGGAGCCGGAGGTGGCCGCGCGGACGGCCGCGTACGCCGTCGAGCGGGCGGCGCGGCCTCGGGAGCTCGGTGACCGGCGGATCGAGTGGACCGACCGGATCCCCGAGGGGATCAACGGACTGCTGTTCGCCAACGAGTGGCTGGACAACGTGCCCGTGGACGTGGCCGAGGTCGACGGCGACGGAATCGCCCGCCTCGTACGCGTGGCCGAGGACGGCACCGAAACGCTCGGCGAGCCGCTCGCGGACGGCCCGGACGCACAGTGGCTCACACGGTGGTGGCCCCTCACGGGCGCGCCCGGTCATGGAGCCGAGCCGGGTCATGGAGCCGAGCCGGGTCATGGAGCCGAGCCGGGTCATGGAGCCGAGCCCGGTCGTGAAACCGAGCCCGGTCATGAAACCGAGCCCGGTTATCGCGCCGAGCCCGGCAGCCGGGCCGAGATCGGCTGGCCGCGGGACGAGGCCTGGGCGGGAGCCGTGCGGTCCGTGCGCGGCGGGCTCGCCGTCGCCGTCGACTACGCGCACACGGCCGGGCGGCGGCCCGTGTTCGGCACCCTCACCGGTTTCCGTGACGGCCGCGCATGCCGGCCCGTTCCGGACGGCAGCTGTGACATCACCGCGCACGTGGCGCTGGACGCCTGCGCCGCCCACGCCGGCATCCCCGGCTCCGTACTCCTGACGCAGCGGGAGGCCCTGCGGGCGCTCGGCGTGCACGGCGGCAGGCCGCCGCTCGCGCTGGCGACGAGCGATCCGGCCGGATACGTACGCGCCCTCGCCGAGGCGGGCGAGGCCGCCGAACTGACCGCGCGCGGCGGCCTGGGCGACTTCGGCTGGCTTCTGCAGCCGGTCGGCCTGCCCGGCGAGGCGGCGGGGCCTGCCGGGCAGGTCCTACTTGTCGATGTCGCCGACCACGAAGAACAGTGAGCCCAAAATCGCCACCATGTCCGCCACCAGGGTGCCGGGCAGCAGCTCGATCAGGGCCTGGATGTTGTTGTACGAGGCCGAGCGGAGCTTGAGGCGGTACGGGGTCTTCTCGCCCTTGGAGACCAGGTAGTAGCCGTTGATGCCGAGCGGGTTCTCGGTCCACGCGTACGTGTGGCCCTCGGGCGCCTTGAGGACCTTCGGCAGGCGCTGGTTGATCGGACCGGGGGCCAGGTCCGCCATCCGGTCGAGGCAGGCGTCCGCCAGGTCCAGGGAGTTGTGGGTCTGCTCCAGGAGGCATTCGAAGCGGGCCAGGCAGTCGCCTTCCTGCCGCGTGGCCACCTGCAGCGTCGACTGCAGCTCCCCGTACGCGAGGTACGGCTCGTCGCGGCGCAGGTCGAAGTCGACGCCGGAGGCGCGTGCGATCGGTCCGCTCACCCCGTATGCGTGGACGGCCCGCGCGGTCAGGCCGCCGACGCCGCGGGTGCGGCCTCGGAAGATCTCGTTGCCGAGGACGAGGTTGTCGTAGACGTCCATCCGCGAGCGGACCGAGGCGACGGCCTCGCGGGCCCGCCGCGTCCAGCCGAGCGGCAGGTCCTCCTTGAGGCCGCCGACCCGGTTGAACATGAAGTGCATCCGGCCGCCGGAGACCTCCTCCATGACCGCCTGGAGCTCCTCGCGCTCGCGGAAGGCGTGGAAGACGGGGGTGATGCCGCCCAGTTCGAGGGGGTACGAGCCGAGGAACATGAGGTGGTTGAGGACGCGGTTCAGCTCCGCGAGCAGCGTCCGGGTCCAGACCGCACGCTCGGGGACCTCCATGCCGAGCATCCGCTCGACGGCGAGGACCACGCCCAGCTCGTTGGAGAAGGCGGAGAGCCAGTCGTGGCGGTTGGCGAGCATCACGATCTGCCGGTAGTCACGCGCCTCGAAGAGTTTCTCGGCGCCGCGGTGCATATAGCCGATCACCGGCTCGGCCTGCACGATGCGCTCACCGTCGAGCACCAGCTTCAGGCGCAGCACGCCGTGCGTGGACGGGTGCTGGGGGCCGATGTTGAGCACCATGTCGGTGCTCTCCGCGGCTCCGCCGATACCGACCGTTGCCGTCTGCGGATCCGTCTTGGGACTCATGGCGCACAGTCTGACGTACGTAGGCTGGTAGGCGTGAAGGCAGGGGATACGGGGATGACACAGATGTCCGGGGATGCGGCCCGGTCCGGGGACACGGCTCGGCCGCCCGGGGAGACGGCTCGGCCGCCCGGGGACACGGCCGGGTCCGCAGGTATGCCCGGGTCAGCAGGCGTGCCCGGGTCCGGGGAGCCGCGGACGTCCGGGGACGAGCCGGTCCGGCCGGACCCCGGCTGGCACGGGCTGCCCGTCGCGATGCTCCGCCTTCGGCGCCTGCTGCTCGTGCTGTGGCTCGGCCCGATCACTCTCGCGACCGCGCTGCTCACCGGCCTGTTCGCCGGCCCGGGATGGGCGCTGTTCGCGCTGGTCCCCGGGTTCTTCCTGGTGTGGGGCTGGCCGATGCTCGGCCGGAACTGGCGCTCTTGGCGGTACGCGGAACGCGCGGACGACCTGCTGATCCAGCGCGGCGTGATGTGGCGCGAGGAGACGGTCGTGCCGTACGGCCGGATGCAACTGGTGGAGGTGGAGTCGGGTCCGCTGCAGCGCAGGTTCGGGCTCGCCTCGCTGCAGCTGCACACGGCGGCGGCCGCCACCGACGCCACCATCCCCGGCCTCGACCCGGCCGAGGCCGAACGCCTCCGCGACCGCCTGACCGAGCTCGGCGAGGCACGATCGGCGGGGCTGTGAGCACGGGGGAGCCGGGGACGGGGGCATCCGCGGAGCCGGAGACGGAGGTCTTGGCAGAGCCGAGCAGGGGGGCCTTGGCCGAGCCGGGGACTGAGGCCTCCGCGATGTCCACAACCCAGGACGACGCGGCGGAGCAGGCGGCCTCGGTGGAGCGCCGCCTGCACCCGGTCACCCCGCTGCGCCGCGCCTGGGCGCCCGTCGCGGTCGGCGCCGGCTGGGCCGTGCACGACCCGGACGGCGCCTACCGGAAGGCCTCCGAGCTCGCCGCCGGGACGGTGGTGCTCGCCGGTCTCGCGCTCGTCGTCGTCGCCTCGCTGTACGGCTTCCTCAGCTGGTGGTTCACGCACTTCTCGGTCACCGACACCGAGCTGCGCATCCGTACCGGCCTGATCTTCCGCCGCACCGCGCATATCCGCCTCGACCGGTTGCAGGCCGTCGACCTCAACCAGCCGCTGCTCGCCCGATTCCTGGGCGTCGCCAAGCTGAAGATGGACGTCATCGGCACCGACAGCAAGGACGAACTCGCCTATCTGAGTGAACCCGACGCCCGCGCCCTGCGCGCGGAGCTCCTCGCCCGCGCGGCCGGTTTCGCCCCCGAGCACGCCCGTACGGTCGGCGAGGCCCCGGCCGCGGCCGTCCTCCACGTACCACCGCGGATGCTCGCCATGTCGCTGGTCCTGTCCGGCGGGATGTGGGCCTGGGTGATCAGCGGGATCACCGTGCCCGTGATCCTGTGGAGCCTCACGCACTCCCTCCCGGCGCTCGTCGGCACCGGACTGCCGCTGCTCGGCGCGGCCGCGGCGAGCAGCGTCGGGCGGTTCATCAAGGAGTACGACTGGACGGTCGGCGCGTCCCAGGACGGGCTGCGGCTCGACCACGGCCTGCTCGACAAGGCCCACGAGACGGTGCCGCCGGGCCGGGTGCAGACCGTGCACGTCGTGGAGCCGCTGCTGTGGCGGCGGCGCGGCTGGGTACGGATCGAGCTCGACGTCGCGGGCTCCTCGAACGACGTGCTGGTGCCCGTGGCCCCGCGCGAGGTGGCCGACGCGGTGATCGAGCGCATCCTGCCGGGCGTCGTGGTGCCCTCCGCCGCCGACCTGTCCCGCCCGCCGGCCGCCGCCCGCTGGTGCGTGCCGCTGTGGTGGCGCGGCCACGGGCTCGCCGTCACCGAGACCGTCTTCGCGGCCCGGCACGGGTTGCTGCGCCGGAAGCTGTCCCTGGTCCCGCACGCCAAGGTGCAGAGCGTACGGCGGTGGCAGGGGCCGTGGATGCGGCGTCACGGGCTGGCCGATGTGCATGTCGAGACCGGAGCCAACACCTCGGTCGCGGCCCGTCTGCGCCCGGCCGCGGAGGCCTCGGCGCTTCTGGAGTCCCAGGCCGAACGCTCCCGCACGGGGAGGCGGACGGCCGCTCCGGACCGGTGGATGTCGGGCGAACGGGTGTGAGGACCGGGCCCGGCCCTCAGACCGGCCGGGCAATGGCCGCGCGTCGGCCGGGCGGCTCCGCCCCATGGCCGGGCAGCTCCGCCCCATGGCCGGGCAGCCCCGTCTCAGTGGTCGACAACGCCTCCACCTTGGGGAGTACGAGTCCCGTTCACGTATCGCCCCTGCGGTTGACCCCAGCACGTGCCGCCCGTCTCTACGCTGGGTTACGTGCAGCGCTTCTACGACTTCCTCCGCAGGCACCCGATCGGTGTCGACAGCTTCTGGGCTGTCGTGCTGTTCCTGGTGACCGGCCTCGCGGTGGTCTCGGAGGCCGAACAGGGGAGCGGTGAACCGCTCGCCGCGAGCCTTGTGCTCGTCCTCGTGCAGTGCGTCGTCGTCGCCCTGCGGCGCCTCGCCCCGGAGAAGATGCTGCTGCTGTCCGCGGCGGGTGGTCTGCTCCAGCTGATCACCGACATCGACGTGATGGTCGCGAACTTCGCGATGCTCGTGATCATCTACACGGTCGCCACCCGCCACGTCGCCTGGGCGCGCCGCTTCGCCCTCGTCGGCGGCCTGGTCGCCGCCCCGATCGCCCAGATCCGCTGGCACGAGACGAGGGCGGGCACCGCGGGGAACATCTTCCTCGCCGCCGTCCTCACCGTCCCCTTCGTCCTCGCCTGGGTCCTCGGCGACTCGCTGCGCACCCGCCGCGCCTACTTCGCGCAGCTGGAGGAGCGCGCCGCGCGCCTGGAGAAGGAGCGCGAGGCGCAGGCGAAGGTCGCCGTCGCCGCCGAGCGCGCCCGGATCGCCCGCGAGCTGCACGATGTCGTCGCGCACAACGTGTCGGTGATGGTCGTCCAGGCCGACGGCGCCGCGTATGTCATGGACCAGGCGCCCGACCAGGCGAAGAAGGCCCTGGAGACCATCTCCGGCACCGGCCGCCAGGCCCTCGCCGAGATGCGCCGGCTGCTCGGCGTGCTGCGTACCGGGGAGCCCGCCGAGGCCGGGGAGTACGTGCCGCAGCCCGATGTCGAGCAGATCGACGAGCTGATCGGCCAGTGCCGCGAATCCGGCCTCACCGTCGACTTCAAGGTCGAGGGCACCCCGCGCCCGCTGCCCAGCGGCGTCGAGCTCACCGCGTACCGCATCGTCCAGGAGGCCCTCACCAACACGCGCAAGCACGGCGGGGCCCACGCGGGGGCGAGCGTGCGCATCGTCTACTTCGACGACGGCCTCGGCCTGCTCGTCGAGGACGACGGCAAGGGCGCACCGCACGAGCTGTACGAGGACGGGGGCGCCGACGGCCGCGGCCACGGGCTGATCGGGATGCGCGAACGCGTCGGCATGGTCGGCGGCACCCTGGACGCCGGCCCGCGCCCCGGGGGCGGCTTCCGCATCAGCGCCCTCCTGCCCCTCCGCCCGGCCCACTGACCCTCTCCTGCCAGGTGTGCGGTTTCGGACACGCTTGCGATAACAACTGGCATGATCACGTCACCTTGTGGGCCGACGCTTGAAACCCGCTGTCAACCCTGTGAAGTTACCGAAGGTAAGTGCCAAGCCGCCCATCGTTCAACGCCGATGAAGCAGGACGGCATGCCTACCAGGGGGACGGACAGGGGATGGGAACCGTGACGGATGACGTGCCGAGCACCTCGGCGACACCGCGTGGCAGGGCAAGTTGGAAGAAGCTTCTCAGGCTCGCGTGGGCGGCCGTACCCTCGCTCGCGCTCGCGTTCGGCCTCGTCGTCGCCACAGGGGCCCCCGCGAGCGCGTACAGCACATTCAACGGGCACCGGCTCACCTACGGGATCAACTACCAGTACTACTGGCTCGACTCGACCGCCGAGAACTACCACCCCGTGGCGATCCCTGCGGGGGTGAAGCACTGGAACGACACCACGGACACCAAGGTGTGGTACCTCAGGACCTCGACGAAGAGCCAGAGTCGAATGGACTTCTATCGGCGCTCCACCAGCAGCGGCTGGTACTGCGCGATCACTGCGATGTACATCGACACGAGGACCGTCGACCCGAACGCAAGCAACTGGTGGTGGGGGAAGGTCACCATCGATCCGCTCCTGCGGAACGCCGATGCGTGCGGCCCGTCCAGCCATCGGGACGGAATCATCGCGCATGAGCATGGTCACGTCATGGGGCTCGCGCATACGAGCAGCTCAAGCACCCTGATGTACTCGGGGATATCCGGCACCGCATACGACAAGCCGCAAAAGGATGACAGGAATGGCATCAACTACCTCTACTGACACCGTGGCCCGGCGCCGTACCGCCTGCGGCGTCCTCGCGGCCGGTCTCGCTCTCCCGCTGGTGCTGACCGCCTGCTCGGCAGACGCGCAACCCACGACACCCGCGAAGGCGGAGAGCTCCGCGTCCCAGGCGCAGGGGCCCTCGGTGCAGAAGCGGAACGCGGACCACACGGTACGGCTGGAAGCGGCGCTCACCCGCCAGTTCGACACCCCGAGCCTCGCGGCATTCGCAGGGCAGCCGGGGATCAGCAACGTCATCAGCGGAACTGTCACGGCCACCCGTTCCGTGGTGACCGGGCCCGAGAACACGGTCGAGACCATCCTCACGCTCTCGGTGGAGCGGCAGCGCAACCCGCTTGCGCCCAAGACCGTCCAGGTGCGCGAGCAGGGCGGAATCGTCACGGTCGAGCAGGTGCGCTCGGACTTCGAGGGCAAGCTGGGGCGTCAGCTCACCAAGAAGGAGCTTGCCGAGACCGTCGAATACGTCTTCAACGGCATCGAACCGGCAAGCACCGGCGACCGCGTCCTGATCGTCGTGGCGGACGACACGGACACCAAGGGGCACTACATCGGCCTCGCACGACTGAAAGCCGCCGCCGGGGCCGATGCCGCACACAAGTCCTCCGGCACGGAGTTCGGTTGGCCGGGGAAGCGGCCGAACTCGGCCTGGGAGAAGACCGTGGACGCGGACGCTTTGCTGTCGAACCGACCGTAGCGCTGCCCCTTCGTGAGGATCCGCCGGTTTCCCCGGCGGATCGAACGGCTCCGGTCGGCGCCACCCGTGCGCTGACCGGGGCTTCCCTCATGCTCGGGTATTGCTTCATATCCGTCCACGGCATGAGCCGTCCGGCCGAAGCCGCGCCTACGCTGGTCGGATGGCAGACGAAGCGGCAGGTGCCCCCGCAGGGCGTGTACGAGTCATGTTGGTCGACGACCAGGTGCTGCTGCGCACCGGGTTCCGGATGGTGCTGGCCGCGCAGCCGGACATGGACGTGGTCGCGGAGGCGGGCGACGGCGTGGAAGCGCTCGAGGTGCTGCGGACCACGGCGGTGGACGTGGTCCTCATGGACGTACGGATGCCGAAGCTCGACGGGGTGGAGACGACCCGCCGCATCTGCGCGCAGGACAGGCCGCCGAAGGTGCTCATCCTGACCACGTTCGACCTCGACGAATACGCCTTCTCCGGACTGAAGGCGGGTGCGTCCGGCTTCATGCTGAAGGACGTGCCGCCCGGCGAACTCCTCGGCGCGATCCGCGCGGTGCACAGCGGCGATGCGGTGGTGGCGCCGTCCACGACCCGGCGCCTCCTCGACCGCTTCGCCCCGATGCTCCCGAACACGTCGGCCCAGCCCGCCCACAAGGAGCTGGACCTCCTCACCGGCCGTGAGAAGGAGGTCATGGTTCTCGTCGCCCAGGGCCTGTCCAACGGCGAGATCGCCGCCCGCCTGGTCCTCTCCGAGGCCACGGTCAAAACCCACGTCGGCCGCATCCTCACCAAGCTGGGCCTGCGCGACCGCGTCCAGGTTGTCGTGCTGGCCTACGAGACGGGGCTCGTACGGGCCGGGGGATAGCCTCCGCACCTCATCGCAGCACACCCTCGAGGAAATCGCTGCCCAGCCGGGCCACCTTGGACAGGTCCAGCTGGTGCAGGACGTAGCGCCCACGCCGCCGGGCCGTGATCAGCCCGGCCTTCCGCAGCACGGCGAGATGCCGCGAGATCTCCGGCGCACTCATCCCGTGCACATCCACCAGCTCACTGGTCGTGTACGCCGCCCGCGCGAGGTTCCGGCAGAGCCGCATCCGCACGGGATGCGCCAGCGCCTCCATCCGCCGCGTCAGCTCCTCCACCGAAGCTGCCGAGGACAGTGCCTCGGCGGCGACCGGGTAGTGGATCACCGGGGTCCACCCGTACCGGTGCAGCACCAGCAGGTGCGGGCGGCCCATCACGGTGGGCACGAGCCGCAGCGTCCCGCCCTCGGCGATCGCCGCGCTCCCCACCACCAGCTTGTCGATCTCGATCTTCCGCTCGTCCGCGGACAGGCTGAGGGCCTTCGACGCGGAGGCCAGCGCCGCCCCGAGCCCCTTGCGTCGCAGCAGCTCGCTCTTGTGCCGTGCGTCGGCGGCGAGCTGATGCTGAACCCGCGCCCACACGTCCCCGAAGAAGGCCTCCTCGCAGTCGAGCAGCAGTCGCCGGATCCAGCCGCGCACGGCCGGCGGATCATCGAGCAACCGCTGTGTGAACTGCACCTGGCGGCTGCCCCGGCTCGCGGCCAGCTCGAACACGCGCTGCCGCGCGGCCGCATCGCTGAGCAGCGGCGCGGAGGCGCTCTTCCCGTAGGCCAGGGTGCAGGTGAACTCCAGGGCCGCGTCGACGAACTGCTCGTCCTCCAGCTTGTCCAGCTGATCGAGCTCCTCTGCCAGCGTCCCGGCCGGGATGGCCTCGGGATCGGCCAGGCCGGAGAACGGCAGGAAGATGTCCGAGAACGCGGACCGCCACAGGAACTCCGCCTCGCACAGCCGTTCCGCGAGGCACTGGTCGAGCCCGGCCATCACGGAGGTGGCCCAGCCCTGGAGCCCCGGGTGGTGGCCGGGCTCGGACAGCGCGTGCAGGGTCATGCTCAGCTCGCCCAGCGGGGAGGGCGCGACGGCGATCCGCTCGTGCAGCCGGTCCTGCGGCAGGGCGCTGATGTCGAGGACGAAGCTCATGCGCCCCAGTCTGCCCCGCAGGCCCTGGTACCCGGTCCCCGATTGACACCCAGCGTCAATCGACGCGCCTCGCGGAAGGCGTCATGCGCTCGCCCGCAGCCGCTGCCCCGGAGCCCGATGCCAGACGCCCGCCCACGGCCGACCGGCCCCACGGCCGACCGGACTCGCGACCGTCGCTCGCCCAGGGCCGACCGGACTCGCGACCGCTGCTCGCCCACGGCCGACCGCCCCCGCGGTCGTCGCCCGCGCCTACTGCCGACGCACCCCGCACCCCTCGCCTCACCCCAGCCGCCGCACGAACTCCGCCACCGCCTCCCGCACGTCCGCCGCCGTCCATGCGAGGCCCGGACCCGCCACCGTGACCTCCGTGACCGAGATGCCCGGTGCCTCGGAGGCAGACCAGCGACGGAACAGGGCCGACCCCGTCTCCTCCGCCAGGCGTACCGAAGCCTCGTCCAGCTCCGCCGCCGGGTACGGCAGCCATACCTGGAACTGGTGCGTGTGCGGCACCTCCGGGTGGACCCGGACGTAGGCAGCGCCGGCCTTCTCGAAGCCCTCCCGCAGCGCCTGTGCGACGACCCGCGCATGCTGCACGTACGCGGGCAGGCGCGGCAGTTCGTCCTCGAGCCCGATCAGAGCCGACAGCACGGTCGGGTACTGCTGGAATATCTGGCCGCCGTAGCGGTGCCGCCAGGCCTTGGCCTCGGCGATGAAGTGGTGCGGGCCGGCGAGCGCCGCACCGCCGAGCCCCTCAAGGGACTTGTAGAACGAGACGTACACACTGTCCGCGAGCGCGGCGATCTCGTCGAGCGGGCGGCCGAAATGCTCGGTGCACTCCCACAGGCGCGCGCCGTCGAAGTGCACCACCGCGTCCCGCTCGCGCGCCGCCTCCACGGTCCTTGTCAGCTCCTCCCACGGCGGCAGCACGAACCCGGCCTCCCGCAGCGGGAGTTCGAGCATCAGCGTGCCGAAGGGTTCCTCGAAGTCCCGTATCTCATCGGCCGTGGGCAGCCGGCGCTCACCGGTCGGATGTACGGTGCGCACCCCGCCGACCACGGAGAACGCGTCCCGCTCGTGCTGCTCGGGGTGGGCGAGCGGGTGCAGGGCGACGGCAGGGTCACCGGTGCGGGCCGCCCATACCCGTACGGCGATCTGCTGGGCCATCGTGCCGGTCGGGAAGAACGCCGCGTCCTGGGTGCCGAGCAGGGCGGCGACCCGGCGCTCCAGTTCCTCGACGATCCCGTCGCCATAGACGTCGCAGCCCCGCCCCAGGTCGTACACCTCGGGCGCCCTGCGCATCAGCCGCTCCAGGCCGTCCGCGAGCGTACGGTCCACGGACGGTCGCGCGAGAGTGCGCCGGGCCGCCCGCAGCGCGGCCCGCCGCCGCTCGCCCGCATCCTGCATCGACGCGGCGTCACCCGCACGGTCCCGCACCGGGTCCGCGGCATGCTCAACATCCCGCACCCGGTCCCGCACCTGGTCTGCGGCACCCTCAACGTCCCGCGCCCCACCCGCGGCACCCTGGCCGCCCACAGCGCCCGCCTCTCCGTAGGAGTCCACCGCGCCCACCCCTTTCCACCGAAGTCGTTCCGGTCCGTCCACAGATCTTCCCGCACACCCGTCCGACCGCGCACAGCCTGTGGATAACTCTCTGCGCGGAACCGATCGGAAGATCCCTGCCCTGTGGACAGCCGAAGCCCGCCGTACCCCCTAGCGTTAACATGACGAGAATCCTCGAGCAGCAGACCGAGCTGCCCGAGCGCACGGAAGCGTCCGGTACCCCGAGCGGACTGGAACGGAAGGCCGTCGTCCCGTGAACACAAGCCACCTCCCCGGGCCCGGGCACCCGGACCCCAGCGAGCGCCCCGCCCGCCTCACCGTCGGCGTCGTGGGCGCGGGCCGGGTGGGTCCCGCGCTCGCCGCGTCCCTGCAGCTCGCCGGGCACCGCCCGGTCGCCGTCTCCGGCGTCAGTGAGGCCTCGGTGCGCCGGGCGCGGGAGATGCTGCCCGACGTTCCCCTGGTCACCCCCGCCGAGGTCCTCGCGCGCGCCGAGCTCGTGCTGCTCACCGTCCCCGACGACGCCCTGCCTGGCCTGGTCGAGGGCCTGGTGGAGACGGGCGCGGTCCGCCCGGGGCAGCTGCTCGTGCACACTTCGGGGCGTTACGGGACGAAGGTGCTCGAACCTGCCCTGCGTGCCGGCGCCCTGCCGCTCGCCCTGCACCCGGCGATGACGTTCACCGGCACCCCCGTCGACGTACAGCGCCTGGCGGGCTGCTCCTTCGGCGTCACCGCGCCCGAGGAGCTGCGCCTTGCCGCCGAGGCACTGGTGATCGAGATGGGCGGCGAGCCCGAGTGGATCGAGGAATCCGCCCGCCCGCTCTACCACGCGGCCCTCGCCCTCGGCGCGAACCACCTGGTCACCCTGGTTGCCGAGTCCATGGAGCTGCTCAGCCAGGCCGGGGTCACCGCCCCGGACCGCATGCTCGGCCCGCTGCTCGGCGCGGCCCTCGACAATGCGCTGCGCTCGGGCGACGCGGCCCTCACCGGGCCGGTGGCGCGCGGCGATGCGGGCACCGTCGCGGCGCATGTCACCGAACTGCGCAAGCACGCGCCGCAAACAGTCGCCGGCTATCTCGCGATGGCCCGCGCCACGGCCGACCGCGCCCTCGCCCACGGCCTGCTCAAGCCGGAACTTGCCGAGGACCTGCTCGGCGTACTGGCCAACGGGAGCCACGGGAGCCACGGGGGCAACGGGGGCAACGGGAGCGGCGAAGCCGACGCTCCGGGCAGGCCGACCGGACCCGCCGGACCGACCGCGACCGGTGGGACCCACGGGACCCACGGGACCGGCACCCCCGCCACACCGGACGACCTCAACGGCCCGGAAACCACTGACCGTCCGGACCGTCCGGACGGCCCGGACGGCACGGACGGCCCGGACGGCACGGACGGCCCGCACGGCACGGACGGCCCGCACGGCACGGACGGCCCGCACGGAACAGGCGGCCCGCACGAAACAGGTGGAACAGACCGATGACCACCCTCCTGCGCACCGCCGACGACCTGCGCAAACTCCCCTACGACGGCCACCGCGCCGTAGTGATGACCATGGGCGCCCTGCACGAGGGCCACGCCACCCTGATCCGCCGCGCCCGCGAGCTCGCGGGCCCGCGCGGCCAGGTCCTGGTCACCGTCTTCGTCAACCCGCTGCAGTTCGGCGCGGGCGAGGACCTCGACCGGTACCCCCGCACCCTCGACGCGGACCTCGAGATCGCAGGCCGGTCCGGCGCGGACGCGGTCTTCGCGCCCTTCGCCGACGAGGTCTACCCCGGCGGCGAGCCCCAGGTCCGCATCGCCGCGGGCCCCATGGGCACCGTCCTCGAAGGCGCCACCCGCCCCGGCCACTTCGACGGCATGCTCACGGTCGTCGCCAAGCTGCTCCACCTCACGGCCCCGGACATCGCGCTGTACGGGCAGAAGGACGCCCAGCAGCTCGCCCTGATCCGCCGCATGGTGCGGGACCTGAACTTCCCGGTCGAGATCATCGGCGTACCGACGGTCCGCGAGGAGGACGGTTTGGCGCTGTCCTCCCGCAACCGCTACCTCTCGACCGCCGAGCGCCGGACCGCGCTCGCCCTGTCCGCCGCGCTCTTCGCGGGCCGTGACCGCCTCACCGCCCAGCGCGCGCTGCACGCCCGCGCCCAGGCCGCCCCCGCCACGCGCGAACGCGCGCAGGCGCTCGGCGCGCTCGGCGAGGCCCGCGCGGCGGCCGACGCGCACGCCGTGGCGCAGGCCCACAACGGTGGCCCGTCGGCGGTCCGCGCCGCCGCCCGTGCCGTCCTCGACGAGGCGGCGAAGGCCGGCCCGCCGCTCGCCCTCGACTA
The DNA here is from genome assembly GCF_047779955.1 of Streptomyces lothianensis. Classification (NCBI taxonomy): domain Bacteria; kingdom Bacillati; phylum Actinomycetota; class Actinomycetes; order Kitasatosporales; family Streptomycetaceae; genus Streptomyces; species Streptomyces lothianensis. Next base: position 39,257 of record NZ_JBLMKT010000020.1, on the reverse strand, counting down.
CCTGGCGCTCGTCGACCCCGCCGACTTCACGGAGATCGACGACGCCTTCACGGGCGAGGCGATCCTCGCCGTCGCCGCGAAGGTCGGCAGCACCCGCCTCATCGACAACATCCCGCTCACCTTCGGAGCCGCGAGCCTCCCGGACCACGGAGCCGCCGTATGACCCCGGCCCCCACGCACGCCAAGCACACCACCACCGGCATACGGCTGCACGCCCCCGCCCCCGGCTGGTCCATCGACGCCGATGTCGTCGTGGTCGGCTCCGGTGTCGCGGGCCTGACCGCCGCGCTGCGCTGCGCCTCCGCGGGCCTGAGCACGGTCGTGGTCACCAAGGCCCGCCTCGACGACGGTTCCACGCGCTGGGCGCAGGGCGGCATCGCCGCCGCGCTCGGCGAGGGCGACAGCCCCGAGCAGCACCTCGACGACACGCTCGTCGCGGGCGCGGGCCTGTGCGACGAGGCGGCGGTACGGCTCCTGGTCACCGAGGGCCCGGACGCGGTACGCCGCCTGATCGCCACCGGCGCCCGCTTCGACACCGACGCGGGCGGCACCATCGAGCTGACCCGAGAAGGCGGCCACCACCGCCGCCGTATCGCCCACGCGGGCGGCGACGCGACCGGCGCGGAGATCTCCCGCGCCCTGGTCGAGGCGGCCAAGTACGCCGGCGACGCCCCCGAGCCCGCGGGCCGGATCCGTACGATCGAGAACGCCCTGGTCCTCGACCTGCTCACCGACGCCGAAGGCCGCACCGCCGGCGTCTCGCTGCACGTCATGGGCGAGGGCGCGCAGGACGGTGTGGGCGCCGTGCACGCGCGGGCTGTGGTGCTCGCGACCGGCGGCATGGGCCAGGTGTTCTCCGCGACCACCAACCCTTCGGTCTCCACCGGCGACGGCGTGGCCCTCGCGCTGCGCGCGGGTGCGGAGATCAGCGATATCGAGTTCGTGCAGTTCCATCCGACCGTGCTCTTCCTCGGCCCGGACGCCGAGGGCCAGCAGCCGCTGGTCTCCGAGGCGGTACGCGGTGAGGGCGCCCACCTCGTCGACGCCGACGGGGTCCGTTTCATGCTCGGGCAGCACGAACTTGCTGAGCTCGCCCCGCGCGACATCGTCGCCAAGGGCATCATGCGCCGGATGCAGGAGCAGGGTGCCACCCACATGTACCTGGACGGGCGGCACTTCGGGGCCGAGATGTGGGAGCACCGCTTCCCCACGATCCTCGCCGCCTGCCGCGCCCATGGCATCGACCCGGTCACCGAGCCCATCCCGGTCGCCCCCGCCGCGCACTACGCCTCGGGCGGCGTCCGCACCGACCGCCGCGGCCGTACGACGGTCCCCGGCCTGTACGCCTGCGGCGAGGTCGCCTGTACGGGAGTGCACGGCGCGAACCGGCTCGCCTCCAACTCGCTGCTCGAAGGCCTCGTGTACGCCGAGCGCATCGCCGAGGACATCACCGCGCGCACGGCGGGAGCGTCCGGGGCCCTGACCGGCCCCGGCGCCCCCGCGCCCGTACCGCAGCCCGACGTACCGCAGCATCCGCTGCTGCCCGCCGAGGCGCGGTTCGCGATCCAGCGGATCATGACCGAGGGCGCGGGCGTGCTGCGCAGTGCCGAATCGCTGGCGAAGGCCGCCGAGGCGATCGAGGCGATCCACGCCGAGGCCCGCGGCTCGCTGGCCGAGCACGGTAGGACCGCCGAGCCGGGCACCGACACCTGGGAGTCCACCAACCTCCTGTGTGTCGCCCGGATCCTGGTCGCGGCCGCGCGGCGCCGCGCGGAGACCCGCGGCTGTCACTGGCGCGAGGACCACGCCGAGCGGGACGAGGTGAACTGGCGCAAGCACATCGTCGTCACTCTGAACCCCGACCGCTCCCTGGCCGTGCACACCACCGCCACGGCATCCTTCCCACCCACCGTGCCCGCCACGGACCCCTCCGCGGCCGCCACGGACCCCTCCGCGGCCGCCACGGACGCTTCCGCGGTGCCTGCAACGGACCCCTCCGCCGCCGCAACGGACGCCTCCGCCGTGCCCGCAACGGACCCGCCCACCGTGCCCGCCACCGAAACCCCGGACCGGACCGCGCTCGACCTCCAGGAGCAGCAGTGAGCACCGACCTCCCCCTTGCCCAAGCCGAAGGCGCCACCGAAGCGAGCGGCGGGTGCGGCGACGGCTGCGCCTGCGGCGACGAGGCCGCGACGGAGTGCGGTCTCGACCCCGCGCTCGCGGCCCTGCTCGCCGAGGCGGGCCTCGACCCCGTACTGGTCGAGGACATCGCGCACATGACGCTCGCCGAGGACCTGGACGGCGGCGTGGACGTCACCTCCGTCGCCACGATCCCCGAGGACGCCGTCGCCACCGCCGATTTCACGGCCCGCGAGGCCGGTGTGGTCGCGGGCCTCAGGATCGCCGAGGCCGTCCTGTCGATCGTCTGCGAGGACAGTTTCGAGGTCGAGCGGCACGTCGAGGACGGCGCCCGCGTCGAGCCCGGCGAGAAGCTGCTCAGCGTCACCACCCGCACCCGCGACCTGCTGACCGGCGAGCGCAGCGCGCTCAACATCCTGGGCCGTCTCTCCGGCATCGCGACCGCGACCCGCGCCTGGGCGGACGCCCTTGAGGGCACGAAGGCGAAGGTCCGCGACACCCGCAAGACCACCCCGGGGCTGCGCGCCCTGGAGAAGTACGCGGTGCGCTGCGGCGGCGGGGTCAACCACCGCATGTCCCTCTCGGACGCGGCCCTCGTCAAGGACAACCACGTGGTGGCGGCCGGCGGCGTCGCGCAGGCCTTCGAGGCCGTACGGACCCGGTTCCCCGACCTGCCCGTGGAGGTCGAGGTCGACACCCTGCACCAGCTGCGCGAGGTCCTCGACGCGGGCGCCGACCTGATCCTCCTGGACAACTTCACGCCCTCGGAGACCATCGAGGCCGTCGCCCTCACCAAGGGACGCGCGCTCCTGGAGTCCTCCGGCCGCCTCGCCCTCGACAACGCCCGCGTCTACGCGGAGACCGGCGTCGACTACCTCGCGGTCGGCGCGCTCACCCACTCCGCGCCGGTCCTCGACATCGGCCTCGACCTGCGCGAGGCCAGCGGGGCTGACGTCTGATGCTGCTCACCATCGACGTAGGAAACACACACACGGTCCTCGGCCTCTTCGACGGCGACGAGATCGTCGAGCACTGGCGCATCTCCACCGACTCGCGCCGCACCGCCGACGAGCTCGCGGTCCTGCTCAACGGCCTGATGGGCATGCACCCGCTGCTCGGCGAGGAGCTCGGCGACGGCATCGACGGCATCGCGATCTGCTCCACGGTCCCGTCCGTGCTGCACGAGCTGCGCGAGGTCACCCGCCGCCACTACGGCGACGTACCGGCCGTCCTCGTGGAGCCGGGCGTGAAGACGGGCGTGCCGATCCTCTTCGACAATCCGAAAGAGGTCGGCGCCGACCGCATCATCAACGCGGTCGCGGCGAACGAGCTGTACGGCGGTCCGGCGATCGTCGTCGACTTCGGCACGGCGACCACGTTCGACGCGGTCAGCGCGCGCGGCGAGTACGTGGGCGGGGTCATCGCCCCGGGCATCGAGATCTCCGTCGAGGCGCTCGGCGTCCGCGCGGCCCAGCTGCGCAAGATCGAGCTGAACCGTCCGCGCAACGTCATCGGCAAGAACACCGTCGAGGCCATGCAGTCCGGCATCCTGTACGGCTTCGCGGGCCAGGTCGACGGCCTGGTCAACCGGATGGCCAAGGAGCTGTCCGACGACCCGGACGACGTCACGGTCATCGCCACGGGCGGCCTGGCCCCGCTGGTCCTCGCCGACTCCACGGTCATCGACGAGCACGAGCCCTGGCTGACGCTGATCGGGCTGCGCCTGGTGTACGAGCGGAACGTGGCGCGGGGGTGACGGCCGCAGGACCCTCCGGCAGCTCTGCCGGAGGGTCCTGCGGTGTCCGTCGGGGGCACGGCAGCCTCCGGCAACGCGCCCACCAATGGCCGCTTTAAACCATTCTTGTCCGATTAGTGCGTATCGTCGCTTCATGCCCACGCCCTACGGATCCTGCGGCGGCATGGCGTTCAGCGCAGACGAGCTGCGTGTGCTCAAAGGCGCCCTCGCCATCGCCCTGAAGACCGACCACGCCGACGCCCCCGACACGGCCGCCGCGCACGATTGCCTGCGTCTCGCGGCCGGCCTCGACGAAGCGGTACGGGAGAGCGAACGGCTGCGCGCGTTCCTGTTCGCCGACCTGGTCCGCTACCGCCAGGCCCTGCCCGGCTCCGCCGCCGGGTACCTCGAACTCCTCGCGGACGCCCTGGCCGCCGGCCACCGCCCGGTTCCCGACGACCTCGCCGCCCTGCGCGCCCTGCGCGGCAACCCGGTCGCCGCGGCCCTCCTCGACCGCTGCCGCTCGCTCGCGGAGGCCGCCGTACGCGCGAAGCTCTCCGGGCGTACGGTCCCGCTCTCGCGCACCAGGCTGCTGGCCCTGCCGGGCGGCCGGGCCGCCGGGGAACCGGCGCCGGAGCGGCCGCAGCGCCCGCAGCAGCCGCAGCGCCCGGCGCCTGCGCGACCCGTGCCGACCCCGGGCGAGGTCTTCCCGCCCAAGCGCCGCCCGGCACCCGCCCCGGCCGAACCGCCGCAGAAGCGCGCGGTGGGCTGAGCCCCGGGGGATGAGGCGCTCTGTGAGCCGTGCCTGAGCCCGCCCTCGGGGCGGCTCAGGCCTTCGGCGCCCCGGGTTCGCCCGGGGAGGCCTGGTGCGCCGCCTCGGCGCGGGCGAGCGCCGCGTCCACGGCGGCGTCCTCCTTGGTCTTCTTGTCGCCGCCCTGGGTCTTCACGATCGTCACGATGAGCCCGATGAAGAAGGCGGCCATCACTACGGGGGGCAGGAGCGCGGAGACGTAGTCCATGCCCACCAGCGTAGCCAGGGGCATCCGGGACGCCGACCCGGGTTCCGGCAAAGACGGGCCATAGTCGGCATTTCCCACTATGGTGCTGCTGTGCCTCGCCCCTTGGGAGAACTCGAAGACGCGGTCATGACGCGGGTGTGGAAGTGGAACCGCCCGGTGACCGTGCGGGAGGTTCTCGAAGACCTCCAGCAGGAGCGTTCCATCGCGTACACCACGGTCATGACCGTGCTGGACAATCTGCACCAGAAGGGCTGGGTCCGCAGGGAAGCGGAGGGGCGCGCCTATCGATATGAGGCGGTCTCCACGCGGGCCGCCTACGCGGCCGCCCTGATGAACGAGGACTGGGCGCGCAGCGACAACCCGGCCGCCGCGCTCGTCGCCTTCTTCGGCATGATGTCGCCCGAGCAGCGGGAAGCGCTCTCCGATGCGGTGCGCATGGTGCAGGGGCCGGGCAACCCCCCGTCCGAAGAAGGCGGTCAAGGGCGATAACGTCCGGACATGAAGGCCTTCACCATCCGCCGGGCCCGCACCGCCGATGTCCCCGCGGTGCGCGAGCTGCTCGACGCCTACGTACGCCACGGCATCCTCCTCGACAAAGCGACGGTGACGCTTTATGAGGACATCCAGGAGTTCTGGGTGGCGGAACGTGATGACAACGCGATGGTGGTGGGCTGCGGCGCTCTCCACGTCATGTGGGAAGATCTCGCGGAAGTCCGTACCCTCGCCGTGAACCCCGAGGTCAGAAGCGCGGGAGTGGGCCATCAACTGCTCGCGAAGCTGCTGCAGACCGCGCGCTGGCTGGGAGTGCGGCGGGTTTTCTGTCTCACCTTCGAAGTCGGCTTCTTCGCCAAGCATGGTTTCGTGGAGATCGGTGAGACTCCCGTCGACGGCGATGTGTACAGCGAGCTGCTGCAGTCCGCGGACGAAGGCGTCGCCGAGTTCCTCGGTCTCGAACGAGTGAAACCGAACACCCTGGGCAACAGCCGGATGCTTCTGCATCTGTGATCTTCGCATCGCTCAACCGCGCCGGGTTTTTCGGGCACAGTTCCTGAGCAGTGTTCCGGGGGCGGCCGCTTGAAGCGGCCGCTATGCCCGAGGGGGCGGTGGCTATGTCCGAAACGCACATGTTTCAAGGCCTCTTGAGTCCCGGTCTTCTCCCGGGGGTTTGTGTTTTCCCGGCAAAAGCGGTTTGCTTTCCGGCGTACTCCAAATGCAGTTATCGATGAAAGGAAATCCGGTGGCACAGAAGGTTCAGGTCCTTCTTGTCGACGACCTCGACGGCGGCGAGGCCGACGAGACCGTGACGTTCGCGCTGGACGGCAAGACGTACGAGATCGACCTCACCACCGCCAATGCGGACAAGCTCCGCGACGCCCTGGCTCCGTTCGTGCAGGGCGGCCGTCGCACCGGTGGCCGCGCCTCGGGCGGCCGTGGCAAGGGCCGTGCGGCCGCGGGCGCGGGCGAGGACACCGCAGCGATCCGCGCCTGGGCCAAGGCGAACGGTTACGAGGTCAAGCCCCGCGGTCGCGTCCCCCAGGAGATCCGCGAGGCCTACCAGAAGGCCAACGGCTGAGCAGCACTCAGCAGCCGGGCCCGGTGGCACTGAGTCGCCGCCGCGTCCACCAGGCGTACGAGATCGGGAACCGGCGCCGAAAGCTGTGCGCCGCCCCCGAGCGCGGTGAGAGCCGGCAGGCCCGGCTCCACCTCACACCCCGGCTCGGGGGGCCGCAGCCATACGGCGGCTCCCCGCGGGGCCGGTGGTGCGGGCGGCGGCTGCGCTGCCCGGAGGCCCGGGCCCCGTACCGTCGTCGGCCGTCGGGCGGCCCGGGGCGGCAGCGGCGCGTCGATCTCCCCGTCGGCGCCCACGGCCCGCAGATCAGGCACGAGCGGACCCCACTCGAGCCAGTCGAGCAGCCCGGGCAGCTCCTGGGCGCTGCCCGCGGCGACCAGGAACCGCATCAGGTGGCCCTGCAGGGCCACCGGGCCAGTGCCCCGCGGCCCGATCCGCTCGCACACCGCGTGGCCCGCGGCGGCCGGTACGTCGAGCACGTCGAAGCCGATGCCGGTGCGCAGCCGTACACGCGCGCCGGGCGCGAGCGCCCAGCCCAGCTCCTCCTCGTACCACCGCCGCACGCCGTCGTGCGCGTCGTCAGCGTCGTAAGTGTCGAATGCGTTGTGCGCGTCGTATGCGTTGTGCGCGTCGTATGCGAGGGGGCGGCGGGGGAGCGGGACCGTGGGGGCTTCCTCGGCGATGCGGGGCATGTTCGGAGCAACTCCCGGGAACCATCCGGAGTTACGCAGCGTTCCCATTCATGTACGGAAGGTTTCGCTCCGGGGGCGTGAAAGCCGAGACGGGGGCGCAAGGGTGTTCGCCCGTAGCGGAGGGAACGGGGGTGCGCCGCATGGAGTGTCAGTGCCCGCGGGTAAGACATTCCTAGTGAGGAGGGGCGACACGCACTGCAGGAGCGTCTCACGTTCGCCATCGGCGTACTGGAGGAAGGGGTAACTGCCTGGCCTGCGGGAACATCGTCTCGCACCATCGGGTTGGAGCAGTTGTCGGCTCTCGGGGCAGAAAAGCCCCCGAGGTTCTGGGCCGGGTGTCGGCAGTTGGAATGAGCGGTCCCCGCTTGCGGGACTAAGCTGCGGAAGGACAGGGAGGGGACCGACCCCTAACTGCCTGACCGCTCTGAGGAGCGATTAACGATGTTCGAGAGGTTCACCGACCGCGCGCGGCGGGTTGTCGTCCTGGCTCAGGAAGAAGCCCGGATGCTCAACCACAACTACATCGGCACCGAGCACATCCTCCTGGGCTTGATCCATGAGGGCGAGGGTGTCGCCGCTAAGGCCCTGGAGAGCCTCGGGATTTCGCTCGAGGCGGTCCGCCAGCAGGTGGAGGAGATCATCGGCCAGGGCCAGCAGGCCCCGTCCGGGCACATCCCCTTCACCCCCCGTGCCAAGAAGGTCCTGGAGCTGTCGCTCCGCGAGGCCCTTCAGCTGGGCCACAACTACATCGGCACGGAGCACATCCTGCTCGGCCTGATCCGTGAGGGCGAGGGCGTCGCCGCCCAGGTCCTGGTCAAGCTGGGCGCAGACCTCAACCGGGTGCGGCAGCAGGTCATCCAGCTGCTCTCCGGTTACCAGGGCAAGGAGACCGCCACCGCCGGCGGTCCCGCCGAGGGCACGCCCTCGACCTCCCTCGTCCTGGACCAGTTCGGCCGGAATCTCACCCAGGCCGCCCGCGAATCCAAGCTCGACCCGGTCATCGGGCGCGAGAAGGAGATCGAGCGGGTCATGCAGGTGCTGTCCCGCCGTACGAAGAACAACCCGGTCCTGATCGGTGAGCCCGGCGTCGGCAAGACCGCCGTCGTCGAGGGCCTCGCCCAGGCCATCGTCAAGGGCGAGGTGCCCGAGACCCTCAAGGACAAGCACCTCTACACCCTCGACCTCGGCGCGCTCGTCGCCGGTTCCCGCTACCGCGGTGACTTCGAGGAGCGCCTGAAGAAGGTCCTCAAGGAGATCCGCACCCGCGGCGACATCATCCTGTTCATCGACGAGCTCCACACCCTCGTGGGTGCGGGCGCCGCCGAGGGCGCGATCGACGCCGCCTCGATCCTCAAGCCGATGCTGGCGCGAGGCGAGCTGCAGACGATCGGTGCGACGACGCTCGACGAGTACCGCAAGTACCTGGAGAAGGACGCGGCCCTCGAGCGCCGCTTCCAGCCCATCCAGGTCGCGGAGCCCTCGCTGCCGCACACCATCGAGATCCTCAAGGGCCTGCGCGACCGCTACGAGGCCCACCACCGTGTCTCCATCACGGACGAGGCCCTCGTGCAGGCGGCCACCCTGGCCGACCGGTACATCTCGGACCGCTTCCTGCCGGACAAGGCGATCGACCTGATCGACGAGGCCGGTTCCCGGATGCGCATCCGCCGGATGACCGCGCCGCCGGACCTCCGTGAGTTCGACGAGAAGATCGCCAACGTCCGCCGGGACAAGGAATCCGCGATCGACTCGCAGGACTTCGAGAAAGCCGCCTCCCTGCGCGACAAGGAGAAGCAGCTCCTGGCCGCCAAGGCCAAGCGCGAGAAGGAATGGAAGGCCGGCGACATGGACGTCGTCGCCGAGGTCGACGGCGAGCTGATCGCCGAGGTCCTCGCGACCGCCACCGGCATCCCGGTCTTCAAGCTGACCGAGGAGGAGTCCTCGCGCCTGCTGCGCATGGAGGACGAGCTGCACAAGCGCGTCATCGGCCAGGACGACGCCGTCAAGGCGCTCTCCAAGGCCATCCGGCGTACGCGTGCGGGTCTGAAGGACCCCAAGCGCCCCGGTGGTTCGTTCATCTTCGCCGGCCCGTCCGGTGTCGGTAAGACGGAGCTGTCCCGGGCGCTCGCCGAATTCCTCTTCGGCGACGAGGAAGCGATGATCTCCCTCGACATGTCGGAGTTCAGCGAGAAGCACACCGTCTCGCGGCTCTTCGGCTCGCCCCCCGGCTATGTCGGATACGAGGAGGGCGGCCAGCTCACCGAGAAGGTGCGCCGCAAGCCGTTCTCCGTCGTCCTCTTCGACGAGGTCGAGAAGGCCCACCCGGACATCTTCAACTCGCTCCTGCAGATCCTGGAGGACGGTCGCCTGACCGACTCCCAGGGCCGCGTCGTGGACTTCAAGAACACGGTCATCATCATGACGACCAACCTTGGAACCCGTGACATCTCCAAGGGCTTCAACCTCGGATTCGCGGCGCAGGGCGACACGAAGACGAACTACGAGCGCATGAAGAACAAGGTCTCGGACGAGCTCAAGCAGCACTTCCGCCCCGAGTTCCTCAACCGTGTCGACGACGTCGTCGTCTTCCCGCAGCTCAGCCAGGACGACATCCTCAAGATCGTCGACCTGATGATCGACAAGGTGGACGAGCGCCTGAAGGACCGGGACATGGGCATCGAGCTCTCCCAGTCCGCCAAGGAGCTGCTCTCGAAGCGGGGCTACGACCCGGTCCTCGGAGCGCGTCCGCTGCGCCGCACGATCCAGCGCGAGGTCGAGGACAGCCTCTCGGAGAAGATCCTCTTCGGCGAGCTGCGCCCCGGTCACATCGTGGTCGTGGACACGGAGGGCGAGGGCGAGAACGCCACCTTCACCTTCCGCGGCGAGGAGAAGTCGGCCCTGCCGGACGTCCCGCCGGTCGAGTCGGCGACGGGCGGTTCGGGCCCGAACCTGACGAAGGACGCGTAAGCGTCCGGAGCGAGTTGGTGAGAGGCCGGGACGGCCGTTCCTCCGGGGAGCGGCCGTCCCGGCCTCTTTTGGCGTGCCGTCACGACTGTCGGCCGGGGCGTGGGGCGAGGGTGAGCTTGATGTGGCCGGGGAGGGCGTCGGCGTGTTCGACCACGGCGGTATCCGTCACGTAGACGGTTGTGAGGTGGGGGCAGTCCGCCAGGGGAGCCAGGTCGATCGTGGCGCCATCCAGCACCGTGAGGGTGTGCAGGGCCGGCAGCATCGCGGCCAGAGGGCGGGTGTCGACGGGATTCCGGTTGCCGTGGACGAAGAAGCCTCCGACCTCTTCCAAGGTGACACCACTGGCGACCAGAGAGGTCAGCTCGCGGCTGTTCAGGGACAGTTCCTCCAGATTCGGCAGTTGTCCCAGCACGCCCCAGTCCTCGGCTTCCAGAGGGGTTTCGAGATCGAGGCCGACCTGCTTCAGCCGGGGGAATTCGAGGAGGGCGGAGAGCCCGGGCACGTCGACGGGGAGGAAGATGCGCTCAAGCGGTGCCTCCCGGGAGAGGTCGGCCAGATCGCGAGCGGCCGTGATGGTGCGCAGGCTCACGAATTCCAGGGCCGTGAGCGTGCGCAGCGGGCTGGGGTCCTCGATCGGGCTCCCGCCGACGAAGAGGTCCCGCAGTGGAAGATCGCGCAACGGCTCCAAGGAAGTGACGCCTCGGCAGCGGTAGAGCGTGAGTCTGCGCAGATCCGGGAAGTGAGTGAGGAATTCAAGGTCGTCCAGGAGTGAGTTCTCCCCCAGCCGCAGGTAGCGCACCGGCATGGCCGCCAAGTACTCCACGAGTTCGCCGGCGGTGAAGTCGCCTATGCAGTCCAGATGGTCGTGGCCGCCGAGTCGGCGCAGGGCCGCCAGTTCGGCCGTGGAGTGCACGGTGATCGGGAGGTTCGAGCGGTGGCGCAGCCGGTCGATGACCTCGCTGCCGTATGTGTCGGTGTCGAAGTTGGTCCAGGGTTTGGCGAGCTGGAGCTGGACGCTCGGGCTGTCGCTGTCCCGGTACTGCACCATGCACCGCAGGGCCGCGTCCCCGCCGATGAGGCCGGCGGTCTGGACGACAAAAGGAGCGAAGTCCGGGTCGGGCAGCTCGTCGGGGCCCGGCAGCAGTTCGAGGACCATCGGTCCGAGATTGAACAGATCCGCGCACTCATACACGTTACGCGGAGGGATCAGCCTGGCTGCCCGCTCCTCCACCTCTGCCCGGACCCCAGGATCAAGCTTGGGTGCGTGCTCCAGGCAGGCCATGGCGAGCAGGTGAAGACGGGAGCCGAAGGCGGCTGAGTTGTCGCCACGCTCGGTCAGCCCACTCAGCAGCCGAGCCCGCTCGGCAGGCCGGGCGTGGGCCACGGCCATCCGCAACACGTCCTCCCACTGGTCCTGATGAGCCTGACCGAGCAGCAGATCGAAGTCCCGTTCCTCCACGCACGCGCGGGCACCCAAGTAGTCCTGGAACGTGCGGTGGACGAACATGACCGAGTCCGCGGCGGGTTCGAGCAGCAGGCCCGACCGGTCGATCAGGTGGCGCAGCACCGCCCCGGCGTCGCCCTGTTCCGCCACGTACGGCATGGCGGGAAGCAGGCGCTCCAGCTGGCAGAGCGCGTCCGCCTTGTCCATCTCGGAGCGCCCGTTGCGGATCAGCCAGTACGCGAGCTTCTGCAGCAGTTCGGTCTGGGACTCCTCGTCCAGTTCGAGGCCGGTGCCCTGCATGTCGCGTTCGCGGTCCCGGCGTTCCAGGAGCATGGAGAGCGCGGCGTCGTAGAGGGCCTTGCGGCCGCGGGGCAAAAAGCCGCGGCGTTCGCGGTGCAGGGCGCAGATCAGGGCGCACATCAGGGGGTTGGTGGCGAGGCGACCCAGGTCCTGCTTGGTGCGGATCGCATCCAGGAGGGCGGTGGCGAGTGCCCGGTCCGCGCCCGCCGCCTCATGCCAGCGGTCGACGAAGACCGTGAGGTTGTCGCGGGTCATCGGGGCCAGTGTCAGCTCGGTGAAGTCCTCGGTACCGAGCCAGTTCTGGCGTACGGCGGAAGGGCGGGACGTCACCAGGCAGAGGTTGTCGGGATAGGCGGCGAGCAGGTCGGCGAGCCAGTCGCGGGCGCGGGCGCGCTCCCGCTCGGGGACTTCGTCCATGCCGTCCACGAGCAGCAGTCCGCGGCCCGCCGCCAGGATGCGGTCCGTCCAGCCCTGCGGCTGGGAACCGGTGAGCGGTGAGCCGACCGACCGCAGGAAGTCGGCGGGCGGCGGCAGGTCGGCGCCCTTGCGGGTCAGGGTGCGCAGCGGCAGCACGAAGGGGATACGGCCGATGAGGTGGGCGAGTTCGCCGGTGAGGAGGTTCTGGCGGGCCGTGGTCACCGCGAGCCACTGGACGAGCGTGGTCTTGCCGGAGCCCGCGTGGCCACGCAGGAGGATGCGGGTGTGTCCCAAGAGGGCCTGTTCGACGGGTTGGGTGATGGTCTGGGACGCCCGCTCGCCCACGAGGGCTTCGGCGCCGTCCATGTGTCCGGGGGCGGATTCGCGGGTGGTCCGCAGACTCAGGTACGCGGTGTCCAGCGGCCACTGCCGGGTCTCGGTGAGGTCGATGCCGTAGATCGTGAGACTGCTGTGCTTCTTGGCGATGTGGGCCGTGTAGCGCTCCTCGAAGCCCGCGTCGGTCGCGGACCGGGAGCCGATGCGCTCGATGAGGAGGTCCATGCGCTCGATCAGGGTCCGCAGCTGTCTGCTCTGCTCCACGAGCGTGCGGGCGACGAACGCGGAGCGCTGAGTGAAGAAGTGCAGGATGTGCAGGCAGGCGCTGTCCAGGAGGCGCGTATAGAGGTCCTCGGCCTCCTGCGTGAAGTATTTGACGTTCTCTTCGCCGTCCGCCGCCGCGTGCAGGCGCCGGGCCAGGGCCTGGTGGCCCAGACTCACGGCGTGTACGTCGTCGAGGTCCAGGTCTCCCAGGGCGTGCAGGGTGCGTTCGAGTGCGTGGGCCACCGCGTCCAGTTCGGCCGGGGCGGTTCGGCCGCCCGTCCGTCTCACCAGTTCCCGTACGAGACGGGTCATTTCCTCGGAGCGGAGGGTGCGCTGCTCCCCCTTGAAGGAGACCAGCGCCGACACCCGTACCGGCCTGTCGACCAGAGCCGCGCCCGGGCCCGGCTGAACGAAGAGCTTGCGGACCAGAGGGGTGATGACGCTCGATGCGATGCGGATGCCCGCCGTTCCCGGATCGACCATGATCCGAGCATATGAGCAACACGCCCTCCGCGAGCGGAGGTTGACGCACCAAGCCCCCGGTGACCGAAGCAGTCATCGGGGGCTCCGTCGGCCGGGCCGGGCCAAGGGTCAGGCGGTCTCCGCTGTGGCCGCCACCTTGTCTCGAGGAGCGTCCCCACCCTCCTGCGGTGCCTCGGCCGGCTTCGGGCCCGCTCCCTTCAGCGGGATCTCCTTGACGAAGAAGGCCGCGATCAGCGCGATCACCGTGATCCCGGCGCCGAGCAGGAAGGCGATCTGGGTGCCGGAGGAGACGGCCACCTCGTAAGCCTGCTTCATGTCGGCCGGGAGGGCCTTCACCTGTTCCGGGGTGAGCTGGGCGTTCTGCAGTTCCGCGGCGCCGTTCGCCGCCATCTTGTCCAGGACCCGGCTGTTGAACAGCGCCCCCATGATGGCGACGCCGAAGGACGAGCCGAGCGTGCGGAAGAGGGTCGCCGAGGAGGAGGCGACGCCCATGTCCTTGAGGTCGACGCTGTTCTGTGCGACGAGCATCGTGATTTGCATCAGGAAGCCCATGCCGGCGCCGAGCACCGCCATGTAGATGCCGGAGGTGAGCTGCGTGGTCCCGGTGTCCATCCGCGAGAGCAGGAACATGCCGAGGACCATCAGCGCGCCACCGATGATCGGGAAGATCCGGTACTTGCCGGTGCTGGTGGTGACGCGTCCGACCACAAGCGAGACGACCATCATCGCAAGCAGCAGCGGCAGGAGCAGCAGGCCGGAGTTGGTGGCGGTGACGCCCTGGACGGACTGCTGGTAGAGCGGCAGGAACAGGGTCGCGCCGAACATCACGAAGCCGACGAGGAAGCCGATGACGGCCATCAGCGAGAAGTTGCGGCTGCGGAAGATGTGCAGCGGCAGAATCGGTTCGGCGGCCTTGGTCTGCGAGAACACGAAGGCGATCAGGGCGGCGGTGCCCAGCAGGGCGAGGCCGATGATCTGGCCGGAGGCCCAGGCGTACTCCGTGCCGCCCCAGGTCGTGACCAGGACGATCGAGGTGATGCCGACGGTCAGGAGCACCGCACCGAGGTAGTCGATCCGCGCTTCGGAGCGCTTCTTCGGCAGGTGCAGTACGGCGGTGACGGCGACGAGGGCGAGGGCGCCGAGCGGGATGTTGATGTAGAAGGTCCAGCGCCAGCTCAGGTGGTCGGTGATCACGCCGCCGACCAGCGGGCCGCCGATCATGGCGAGCGCCATGACGCCCGCGATCATGCCCTGGTACTTGCCGCGCTCCCGCGGCGGGATCAGATCGCCGATGATCGCCATCACGCCGACGATCAGGCCGCCGGCGCCGAGGCCCTGGATGGCGCGGAAGCCGATCAGCTGGCCCATCGTCTGGGCCACGCCGGAGAGCCCGGAGCCGATCAGAAAGATCACGATGGACGTCAGGAAGGTGCCCTTGCGCCCGTAGAGGTCGCCGAGCTTGCCCCAGATCGGGGTGGCCGCGGCGGTGGCGAGCGTGTAGGCGGTGACCACTCACGAGAGGTGTTCGAGGCCGCCGAGCTCGCCGACGATCGTCGGCATCGCCGTGCCGATGATCATGTTGTCGAGCATGGCGAGCAGCATCGCCAGCATCAGCGCCATCAGCACGACGCGGACGCTCCGCTGTCCTGGTTCCTTCTCGCCAGTGCCCTGCGGGGCCGCCCCTGCCGCCCCTGCTGCCCCTGCCGTCTCGGCCGCCCCCGCCGCCCCTGTCATCTCGGCCGCCCCAGCTGCCTCTGCCGCCCCCGCTGCCCCTGCCGTTCCCGCTGTCCTCGTACTCCGCTCCGCCATCCCCATCACTTCCCGACTGCGATACTTACTTGCCGCCCGGCTAGTTCATTAGAATGTGAACGTAGCCGGGGCACTAGCCGGGCGTCAAGTAAGTTTGTGTCCACCCTTGGACCTGGGGCTCCGAGACCCCCGGGGCAGGCAGGAGAGAGCCATGAGCAGCAGCACGCGGCAGCCCCGCAGGGGCGACACCCGTAAGCGCATCCAGGACGTCGCGCTGGAGCTCTTCGCCGAGCAGGGGTACGAGAAGACCTCGCTGCGCGAGATCGCCGAGCGCCTGGAGGTCACCAAGGCGGCGCTGTATTACCACTTCAAGACCAAGGAAGACATCCTGATCAGCGTCTTCGAGGACCGCACGCGGCCCATCACGGAGCTGGTGGAGTGGGGCGAGCGCCAGCCGCACGGCCTGGAGACCAAGAAGGAGCTGCTGCGGCGCTACAGCCAGATCGTGACGGGCGCCGTCCCACTCTTCAGGTTCATGCAGGAGAACCAGGCGACGGTACGGGAACTGAGCATCGGCGACATGTTCAAGGACCGTCTGATGGGTCTCATGGACGTCCTGAAGGAGCCGGACGCCGCCCTGGCCGACCAGGTGCGCTGCATCAGCGCGCTGATCACGATGCACGCGGCGAACTTCCACCTGGGTGACGACGACGGCGACCCCGAGGAGAGGCGTGCCGCCATCCTCGAGGTCGCCGTCGATCTCGTCACCCGCGCCCACGAGGGGCAGGGCGGGAGGTAGTTCAGTTGTCAGGCGGGCTGCCGGGCCCGGAGGGTCAGAGCGTGACGCCGAGCGTGCGCAGGTAGGCGACCGGGTTGATCGCGGAGCCGTAGTTCGGCGTCGTGCGGATCTCGAAGTGCAGGTGCGGGCCGCTGGAGTTGCCGGTGTTGCCGGAGAGCGCGATCCGCTGGCCGGTCTTCACCTTCTGGCCGATCTTCACCTGGATCTTGGACAGGTGCGCGTACTGCGAGTACTTGCCGTTGGAGTGCTTGATCACGATGGCGTTGCCGTACGCGGGGCCGTCGCCGCCGCCGTTCGGGCCGGCCTTGACGACCGTACCGGCGTGCACGGCTTCCACCGGGGTGCCCACCGGCACCGCGAAGTCCTGGCCGGAGTGCTTGGAGGCCCACATCCCGCCGGCCTGCGCGTAGCTGGCGGAAAGCCGGTAGTGGTCGACCGGGTCCGTCCAGCCGGCGGCCTTCTTGGCCTTCTTGGCGGCGGCCTGCTTCACGGACGTGGCCGACTTCGCCTGCGCGGCGGCCTGTGCCTTGATGCTCTCGAGCTGCGTGGCGGTGACGCTCTTCAGCGCGTCACCGGCGGCGGCCTCGTTCGCTGCCGCGGCGACCCCTGCGCCCAGCAGCGTGCTCGCTGCCATGCCCGCGGTCACGACGGCGGCGGCCGTGCGGGTGCGGGTGGTGCGCAGGGGGCCGGGTATGTGGAACTTGGCGCGCTTCGACATCGCGTTTCCTCCAGGGGGCGGGCTCGCTCGGAGCCTCGGGCGGGGGCCTGACATGAACGGACCCGGTCGAGGGCGCCTCGCTGAGGACCGCACGGCCGGGGTGGCCATCCCTTGGTAACCCGACCGGACGCCCCCGCCCAAACCCCCCATCTACTACGCAAGCTCGTAAACCAGACGGATGCCGCCCGTCTCTTGACGGCCCTTCGGGGGCTTCCGTGTCATTCGTCTGAATTAAGCCGGAACTATCCCGTGGGGAGGTTTACGCGCACTTCGCGGGCCCGGGTGGACGTAGATTCCGGGCGCCGCCGCACCCTGGAGGGCAAAAAGGACATTTGGCGCGGGCTCGTAGAGGCGAAGGTCCCGAACCGGAAGCCCCGCCGTTCCACTATTCCGGCTAGTACCGGACAAAACGCCTGTGCGTCATGTCACCGGCGCCCCGATCCACCTGAGACCTGGGTCACCGCCGAAAGCCCTCCCGGGCCCTACGCCTTCGGGGGCAACCGCAGAATCGGAAAGCTCCCGGTGCTGGTCGGCGCATGCTCCGGCAGCCAGAGCACCGCCACCGCCCCCTCGACGGGCCCGCCCTCCACGCCGATGTTGCGGAAGGTGAGCCGAGCCCCCAGCACCCGCGCCTGGCCCGCCGCGATGGTCAGCCCGAGCCCGTGGCCGTGCCCGGCCCGGTCGCTGCTGCCCGTACGGAACCGGCTCGGCCCCTCCGCGAGCAGCTCCGGCGGGAACCCCGACCCGTGGTCGCGCACCCGGATCACCCGCCCCTCGACGAGCACCTCGATGGGCCCCTTGCCGTGCTTGGCCGCATTGGCGAGCAGATTGCCGATGATCCGCTCGAGCCGCCGGGGGTCACTGGTGACCTCCGATTCGTGCAGCACCTGCACGGACACCTCGGGATACGCCGCCGCGACCCGCCGCCGCACGAACTCCCCGAGAATCAGATCCTGCAGCTCCGCCCGCTCCGAGGCCCCGTCGAGCCGCGCCACCTCAAGGACGTCCTCGACCAGCGTCCGCAGTGCCTGCGCCCGGTCCTTGACCAGCTCGCTCGGCCGCCCCGGCGGCAGCAGTTCGGCCGCGGTCAGCAGCCCGGTGACCGGGGTGCGCAGCTCGTGGGCGATATCGGCGGTGACCCGGCGTTCCGCCTCGTAGCGCTGCTTGAGCGCATCGGCCATCGCGTCCACCGCGCTGGCCAGATCGTCCGCCTCGTCCCGTACGACACCGCCGATGGCATCCCGTACGCGCACCCCGCCCTGCCCCTGGGCCACCCGGTTGGCGGCGGTCGCCGCCTTGCGGAGCCGGCGCGAGACCTGGCCGCCGATCACCACACCGATCGCGCTGCCGCCGAGGACGACGGCGATGGAGCCGATCACCAGCGCCTGGTCGAGGTCGCTCATGATGGCCGCGCTGCGGTCGCTGAACTCGTTGTGCAGGGAGAGGATGTGCCCGTCGCCGGAGGGGGTGGCGGCCCAGATGTCGGGCGGCCCGTCCTCGTTGATCTGCACGTATGTGGCGCGCCGCCCCTGCGCCGCCTTCGCCTTCAGCTCGGCGGGCAGTTCGGGGTCGTCGAGCTTCGCGTTGAACTGGGTGCGCTTGGTCGTCTCGTAGATCCGCTGCGCGAACACCACCCGCTCGTCCTGCACATCGCGCGCGCTGTCCAGCATGGAGACCTTGGCCGCGTTGTGCACGACGAAGCTCAGCGTGATCGCGACCAGCGCCCCGACCAGCGCGATCGCCAGGCTGAGCTTCCAGCGCAGGCCGGTGTGCAGGCCGTGCCGCAGGCGCACGGCCGGGGCGCCGCAGCGTTCCCGCAGCGCGTCGAGGTGCCTCGCGAGCGCCGGGAATCGCTTCCGCAGAGCGGCGGAACGCGAGGCCGGCGCGAGGCCGCGGTCTTCTGCGGGCGCCACCCGCCGATCCCCCTTGCCGTTCATCCCTCGCCGCTCATCCCTTGAGCTTGTACCCGAAGCCGCGGACCGTCTCGATCCGGTCCTGCCCGATCTTCGTCCGCAGTCGCTGGACATGGACGTCGACGACGCGGGTGTCGCCGCCCCAGCCGTAGTCCCAGACCCGCTCCAGGAGCCTGTCGCGGGACAGCACGGTGCCCGGGGCGTGCGAGAACTCCAGGAGCAGCCGCATCTCGGTCGGCGTCAGCGCGACATGCTCGCCCGCCCTGCGGACCTCCATCCCCTCGGTGTCGACCTCCAGGTCCCCGAAACGGAGCACACCGCTGTCCGCCGCGACGGCCGCCGGCTCCTCGCTGGAGGCCGCGGAGCCGCCCGCGTGCCCGAAGCGGCGGAGCACCGCCCGGATCCGGGCGACCAGGACGGCACCGTCGAAGGGCTTCGTGACGTAGTCGTCGGCGCCCGCCTCGAGTCCGAGCACCACATCGATCGAGTCGGCCCGCGCGGACAGCATGATCACGGGCACGGTGGACTCGTCGCGGATCCGGCGGCACAGCGAGACCCCGTCGAGCCCCGGCACCATCACATCCAGCAGCGCGATGTCGGGCCGCGCGGCGCGGAAGGCATCGAGGCCCGAGAGCCCGTCGGGCATGGCGCTGACATGGAAGCCGTCGCGCTCCAGGGCGAGCTGGGTGGCCTCGCGGATGACGTCGTCGTCCTCGACGAACAGCACACGCGTCTTGTTCTGTTCGGCCATCGGGGGCTCTCAGTTCTCCTCGGGCGCGGCCTCGGCCTCCGGACCGTTCACCGCGCTGCTGTAGTCGTTGTGCATCCGGTCGGTCTCCTCGAACCGGCCCGATCGCCAGCGGTACGTGATGACTTCCTCGCCGGAGGGATAGGCGACGGGGTCACTGCTGTCGTACACCTGACGGGTGACGACCAGGGAGCCCTGGTCGATCTCCGAGTACACCGGCGGCTGCTCGGTCGTGAAGACGTTCCGGTAGCCGTCGCCGTCCGCGCGGTACACATAGCTGCCCACACCGATGGCATCGCCGCAGGTCATCACATTGACCACGACATCGTCGGAGGAACCTCCGGTCAGATTGCCGTAATAGATGTCGACCGGGTACGCATCCTTGAAACAGGGCTTCAGATCCGCCCGCACCCGGGGACTGACCTGAGGATCGTCCTTGACGAGGTCGACCGCCTCCACGGTGTCCAGCCGCTTCTCGGCCGACGGCGGCGAGGAACTCGGCATCGGATGCGTCCTGCCGACCTCCGCCGCGCCCTCGTCGCGGGTGCCGGTGCCCGGGCTGCCGCAGGCCGTCAGGGCCGCCGCACACAGGCCGAGGGCGGCGAGCCCGGCCACCGCCGTACTCCCCGCCATACGCCTGCCCGGATGATCCGGGCGGCTGCCGCCTGGGGCCTGTCTGGAGTTCCCCCGCGGCGTCGTGGCGCCTGGCACCTCCCCCAAGCTCTTCGAGCAGGGGGTACCCCCGGCCTCCTGCGTTGTCGTCAGTCGCCATGGCTCCGCCATGACTCTCTCCTCCGCCTTGGATTCGACGGCGCCAGGCGCCGCTCCTTGCTCCACGGGGGAACTCCAGACAGGCCCTAGGCCGCGCAACGCTCCTGCTCCTCACGCTCCAGGAATCGCCCGTCGAGATCCCGGCTCTCCAGCTCCTGGCGGAGGCGGGCGAGCGCGCGGTGCAGCGTGCTCTTGACCGTGCCGGCCGACATGCCGAGTGCCGCGGCCGTCTCCTCGGTGGACATCTGCTCCCAGTGTCGCAGCACGACCACGCTGCGCTGCTTCGGGGCGAGCACCTTGAGCACGTCCATGAGCAGCGCACGGTCGGCGTGCTGCTCGGTGGAGTCCGCCATGCCGGTGTCGGGCAGCTGCTCGGTCGGCACCTCTTCGAGGCGGCGGGCGCGCCACCACTCCGTACGTGTGTTGATCATGACGCGGCGCAGATAGGCGTCCGCGAGCCGCTTGTCGGCTATGCCGTCCCAGCGGTGGTACGTACGGACCAGCGCGGTCTGCAGCAGGTCCTGGGCGTCGACCGGATCGGGGACCAGGCGGCGTGCACTGCGCAGCAGGGCGTCCTGCCGGGTACGGACGTACTCCTCGAACTCGAGCACCTCGCCGTGCGCCATTACAACCGCCTCCGTTCCGTCCTGGACTCGTCGTGGAACCCGATCCCTCCCGGCTCCGTCCATGAAGTTACGGAGGCGGTGTAACGGCGATTCACGAACGAGCCTGCGGTGGCCGCACGGCTGTCCCTCGGTTGTGTAACAGAAGTACGGGGCACCTAAAGCGGCGCCGGTGTTGTCCCGGTGCGGGGGGTTGTCGGTGCCGCGTAAAGGGGGCTGCGGAGCCGGCAGGGCGGGCGTCAGGTGAGCGGAAGCCGGTAGAGCCCGTCGTCCATCGGTTCCACCAGACCGTCCGCCACGAGCCCGTCCAGGGCCCGCGCCCGCTGCACCGGCTCGTCCCACACCCGGTCGAGCACGGCCTGCGGTACGGGGGCGACCGCCTCGCGCAGTACGGCGAGCAGCTTGCCGCGGACCTGCCGGTCGGTGCCCGCGTAGGTCTGGCCGCGGCGCGGCGGCCCCTCGTGCGCGGGCTTGCCGGCGGCCAGCCAGGCGCACTGCGCGGCGATCGGGCAGGCCCCGCAGTCCTCGCTCTTCGCCGTGCACACGAGTGCGCCCAGCTCCATGGAGGCGGCGGCCCAGCGCGCGGCCGTCCGCTCCTCCTCGGGCAGCAGCTCGCGGGCGAGCCTGCGCTCGGCGGCGGTGGTGGCGTTCGGCGGGTACTGCACGCCCGTCACGGCGCGTGCGAACACCCGGCGCACATTCGTGTCGAGCACGGCATGCCGCTGCCCGTACGCGAAGGAGGCGACGGCCGCGGCGGTGTACTCGCCGATGCCGGGCAGCGCGAGCAGCTGGGCGTGGATCGCCGGTACGTCGCCGCCGTGCCGCTCCGTTATGGCGACGGCCGCGCCGTGCAGCCGCAGGGCACGCCGCGGATAGCCGAGCCGGCCCCAGGCGCGGACGGCCTCGCCCGGCGCCTCCTCGGCCAGGTCGGCGGGCCGCGGCCAGCGGGCCAGCCACTGCTCGTACACCGGGAGCACCCGGCTCACGGGCGTCTGCTGCAGCATGAACTCGCTGACCATCACACCCCAGGCCCCGGCCTCGGGCCGACGCCAGGGCAGGTCGCGGGCGTGTGCGTCGAACCAGGCGATGACGGGGCGGTGCAGGGCCCCGGCTGCTTCGGCGCGGGCCTCGCGGCGGGGCGTGGCGCCGGGCATGGCAGCGGCTTCGGCGGCGCCGGGCGCGGTCGCGGACTCGGTCTCGGCGGTTTCGGCGGACTCGGCGGTGGTGGCGGTGGTGGTGAGTGCGGTCGCAGTCATGGCGGATCCGATCCTCCCACGGTCGGGGGCGGATCCGGGCGTGGCACACCCATCCGTCCTCGCCGGCGTTCGAGGCGGTCCGCCGCGGGTGCAACGGCGAGCAGCTGCAGACCTCCGGACGACCCCGGGTGCCTCCCCGGAGCCGGTAGCCCCGGGGCCGGTAGTCGGACGGACAGCCTCAGACCCTGGTGCCCTGCGGATACGCGTGCGCCGCGGGCCCCGTCCCCACGCACCACCTCACGGCCGGATGCTCCGAGGCCCGCATCGCGGTCACCAGACGTGTCACCGGCGGCGGAAGGAGCCGGATGACGAGGAAGACCACCAGCCCGCCGAGTACGAGGCCCACCGCCACGTCGAAGGGATAGTGCACGCCGACGAACACCCGTGAGAAGGCCATGAGCAGTGCGAGCGGCACCGTCAGCCACCCCATTCCGCGCCAGACCAGCGCGAGCGCCACCGCCGAAGCACCGGCGATCGTCGCGTGGTTGCTGGGGAAGGACCAGTCACCGTACGGCGGGCACTCGGCGAGCGAGGGGGCCGCCCCGGCCACGGCCCGGCACGGCCGCTCCTCGTCGACCACGGACTTGAGCGACTCGCTCACCACGTACGCGACCGCGGTCGCGAGCGGCGCGAGCACGGCGAGCGCGAGCGCCGTCGGCTCCGCACGCCGCGCTCGCCACCAGGCAGCCACGAACAGCACGCCGAAGAGGAGTATCCCGGCGTCCGTCCACACCTCGAAGAACTGCTGCAGCCAGCCCGGCGCGTCCTGCGCGAAGCCGGTGATGTCGCGGTAGAGCCCGGAGGTGTCGACGGGAGGCTCGGCCGCGAGGGGGTGGGGAGTGCTTGCTTCCATGTGCTTGACGGTACGGGGAGTCTCACCAGCCGGTCATCCGGCCATGGGTGACATCCGTCCCTGACCATCGGCAGATACGGAACCGCGGAACCCGCGCACACTCCAGGCACACTCCAGACACGTACACCCGGACCCCCGCGCACACCCGTCGAACCGCGTCCGAACCGCCGTCACCGGACCGATGATCCGGAAATGTTGCGCTCTATGGCGGCGGGTGGGGCGGGAGTTGGGCACGATCTCTCGTACAGTTTGCGCCGTGGGATCTCTGCGCAATCCGATCGGGCCGCTTCCCTCCTCCATCTACTGGCGACGGAGGGCGGTTCTGCTGACCGTGCTCGGGTTGCTGGTGCTGCTCATCGTGTGGGCCGCCACGGGCGGCGGCGGGGGTGACGACGACACCAAGGCCGACGGCAAGAACGACGGCAAGAACCCTGCATCGTCGATCACGCCGGGCCGCCCCGACCAGTCCGGCCCCGCGATCAGCGAACGCCCGGGCGGGCGCGACGAGTCGGGCGACGGCGGCACGTCCTCGGGCGAAGGCTCCGGAGGCGCCGACGGCTCGGGCGAGGGTTCCGGTGACGGCGCGGACGGCGCTGCGTCGGGCGAGACCTCGGGCGGTACGACGGCGGGCGCCGGTTCCGGCGGTGCCGGCTCCGGAGAGCGGCTG
This sequence comes from Streptomyces lothianensis, assembly GCF_047779955.1. Lineage (NCBI taxonomy): Bacteria > Bacillati > Actinomycetota > Actinomycetes > Kitasatosporales > Streptomycetaceae > Streptomyces > Streptomyces lothianensis. The sequence continues at coordinate 15,794 of NZ_JBLMKT010000020.1, read as the reverse complement.
CCGGCCGGTTCGACGCTCCCCGACTGCCGTGTCTCCGACCTGGAGCTGACGGTCGAGAGCGAGAAGAACCGCTACGAGCCGGACGAGAAGCCGAAACTGCGGATCCGCGCGAAGAACGCGGCCGCCGCCGACTGCAAGATCGACCTCGGCCCGCGGGAGTTCGTCGTCACCATCACCAAGGCCGGTGACGACGAGGCCTTCTGGAAATCCTCCGACTGCCCGACCACCCCGGGCAGCCTTCTCTACCGCGTCCCCGGCGACAGCGGCCTCACCAGCACCCTCACCTGGAACCGCAAGCCGTCCGCCGCCAACTGCGCCACCCCGCCCCCGGGTTCGGCCACCCCGGGCACCTACCTGGTGGAGGCGAAGGGCGCGGGCACGGGAACGCTGCGCGCCTCCTTCGTGCTGGAGGAGGCATGATCAGTCCCTGCGGCGTTTGAGTAGATCCCGAAGAACGAAGCGCGGTGCGGGTCCGGGGCGAAGCCCCCTGGACTCCTGGACGTACCGCCCCGGACTCCTGGACGTGCCGCCCCCGGATTCCTAGACGTACCGCTCCAGAATCGAGCTCTCGGCCAGCCGGGACAGCCCCTCCCGTACCGACCGGGCCCGGGCCTCCCCGACGCCGTCCACCGTCTGCAGATCGTCCACACTCGCCGCGAGCAGCTTCTGCAGCCCCCCGAAGTGCTCGACAAGACGGTCGATGATCGCCCCCGGCAGCCGCGGCACCTTGGCCAGCAGTCGGTACCCCCGCGGCGACACCGCCGAGTCGAGCGCCTCGGGCGATCCGGTGAAGCCCAGGGCCCGTGCCACGACGGGAAGTTCGAGCAGCTCGGTGTGCGAGAGCGCGTCCAGCTCGGACAGCGCCTCCTCCACGGTCCGCGAGCGCTTCGCCGTCGGCTCCGGCACGTAGTCGCGTACGACGAGCTCCCGCTCGGGCTCGACCCCCGCGATCAGCTCGTCCAACTGCAGCGCGAGCAGCCGCCCGTCGGTGCCCAGCTCCACCACGTACTCGGCGATCTCCGTGGCGATCCGCCGCACCATCTCCAGGCGCTGCGCGACCGCGGAGACATCGCGGACCGTCACCAGGTCCTCGATCTCCAGCGCGGACAGCGTGCCGGCGACCTCGTCGAGCCGCAGCTTGTACCGCTCCAGGGTGGCGAGCGCCTGGTTGGCCCGGGACAGGATCGCCGCCGAGTCCTCCATGACGCGCCGGTTCCCGTCCACGTACAGCGCGATCAGCCGCATCGACTGCGAGACGGAGACGACGGGGAAGCCGACCTGCTTGGAGACACGGTCGGCCGTGCGGTGCCGGGTGCCGGTCTCCTCGGTGGGGATCGTGGGATCCGGCACGAGCTGCACTCCGGCGCGCAGGATCTTCGAGAGGTCGGCGGACAGCACGATGCCGCCGTCGAGCTTGCACAGCTCGCGCAGCCGGGTCGCGGTGAACTCGACGTCGAGGACGAAGCCGCCGGTGCACATCGACTCGACGGTCTTGTCGGAGCCGAGCACGATCAGTCCGCCGGTGTTGCCCCGCAGGATCCGCTCCAGACCGTCGCGCAGCGCGGTGCCGGGCGCGACCGCGCTCAGCGAGGCGCGCATCAGCACATCGGCAGCGGTGCCCGAGCCGACCCCTCTGCTCTGAGCCGAGGCCTTGTCCTTGCCGGGTGTCGCCCGGTCGTTGGCTGCCACTGCTCTCCTCCGGGATCGGGGATTCCGGGATGGGGGTCTTCTCCACGCCCTGGTTCCGTACCGTCTCGCACATACGCGTGTACGTACGCACACGCACGTGCGCACGGCACGGACATGCGCTTCCGTGCCGTACGGGTGCGTGCCCCCGGCGCGTACGCACAGGGCCCGTGTGCCGTACGGACGGGCGAGACCGGGGCAAAGTCTACCGGCGCCCGTCGTCCTCCCGTGGGGCCTCTCGCCTACGCGACCTCGGCAGCACCCGCAGCGCGTCTCCCATATCGGCCACTTCCGTGACCCGCATGCCCGCCGGAACCTTCCCCGGATCGCCCGGCACAAGGGCGTGCGTGAAGCCGAGCCGGTGTGCTTCGGCCAATCTGCGCTGGACGCCGGTGACGCGTCTGACCTCGCCTGCGAGGCCCACTTCGCCGATCGCCACCAGGTTCTTCGGCAGGGGGGTGTCGCTCGCGGCGCTCGCCAGGGCGAGGGCGACCGCGAGGTCCGCGGCCGGCTCGGAGAGCTTCACTCCGCCGACCGTCGCCGAGTAGATGTCCCGCTTGCCGAGGGCGGTGATCCGGCCGCGCTGTTCCAGCACGGCGAGCATCATCGAGACGCGGGAGGTCTCCAGACCGCTCGTGGTGCGCCTGGGGGAGGGGATCTGGGAGTCGACGGTCAGCGCCTGCACCTCGGCGACGAGCGGGCGGCGGCCTTCGAGAGTGACGGTCAGGCATGTGCCCGGCACGGGCTCGTCCCGCCGGGTGAGGAAGAGGCCGCTCGGATCGGCGAGCCCGGTGATCCCCTCGTCGTGCAGCTCGAAGCAGCCGACCTCGTCCGTGGCCCCGTACCGGTTCTTCACGCCTCGTACGAGACGGAGCCGCGCATGCCGGTCGCCCTCGAAGTGCAGCACCACGTCGACGAGATGCTCCAGGAGCCTGGGCCCCGCGATCGCGCCGTCCTTGGTCACATGGCCCACCAGGAGCGTGGACATCCCGCGCTCCTTGGACGCCCTGATCAGCGCCCCCGCGACCTCCCTGACCTGCGCCATCCCGCCGGGCGCGCCGTCGATCTCGGGGGAGGCGACGGTCTGTACGGAGTCGAGGACGAGCAGCGAGGGCTTCACGGCGTCCAAATGCCCGAGCACCGCGGACAGATCGGTCTCCGCCGCCAGGTAGAGATGATCGTCGATCGCCTTGATCCGATCGGCCCGCAGCCGCACCTGGCTCGCGGACTCCTCACCGGTCACATACAGCGTCCGGTGGTCGTCGCCCGCCGCCTTGGCCGCCACATCCAGCAGCAGCGTGGACTTCCCCACCCCCGGCTCACCCGCGAGCAGCACCACGGCCCCCGGCACGAGCCCGCCGCCGAGCACCCGGTCCAGCTCGTCCACCCCTGTGGAACGCGCGGTGGCCGTGCGCCCGTCGACCTGTCCGATGGGCAGCGCGGAGCTGGTGACCCGCCCCGGCGCGGTGGTGCGCACGGCGGGCGCGCCGTACTCCTCGACCGTCCCCCAGGCCTGGCACTCGGGGCAGCGGCCGAGCCACTTGGCCGTCTGCCAGCCGCATTCGGTACAGCGGTAGGCGGGACGGTCCTTGGACGATTTCGTACGGGCAGCCATGCGGAAACCGTAGCGGCCGGGTCTGACAACACACCCGCCCGGCCAACACACCCGCCCGGCCGAGGCGCCCGACGAGCGGTCGGATTCAGGCGCGGAACAGGCAGCTCCTGGCCCCGTTCGGGAGGTGTGTTCACCCTTAAGAGGTAAAGGTATGAAAGGTTCCGGCGAGCCCTTGGCCAGGCCCCTACGGTCGCCCAGGTGACCACGAGCAGCCCGGAGCACCCCACCAAGACGACCGGCGCACACCGGGCGCACCGCCGTGCCCACCGCCGCCCGCACCACACCTCCCCGCAGAGCGCACCGGCTCGCTACGAGCCCTATCTGGACGGCCTGTTCACCTACTGCCTGTCCGTGCTCTGCGACCACGATGCCGCGACCGCCGCCCTCGGCGATGTGCTCGCGCTCGCCGAGCGCCGCACCGCACGCGGCCCGGAGGGCGCACGCGACCGGCGGGCCTGGCTGTACGCGCTGGCCCGCTGGGCCTGCCTGCGCCGCCTGGCCGAGGCGCGGAGCAAGCGGCAGGGCGGCGCGCACGCGGGCGGCAGGCCGGCACCCGCGCCCGGGAAACCGACCGGGCACGCCGAGCGCACCGGAAACTTCGAGTGTGACGAGCGCACCGGGGACTCCGAGCGCCCTACGGACTCCGCGTCCGCCGCGGATGCCGAGGCCCGGACGCGCCAGCTCGCGCGGCTCGCCTGGCCAGAGGCGGCCGGTACGAGCCCGGAGCAGCGTGAGGCGCTCGAACTCGCGGTACGGCATGGTCTGGGAGCCGCCGAGGTCGCCGACGTACTCGGCATGGACCGCGGCGCCGCCCGTGAACTTCTCGCGGCCGCCGCCTGCGAGGTGGAGCGGACCCGGGCCGCACTCGCCGTCGTCGAGACCGGCACCTGCCCGAGCGTGGCCCGGCTCACCGGGGACAACCAGCTGCTCCTCGGCGCGGCCCTGCGCGCCGAACTGGTCCGGCACGTCGACGACTGCCCGCGCTGCCGCCGCACTGCGGAACGCGCGGGAGCGAGCGCCTGGCCCGGCACAACCGTTTCTCCTGCCGGCTCTGCCTCTGCCTCTACTCCTGCCCCTGCCCCGTCCGCTCTCTCCTCCCCCTTCCCCTCCCCCTCCTCTTCCCTCTCAGCTCCCGTCACACCTGCCGCGCTCCCGGTGCTCCCCGCGCCGCGCGCCGCCGTGCACGCGGCGATGCTCGCGGCCGCGCGGGTACGCGGCGGGATGCCGCGCTTCGACCGGCGCGGCTTCCCCATGGACCCCAAGGACCGGGCGGCCCGCCGCGACCGGCTGCGGGCCCGGGCCGTCACGACGACCGTCGTGGCCACGGTGGTGGCGGCGCCCGTGCTCGCGCTGTGGGCGGCCTACCGCGGAGCGCCGCTCACCGGCGAGAGCGACGGGCGGCCCCTCTCCGCGAGCGAGGCGGGCGGGCCGGACGGCCTGTACGGCGAGAGCGTCGAGGACACCTACGAGAACGCCGGCAACGCGCACTCCGGACCCGACCCCCGCTACACGGCCGGCAGCCGCTCGCCCGACGTCTCCGTCGAGGTCATCAGCCCGGGGGCCGCGCCCACGAAGCCCGGGAAGGGCCCCGGCCGCCTCACCGTGGACGCCCAGCCGAACGGCGATACGACGCTCATCACCCTCACGGCCTCCGGGGGACGGGCCGTCGACTGGTCCGCGCACACGGCGGCGTCCTGGCTGCGGTTCAGTCGGAGCGCGGGGACGCTCCAGCCCGGGGAATCGCTCACGATCCAGGTATGGCTCGACCACGCCCGTCAGCCGACGGGGGCATGGAGTGCGCGGATCGCGGTCGAGCCGGGCAATGCGGTGGTGATCATCGACGGTTACGGCCCGGGTGCGCCGGGGCCGGGCCCCGTGGACCCGTCCCCGCGCCCGCCGTCCCCGACGAACCCGGGCAGCCCTTCCCCGTCCGACCCCGGGCCTTCGGACCCGGGCAGCCCGGAACCCACGGACCCCGGCACTTCCGACCCGACGGACCCGGGCAGTCCCTCTCCGTCCGATCCCGACCCCTCGGACCCCGGCAGCCCTGCTCCTTCGGACTCAGGCAGCCCTGCCCCTTCGGACTCAGGCCCGTCCGCTCCGGGCAGCCCGGGCCCTTCGGACCCCGATACTTCGGCCCCGGGCACGTCCGGGGCGCCGCCGGAGTGAGCTCTTTCCCCCACCCCGTTCTTTCACCGTTTCCCGGGGCTCCGTCCCGGACCCCGCATCCGGACCGCGTCCGGATCGCCTCAAACGCCGGCGGGGCTGGATTTGGGGCGAAGCCCCAGGTGGCCCACTCACCCGTGGGTGCTTCGCACAACTGGGCCCGCCCGCCGCAGGCGCAACGCACCCGCACCCGGCAGCACCGCCCCCGCCCTCAGACCTCCACGTCCCCCGGATCCGCCGGATGCGGAGCCACCAGCGGCAACTGGTGGCTCAAACGCTGCTCGCACAGCCCCACCAGAACCTCGTACGCCGCCACCCCCATCAACTCCCGCAGCTCCGCCGCGTACGACACGTACACGGGATCCCCTGCCCCGTGCGCCGACGTCGCCGACGTGCACCACCAGTGCAGGTCGTGCCCCCCGGGCCCCCACCCACGCCGGTCGTACTCCCCGATCGACACCTGCAGCACCTTGGTGTCATCGGGCCGCTCGATCCATTCGTAGGTCCGCCGCACGGGCAGCTGCCAGCACACGTCCGGCTTGGTCTCGAGCGGTTCGCGCCCTTCCTTCAGCGCGAGGATGTGCAGCGAGCAGCCTGCGCCGCCGGAGAACCCGGGCCGGTTCTGGAAGATGCAGGAGCCTTCCCAGCGCCGGGTCTGCCGCTCCCCGTCCTCGTCCTCCTGGGTCCACCCCGTGGACGTGCCGACGTCGTGGTGCTGCCAGATATCGGGCGTGAGCTTGGCCACGTACCCGGCGACCCGCTGCTCGTCCTCCTCGTCGGAGAAGTGCGCCCCGAGCGTGCAGCAGCCGTCGTCGGCGCGTCCGGCACGGATGCCCTGGCAGCCGCTGCCGAAGATGCAGTGCCAGCGCGAGGTGAGCCAGGTCAGATCGCAGCGGAAGACCTGTTCGTCGTCGGCGGGGTCGGCGAACTCGACCCAGGCGCGGGGGAAGTCGAGCCCCTGCTCGTCGGCCGAGGCAACCACCTGCACGCCCTCCCGGGGCTCGCCCGCCTTGCCCGCCTTGCCTGCCTTGTCCACCTTCCCCTTCTCCGCCTTCCCGGGCTTCCCCGTCCGCCCTGCCTTCTCCGGCTTCCCGTTTTTTCCGGTCTTGCCCATTTTCCCGGGCTTACCCGACTTGTGCAGCTTCGCGTTCTTCGTCTTGGGCACGCACCCAGGGTATGCGCGCGGAACCCCGGTCGTGGACCGCGCATCCCCGAACCCGCAGTAGCGTCTTACGTATGAGACTCGGTGTCCTCGATGTGGGTTCGAACACGGTGCATCTGCTGGTGGTGGATGCCCACCCCGGCGCACGCCCGCTGCCCGCCCACTCGCACAAGACAGATCTGCGGCTGGCTCAACTCCTCGACCCTTCCGGGGCGATCACCCCGGAAGGGGTCGACCGCCTGATCGCCACGGTCAACGAGGCCTTGGAGGCCGCCGAGGACAAGGGCTGCGAGGACGTCCTGCCCTTCGCGACCTCCGCGGTACGCGAAGCGGTCAACGCCGACGAGGTCCTCGCCCGCGTCCGCGCCGAGACCGGCGTCGACCTGCAGGTCCTCTCCGGCGAGGACGAGGCCCGGCTCACCTTCCTCGCCGTACGCCGCTGGTTCGGCTGGTCCGCCGGCAAGCTGCTCGTGCTCGACATCGGCGGCGGCTCCCTGGAGATCGCGTACGGCATCGACGAGGACCCGGACGCCGCCGTCAGCCTCCCGCTCGGCGCGGGCCGCCTCACCTCCGCCTGGCTGCCCGGCGACCCGCCCGACCCGCAGGACGTGAAGGCGCTGCGCCGCCACGCGCGCGCCCAGATCGCCCGTACGGTGGGGGAGTTCAGCCGCTTCGGCAGCCCCGACCATGTCGTCGCCACCTCCAAGACCTTCAAGCAGCTGGCCCGGCTCGCGGGCGCGGCGCGCTCCGCCGAGGGCCTGTACGTGCAGCGGGAGCTCAAGCGGAAGTCCCTGGAGGACTGGGTGCCGCGGCTCGCCGCGATGACGGAGGCCGAGCGCGCCGAACTGCCCGGCGTCTCCGACGGGCGTGCCGGACAGCTGCTCGCCGGGGCCCTGGTGGCGGAGGGCGCGATGGATCTGTTCGGGATCGAGGCCCTGGAGATCTGCCCGTGGGCCCTGCGCGAGGGCCTCATCCTGCGCCGCCTCGACCACATGCACACACCGTCCATGGGGGAGCTGGGTTGACCGACACCGGGGGAGCGGGCCCGCCCTCGCCCCGTACCCTGTCCTGCGTGGCAGACGCGGCGGACGTGGCAGAACCAGTGGTGCGGATCCCGGATGCGAAGGTCGCCCTGTCGACGGCCTCCGTCTACCCGGAGTCGACGGCGACGGCCTTCGAGATCGCCGCGCGCCTCGGCTACGACGGTGTCGAGGTCATGGTCTGGACCGACCCGGTCAGCCAGGACATCGAGGCGCTGCGCCGCCTCTCCGACTACCACCGCATCCCCATCCTCGCGGTGCACGCGCCATGCCTCCTGATCACCCAGCGCGTCTGGTCCACCGACCCGTGGGTCAAACTGCAGCGCGCCCGGGCGGCCGCCGAGAGGCTGGGCGCGTCGACTGTCGTCGTACATCCGCCGTTCCGCTGGCAGCGGCAGTACGCGCGGGACTTCGTCACCGGGCTGTGGCGGATGGCCGACGAGACGGATGTCCGTTTCGCCGTCGAGAACATGTACCCGTGGCGCTACCGCGACCGCGAGATGCTCGCGTACGCGCCCGAGTGGGACGTCACCAAGGACGACTACCGGCACTTCACCGTCGACCTGTCGCATACGGCGACGGCCCGCACCGAGGCCCTGGAGATGGTCGACCGGATGGGCGAACGCCTCGCCCACATCCACCTCGCCGACGGCAACGGCTCGGCGAAGGACGAGCACCTCGTCCCGGGCCGCGGCACACAGCCCTGCGCCGAGCTGCTCGAACGCCTCGCGCTGAGCGGCTTCGACGGGCATGTCGTCATCGAGGTCAACACGCGGCGCGCGATGTCAAGCGCCGAACGTGAGGCCGACCTCGCCGAGGCCCTGGCCTTCACCCGCCTCCACCTGGCGTCCCCTCTCAACACCACGACCTCGAACACCAGGACCCCGAGCGCCACGACCTCGAACACCACGACCTCGAACACCACGACCCCGAGCGCCACGACCAACGCCGCCCCGAAGCAGTGACACAGTGACCCCCGCCGACCCCGAGCGCCGACAGCCCGCCCCGCCCCCCGACCTCGAGCGCGCGCCGGCCCCCCGACGAGGCCGCGGCCGCCCCTCCCGTACGGAGTCGGAAACCGGCCCGGGCACCAGGGACCGCATCCTCACCGCGGCCCGCGAACAGTTCGCCGAACGCGGCTACGACAAGGCCTCCATCCGCTCGATCGCCAAGTCGGCAGGCGTGGACCCGGCCCTGGTGCACCACTACTTCGGCACGAAGGACGACGTCTTCGCGGCCGCCATCGAGGCGAGCTTCGAACCGGTCGCCGGCGGCCCGCAGGCACTCGCCGCCGGGATCGTCGGCCCCGGGCCCGAGGGCGCCGGCGAACGCCTCGCGCGCTCCTTCTTCGCGGTCTGGGAGAACCCGACGACCCGCGTCCCGCTGCTCGCGGTGGTCCGCTCGGCGGTCACGCACGAGCGGGCCGCCAAGGCGCTGCGCAACTTCGTCCTGAAGCGCCTGATCGAACGCGTGGAGTCGGACCTCCACGTCCCCGACCCCCGCTTCCGCGCGGAACTCGCCGCCTCGCACATGGTGGGCATCGCGATGCTCCGCTACGTGGTGAAGATCGAACCCCTGGCCTCCGCGGACCCGGAGGACATCATCGCCCTCGTCGCCCCCACCCTCCAGCGTTACCTCACGGAGGCCTGAGGCGTTCTCAGGCGCCGTCCCGCATATCGGACACCCCGTCCGGATCATGGATCCGGGGCGTACGCTCGACAAGACCACACGCACCGAAGGAGCAACCCGCGATGCCCGAGCTGAGGTCCCGCACCGTCACCCACGGCCGCAACATGGCGGGCGCCCGAGCCCTCATGCGTGCCTCGGGCGTACCGGGCGCGGACATCGGCCGCAAGCCGGTCATCGCCGTGGCCAACTCCTTCACCGAGTTCGTCCCGGGCCACACCCACCTCGCCCCCGTCGGCCGTATCGTCTCCGAGGCGATCACCGCGGCCGGCGGCATCCCGCGCGAGTTCAACACGATCGCCGTCGACGACGGCATCGCGATGGGCCACGGCGGCATGTTGTACTCCCTCCCCTCCCGCGACCTGATCGCCGACAGCGTGGAGTACATGGTCGAGGCGCACTGCGCCGACGCCCTGATCTGCATCTCCAACTGCGACAAGATCACCCCGGGCATGCTGAACGCGGCCCTGCGCCTCAACATCCCCACCGTCTTCGTCTCCGGCGGCCCGATGGAGTCCGGCCGCGCCACCCTCGTCGACGGCAGCGTCCGCACCCTCGACCTGGTCGACGCGATGTCGGAGGCCGTCAACGAGAACGTCTCGGACGAGGACATCCTCCGTATCGAGGAGAACGCCTGCCCCACCTGCGGCAGCTGCTCCGGCATGTTCACCGCCAACTCGATGAACTGCCTCACGGAGGCGATCGGCCTGAGCCTCCCCGGCAACGGCTCGACCCTCGCCACCCACACCGCCCGCAAGGCCCTGTACGAGGACGCCGCCCGCACCGTCGTCGACCTGACCCGCCGCTACTACGAGCAGGACGACGCCTCCGTCCTGCCCCGCAACATCGCCACCTTCGCGGCCTTCGAGAACGCCATGGCCCTGGACATCGCGATGGGCGGCTCCACCAACACGATCCTGCACCTGCTCGCCGCGGCCCAGGAGGCGGAGGTCCCCTTCGGCCTCGCCGAGATCGACGCCGTCTCGCGCCGCGTCCCGTGCCTGTCCAAGGTCGCCCCGAACGTCGGCAAGAACCGCACGTACTACATGGAGGACGTGCACCGCGCGGGCGGCATCCCCGCCCTGCTCGGCGAACTCCACCGCGCGGGCCTGCTCAACGAGGACGTGCACTCCGTCCACTCCCCGTCCCTCGCCGACTGGCTCAAGACCTGGGACGTGCGCGGCGGCTCCCCGTCCGCCGAGGCCGTCGAGCTGTGGCACGCGGCCCCCGGCTGCGTCCGCTCCGCTGAGGCCTTCTCCACCTCCGAGCGCTGGGACACCCTCGACGAGGACGCCGCGGAGGGCTGCATCCGGGACGCGGCCCACGCGTACTCCGCGGACGGCGGCCTCGCGGTCCTCAAGGGCAACCTGGCCGTAGACGGCTGCGTGGTGAAGACGGCGGGCGTAGACGAGTCGATCTGGACCTTCGAGGGTCCCGCCGTCGTCTGCGAATCGCAGGAGGAGGCCGTCGAGAAGATCCTCCTCAAGCAGGTCGAGGAGGGCGACGTCGTCGTCATCCGCTACGAGGGCCCCAAGGGCGGCCCCGGCATGCAGGAGATGCTCTACCCGACCTCGTACCTGAAGGGCCGCGGCCTCGGCAAGGCCTGCGCGCTGATCACCGACGGCCGTTTCTCCGGCGGCACCTCGGGCCTCTCCATCGGCCACGCCTCCCCGGAGGCGGCCTCCGGCGGCACGATCGCCCTGGTCGAGGACGGCGACCGCATCCGCATCGACATCCCGAACCGCACCATCGAACTCCTCGTCGACGAGCCCACCCTCGCCGCGCGCGAGGCGGCCTTGAACGGCACGTACGCCCCCAAATCCCGCACCCGCAAGGTCTCCCAGGCCCTCAGGGCCTATGCGGCCATGGCCACCAGCGCCGACAAGGGCGCCGTACGCGACATCTCAAAGCTCCCCTGACCCCACCCAACTGTCCGGCCCGACCACCCACCTGTCCGCCTGCCCGGCTGTGGGCAGTCGTGCCGCAGGGCGAGGGGGCACCCCCTGCTCGAACGGAGCTGAGAGCTTGGGGGAGGGTGGGCACGGCGGCACCCCCGCCGGGCGGCACCAGCATTCCGACCCGCACCCCCGCACCCCCACGCGCGCACCCTGAATCGAGCCGTCCGCGATAATCGACCTCGTGAGCGAAGAAACCGGCACAGACGAGACACCACGCGATAGACCGCACGAGACAGTGCACGAGAAACCGAGCGCCACCCCGCACGAGACACCCAAGGGCCCCCGACCCGAGGCCCTCCCCCTCTTCGGCACCACGTGGCTGGACCACAGCAACGGCTACACATGGCGCCGGATCGGCGCAGCAGCAGGCGCTCTCACTCTCGCCACCGCCGGCGCCCTCCTCCTCCGTTTCGCCTACGAGGGCCTCGCCATCGCCAAGGTCGGCGGCTTCGTCAACCTCCTCGTCGTCGTCGCCTTCTCCGCCTGCAGCGCACTGGCCTTCCGCCGCACCTGGGAGTCGTACAGCAAGCGCCCGGAACCGGAGCAGGCCGCTTCCCAGCGCGGCCTGATGGCGATCGGTTTCATCGGCGCCCTGCTCGCGTACTTCCTGCGCACCTTCAAAGAGGCCCCCGGCGAAAGCCTCCGCCGCACCGAGTACGAAACGGCCCGCACCCAGTACGAACGCCGCTCCGCCCGCCGGACGGGCAACCCCTCGAACCGCCGGAAGCAGAAGCGCCGCAGCTGACGGAAGCCGGCGGGAGCCGGCTGAAGCCGACCGGAGCCGGCGAAACCCTCCATGGCCACCGGCCGGGAGCCACCATGAGGCCATGACCGACTTCGCGCTCTCCTTCGACGCCATAGCCGCGCAGTACGCCACGGCCCGCCCCGGCTACCCGGAGGAACTCCTCGACACGATCGAGAATCTCACCGGCCACCTCCTCCGCGACCGCCACGTCCTGGACGTCGGCGCGGGCACAGGCATCGCCACCCGTCGGCTCCACGACCGCGGCGCCCGAGTCATCGCGGTGGAGCCCGGCCCCGCCATGGCCGCCCGACTGCACACCGACCTGCCGCACATCCCGTTGGTCAGGGCGGCCGGCGAAGCACTGCCGTTCGCCGACGCGAGCGCCGATCTCATCACGTATGCCCAGGCATGGCACTGGACCGATCCGGCGCGCTCGATCCCGGAGGCCTTCCGAGTCCTGCGCCCGGGAGGCGCGCTCGCCCTGTTCTGGAACGTCCCCGACAGCCCCTGGATCGCCGAGCAGGAAAAACGCCTCGCGGCCCGCGTCCCCGGCCACCACCGCTACGCCGTGGCGGTCGATACGGAACGGCTCCTCGCCCAGTACGCCCCGGCCGCATCGCGCACCCACCCCCGCCTGCACTGGACCCGCAGCACCTCGGTGGACGCCCACCTCGCTCACCTCGGCAGCCGCTCGTACTTCGCCGCCCTCGGGCCGGACCGTGCCGCCCCGCTCCTCGCGGAGGAGCGCACGGCACTCCTCCGCCGATTCCCCGACGGCCGGCTGGAGGAGCACTACACGGTGGAACTCACCCTGGCCCTCCAAGCCGCCTGACCCGCTCCTTCCTCCTCTTCCCGCGCCTTCCGCCTCTTCCCGCACCCCCTCCTTGACTCCGCACCCCTTCGCGCCGCATATTCATCACATGATGAATTATGAATCCGGGACCGCGCCCCCCTCCCCCGCGGTCAAGGCCGCGGACCTCACCGTGGTCCGCGGCCCCCGCACCGTCCTCAAGGGACTCGACTTCGAGGTCCCCCGCGGCCAGATCACCGGCCTCCTCGGCCCCTCCGGCTGCGGCAAGTCGACCCTGATGCGTGCCGTCGTCGGCACCCAGGCCAAGGTCACCGGCACCCTCGACGTCCTCGGCGAACCCGCCGGCTCCGCGTCCCTGCGCTCGCGCATCGGATACGTGACCCAGGCCCCGTCCGTCTACCTGGACCTCACCGTCCGCCAGAACCTCGACTACTTCGCCGCGATCCTCCTCCCAGGCCGCGGCCACGCGGACCTGCGCCGCGACCACGTCACCCGCGCCATCGAGGACGTGGACCTGACCACCCACCACGACGCACTCGCCGGCACCCTCTCGGGCGGCCAGCTCAGCCGCGTCTCCCTCGCGGTCGCCCTGCTCGGCACTCCCGAGCTCCTGGTCCTCGACGAACCCACCGTCGGCCTCGACCCGGTCCTGCGCCGCGACCTGTGGAACCTCTTCCACGACATCGCCGGCCGCGGCACCACGCTTCTCGTCTCGTCCCATGTCATGGACGAGGCGGAACGCTGCCACCGCCTCCTCCTCATGCGCGAAGGCGAGGTCATCGCCGACGACACGCCCGACGCGCTGCGCCACCGCATGGACACGAAGACCGTCGAGGCGGCCTTCCTCCGCCTGGTGGACGCGGTGAGCGCCGTACGGAGCAGCGGCCCCACGACGTCCGAGGAGACCTCACGATGAACACCTCCCGCACCCTCGCCACCGCGGCCCGGGTCCTGCGGCAGCTCCGCCACGACCCCCGCTCCATCGCGCTGATGCTCCTGGTCCCGTGCGTGATGCTGCTGCTCCTGCGCTACGTCTTCGACGCGAGCCCGCAGACGTTCGACAGCATCGGAGCGTCCCTCCTCGGGATCTTCCCGCTGATCACGATGTTCCTGGTGACCTCGATCGCGACCCTGCGCGAACGCACCTCGGGCACCCTGGAACGCCTCCTCGCCATGCCCCTGGGCAAAGCCGACCTGATCCTCGGATACGCCCTGGCCTTCGGCGCCCTCGCGGTCCTCCAGTCGCTCCTCGCCACCGGCCTCGCCCTGTGGGGCCTCGGCCTGGACGTCATCGGCTCCCCGTGGCTGCTCCTCCTGGTGGCCCTGCTCGACGCCCTCCTCGGCACGGCCCTCGGCCTCTTCGTCTCGGCCTTCGCCGCCTCCGAGTTCCAGGCCGTCCAGTTCATGCCGGCGGTGATCTTCCCCCAGCTCCTGCTCTGCGGCCTGTTCACGGCCCGCGAGAACATGCAGCCGGTTCTGGAGAAGATCTCCGACGTCCTCCCCATGTCCTACGCGGTGGACGGCATGGGAGAGGTCCTGAAACACACGGACATCACATCCGACTTCATCCGCGACACCCTGATCGTCGCCCTCTGCGCCCTCCTGGTCCTCGGCCTCGGCGCCGCGACCCTGCGCCGCCGCACGACCTGATCCCCACCCCCTGATCCCCACCCCGGCCGTTCCTTGAGACGCCCCGCCAACGGATCGGCCCCCGGTGCGAGGATGACGGCAGGCACGACGTACCCAGGAGGCTCCGCATGACCCAGAAAGTCGCCGTCCTCGGCACCGGCAAGATCGGCGAGGCCCTGCTCAGCGGCATGCTCAGGGCAGGCTGGGCCCCGGAAAACCTCCTGGTCACCACCCGCCGCGCCGAACGCGCCGAGGAACTGCGTCAGCGCTACGGAATCGAGGCGGTCACCAACCCCGACGCAGCCAAGCGAGCCGACACCCTCATCCTGGCCTGCAAGCCCCAGGACATGGGCAAACTCCTGGACGAACTGACCCCGCACGTCACCGCCGACCGTCTGATCATCAGCGCGGCCGCGGGCATCACCACCTCCTTCATCGAGGCGCGACTCGCCGAAGGCACCCCGGTCATCCGCGTCATGCCGAACACCCCGGTCCTGGTGGACGAGGGCATGTCCGTCATCTCCGCCGGCACCCACGCCGAGCCCGCCGACCTCACCCATGCGGAGGAAATCTTCGGCGCGGTCGGCAAGACCCTCCATGTGCCGGAGTCCCAGCAGGACGCCTGCACCGCACTCTCCGGTTCGGGACCGGCGTACTTCTTCTATCTCGTCGAGGCGATGACGGACGCGGGCATCCTGCTCGGTCTCCCGCGCGACAAGGCCCATGACCTCATCGTCCAGGCCGCCATCGGCGCCGCGGTGATGCTCCGCGACAGCGGCGAGCACCCGGTGCGGCTCCGCGAGAACGTCACGTCCCCCGCGGGCACCACCATCAACGCCATCCGCGAGCTGGAGAACCACGGCGTACGCGCCGCACTCCTCTCCGCCCTGGAGGCGGCCCGCGACCGCAGCCGCGAGCTGGCGGCAGGTTGACACGGCCCTCGGAGATCCGTAGTGTTCTCCGAGTTGTCCGACGTGAGCACCGACTCCAGTCGGCCCCGGGCGACCATTCCGCAAGAACCACTCAAGTAATCCGCGCTTCGAACGCGGCATCGCTTTTGTGCGCGCTTACGAAATGAGGATTCACCCCCGATTAGGTCGGGAGCGAGGATTCCGCTAAAGTCTCACCACGTCGAAACGGCCCGCAACGGCCGCGCAGACAACCCGAGTTGACCGGGAGTCAGGCCCGAAAGGATCTGATAGAGTCGACACCGTCGGAAGGGAAAGGCGAAAGCCAGAACCGGAAAGCACCGAGGAAATCGGAACTCGAAAGAGTCTGATAGAGTCGGAAACACCG